>JBGAWJ010000045.1:0-11266 GCA_044227605.1 Alphaproteobacteria bacterium
AAGGCCCAAGCGTCATGCACGGTTATTTTCAAAAACCTGCAGAGACAAAAGCTGTCCTGTCGGCTGACGGCTGGCTGGATACAGGTGATTTAGGATATAGGCTTGGTGATGAAATTGTCATCACGGGGCGCAGCAAAGATCTGATTATTATCCATGGGCGCAATATTTGGCCCCAAGATATTGAATGGGCACTTGAAACGTTACCGGATATTAAAAAGGGCGATACCGCAGCCTTTGCCATTCAAACGGAAAATAATGAAGAAAAGATTGTTGTTTTGGTAGAATGCCGCCTGCAAGACCCACTTCTGAGACAGCAATTAGTCCATGAGGCCACGGGGGTTATCCGCCGCACCTGCGCGGCTGACGGCCTGGTGGTATTGGTCCCGCCCCGCAGCCTGCCTCACACATCATCAGGAAAACTAAGCCGGTCAAAGGCTAAAGCCAATTATTTGGCAGGCCATTATCAACCGACTAGTCGATCTTCGTGACCGGCCGTTTAGTAGCCGTTACGGGAGGCAGCGGTTTTGTCGGCAGTCATTTAGTCCGTTTATTACATGAGCAGGGTTGGCGGATCAGGATTCTTTGCCGACGTTTACCCCTTCACCCCTTACTGGCTAACAGTCGGTTTGAAGTGGTGATTGGGGATATGGGAAGCCAACGCTCCCTTCGCCAATTGGTTAAAGGCTGTTCACTGATCATTCATGCGGCCGGTCTAATTAAGGCCGCTAAAGCTAAGGATTTTTTTCAGGTCAACCACCAGCAAACCAGGACTTTTGCAGAAATCGTCCAGCGTGAATGTCTGGAAGGTCGCTTTATCTTTATTTCTTCCCTAGCGGCACGGGAAAAATTATCTGTTTACGGTCTTAGTAAATTTTATGCTGAGGAAGATTTGAAAAAAATAACCGGGCTTCAAACAACCATTATCCGTCCACCGGCCGTATATGGCGAATTTGACCAAGAAATTTTATCCCTAATAAAGTTAGTAAATAAGGGTTTCGGGCCAATCTTAGGCAGCCTAAAATCTAGGTTTTCCCTTATTCATGTACATGACCTGGCTCGTTTTATTACCTATATTGCGAACGATCCCGAAGCAGTCAACAAAAGCTTTGAACCCGATGACGGCAAAAAAGGGGGATATTTGTGGATTGACATGATCCGTGAAACAGCCCGAATTTTGCATCAAAAACATCTGTCCGTTTTACGAATCCCAGCCTGGCTGCTAAAAAGTTATGCTGTCTTTGCAGCCATGATGCAAGGGGTTAACCCAACATCAATCAATATTTTAGGGCATGGGAAAATCCGTGAAATTCTGCATCCTGATTGGGTTTGCCATTTCCCGGAAACAAATTGGCCGAAAGGATGGCAACCCCTCATCCCTCTTTCTGAGGGATTAACCCGTACGATCTCAGCCTACCGGCAGATGGGCTGGCTATAAAGTATAGAACAAACAGTCAGGAGGCTTCGATCAAGCCACAGCCATGCTAGCCAGGGGCTGACCCGTAAAATAACTGATTTTATCTGCAACCTGTTTGACAATTTCCACGACTTTTTGCAACTGATCCTGCTGGTGGGCGCTGCAAATGCTAAAACGCAATAAAGCCGTTCCCATAGGGGTTGCCGGTGGTAAAGCCATATTGGCATAAACGCCGCTGTGCAACAACATTTGCCAGAAACGAAACCCTGTTCCCGGATCAGGCATATAGATTGGAACAACCGGACTTTTGGTGGTACCTAAACGGAACCCTAACTGCTGCAGGCGCTGATAGAAAAATTCCACATTCTGCCACAGACGAAGCCTTAGCGCTGGCTCTTGTCCTACAATCTTTAGTGCCATCCGTACAGAGGCCATCGTTGCTGGCGGCAAGGACGCAGTAAACATATAAGGACGGCAGGCCAAGCGCAAATATTCAAATTGGGGATGGTCGGATACGCAAAACCCCCCAACTGCCCCTAAACTTTTACTAAATGTTCCAACCACAAAATCAATATCGGCCTCAACCCCATCCTCTTGGCATAGGCCCCGACCCGTTTTACCCAGCACGCCCATGGAATGGCGGAAACGAATAACCGTGGCACTTCCCAGTTTTGCTCCATCGTAAATGCTGGCATGGGAATCAGCATCAAGCAACAAGAAATCATCCGGGCCTGCCAGGGTTGAAATAATGCCTAAATTAGCCTGGTATCCGGTTGAAAAAACCATGCAATATTTTTTATCGTAAAACTTAGCCAAATCATCTTCTAACCCCTGATGGTCAGCATAGCTGCCGTTGGCAATCCTCGAACCGGTAGTACCTGTCCCTGATTCCTGCACCGCCTTGATGGATGCCTCTTGACAACGCTTATCAAAGGTCAGACCCAAATAATTATTAGTCCCCATCAAAATCGTATGCCGGCCTTCAATGATCGCTTCGGTTTGCGACAATATTTGTTGCATTTGCACGGTGAATGGACTATCCCCCGAAGCTTTCAACCGTTGGAATTGCTGCTGTATATTTTGGAACCTGTCAAATAATCCCATGCTCAACCTCTTAACTTTCTGCGGCCAATTTAATGATAATATTCGCCAAATCCTCCACCGTTTTAATCTCCGGCATCAGGTTAAGCGGTATGGTAACGTCAAATTTCTCTTCTAAATCCATCATCAAATCCATTACCCCTAAAGAATCGAGGTTCAAATCAGCAGATAAATCAGTTTTAAGCGTGATGTTTTGAGTTGTTGATGATTTGTTATAACACCCCAAGATATCGACAATTTGTGGTAATATCTTATCTATAAGCAGCGCCGGACGGGACAATTTCTTACTCGATATCGTTTTTAAATTAATCATTATATTAGCATCTCAATATTTTACGTACTTCATCTTACCCCAACGGGCGAACGAATAAAAATCACGATTTATGACAATTTATTACAAAAAATTATTTGCCAAAAAAACAGCAGCCTTTTGTGGATAACACAAGCATTATTGCTGCATGGGCATTATTGCTGCATGGGCATTATTGCTGCCAGGATAAAGTTCATTATTTCTTCAATATTTTTTGTTGGCGGCGCTTCGCATAAAAACGGGTTAGTAACACCGGCAATGATAAAAGAGGATGACGTAGGTTCCAAGCGGAGACTGGAATATCAATACCGCTATGCCTTTTTATTTTCCATAATGCATAAGGAAGCGCCCCTTGAAATGTAAACAATGCCTTAATCAAGCGCAGAACATTTAGCACTTTCCCCACCAAACGCTGGCTGAACCACCCCCATTTATTCACACAACGTTTCAAATATTGCCTGCTGGCCGAAGATCCGGCTTTTACAAAATAATTTTCTTCCCTGTTATGGGCGATAATAGTGGGGAAGCCTTTAAAGGCCGCCGCGCTTAACAGGTCATAATATTCTTTTGATCGTTGATATAACTGGGTAGCGCGATTATCCTTTTCAACGCGGATTTCCGCTTTGTAGGTTTGCTGGAACCCCGAAACCCAAAGAAGTGAGGGGGAAAAGATTTGCGGCACCAGCGGCAAACTATGCCCAATCATCGTGATAACAGCTTGCGATAAAATCAGGATGATTTTTTGCCTGACAGTCTCATCAGCTGCAAAAACCAAGCGTACAGGCTGGCAAAAGCGCGCCCATAAAGCGGATTGTAGGCTATAGCCAGCATTGCCCCGACGAAATTGTTTGAGGCTGATAACAGCGTATTTAGCCCTTATTACTTGCCCCTGCCACTTTAACTCGATATAATATACACTGGGTGGCAACAACCAGTTAGCAACAGCCTGAATTTTATTTTGGTACGTTCCTTGATAGCCTGGTACCAAGACATAAAAGTCGAATAAATTATCGCCTAAATTTTGGCTTTGCTGATCGATATTCCAAAGACAGGATCCGTAAAATAAAATCCCTAGGGCGCTTGGATAATATTCTTTTAAATAGTCCCTAAAAACCCCAACCGCCGGATGGGATGGTTTTTCAATCTCTTGCTGGATCAAGGAATATAATCCGGTTTGTCGGGTAGGATCTTTCATGGATTTATGAAATAACAAAGGGGATAATGGGGGAAGTTACAAGTTCTATCGGGTGAACATCTGAAACAGGTATCTCTTCGCCATCAAAAAAACTAGGGCAATCAATCCCTATGACTATTCTGCTGGTTCTGCCACTCTGATAACCATGCTTAATCATCCATGCGGTTGGCCGTCCACACAAAATTGGGCCTATAGCAAAAAGCCAACGAAAGGCAGGAAAAGGCACAGATAAATAACGGATGGCCCCTTCCCCCTTCCCCCAAAAAACTTTCAAGCCAAAACTCATCCGGCTTAAAGTGGTTGCCAGAAAAAGGGTCTGCTTTGATAGGATGGGCAGCCGGTCTTCAAGAATGATTTTTGCGGGATATCCTTGATACAGCGATTGCGCTTGATCAGTTGGAGACACCAATCCGATAGTCATTTTGATCGCCTGCCATACACTGCGTACCAGGGGCAAAAGGACAGATAGCGTTGATTTTATGGTTTTGACACGCATATGTTGGCGGCTGCTGATGGTGGCATTCGTAAAAGCAGCCGTACCAAAAAAGAACCCGATTTTAGGCACAGCCTTGGCGGAATGATTTAAAACCATGGCAGGCTTTGCTAGGACATTGAGTTTTGTTAAACCTTGTTGATCGATTTTTTCAAGCAATTGGGCCACGGATATTTGGAGGCCTAATTCACCGGCAATGAGATTCGTCGTGCCCCCAGTCATTAAAGCCAGTAATGGCAGGTTAGAAAAGCCGGTTTTCTGATATAAAAGGCTTAAGATATGGTGGATGGTGCCATCCCCGCCATTTAAAATAATTAGGTCAGGCTTATCTCGGATGAGCTGATTAATGATTTCTTCTAATTCGCGAAGATGGGGTGGGATATGGTGGGTAACATTCGGATAGAAACGTAAAATATGGCACAACTCCGCCAAATGGTTGGATTCCCGGTTGCGCCAACTATGCGGGTTAGTGATAACGGCAACCGCCGGACTCACTCGGTTAGCCATGATGACAAAGGATTCTTTTTGTTTTTTGCTAACTGCGCCTGTACCAGCCGCACCAAATGGAACAGCAAAGAAAATACAGTCCATATACCAACCCAGACTAAGCCCCATTCAGGCCGGTCGAATATCATAAAAGCAGTTAAAATCAGAAGATTGGGGTTGCGGCGTGCCGTTATCAAACGGAAAAAAGAATCAGCCCGTTGCCAAACATGAATATGCATCCCAAAAACCCGGACAAAGTACCCCTCAATTAGGCGTTGCACCAAGTAACCACTCAAAATGCAGAATAGCAGCAGGTCGGCTCCAACCCAGGGGAAATTTAATTGATAAACGTTAAGTACCCCGTACCACCAAGCCCACCACCAGAAAGGAGGATGGATTAAATCAATGCCATGATCAAAAATGTCGCCTAGCCGCGAAGAAGTTAAGGTGACGCGCGCCAGCTTCCCGTCAACTGTATCCAATAGAGTCATGATCCATCCAGCAATCAGTCCTTCAGCAAATAACCCCTTATAAAACAGCCATGTGGCCAGCAGCATAAGTAAAAAACCAATACTGGTGACACTATTTGGGGTTAATCTTAAAAAAGCTGATAATCGGGTTAATGGTAGAGCAATGGGCGGCCAGATATATTTGGTAACAATATCGGTAACCCCTTTATAAGAACCATCAAACATGACCTTTTCAATTTGATTCTTCGGTACCTTTCCCACTTTTAAAACATAGGGAATGTATTTTTTCCGCAATTTCCGATGATATTGTTGTGCCATCTCAACGGCTTGACAAAAGCGCATTTCACCATGCTGGCCTGGTTGAATATCTATTTTTAACAGCAAAGTTTGTAATTCTTCAAGACTGCAGCTTTTGAGGTAAGCGGCGACTATGACAAAACCCGTTCCCTCTTGCGCTATCAAGACTGTATTGGGCCTACCTACCAGCGCGTCAAAAGTGACCTGGTCAATAATGTACTCGCCGTTCATCAAAAATACTTTATCCGGCACTGCTGGCAATCGCGCAAAATCTTCTGCTAACTGATTTTGATCATCCGCCATATGTATCTCTGACCCACCCACCGGTTTCATTAAGCGTTGCCAACGATCTTTAGGGGTCAATCCCCAAACTTTAAGCGGGGAACTATGAAAAACATAGGCAGCAATCGTTGACGCAGGTAGATCATTCATCGATAAAAATCTTCCCATAAATCACAGAAAAAAATCAAAAACTTGATAACAAGCACTCGGGCCAACATAGCGCAAATTTATGATTATTCAATCAGTTTTTTAGGTAATAAATCTTGATGAAGATCCAGTACAGGAGATATTCTATGCAGCTGTTCAAATAGCTTTTATGCCCATAACCGCAAAGTTTCCCTTGAGATGATGTCAAGTAGCACGAAAACTTATTTTATCTCAGAAATATATTTTCTTAGCATCATTCAGATACAATCGAAACGAGCGCACCCCAGGATAGTTTCAAGCCAACGCATTAACTCAAAAAATGATAGGCCAGGTGCTTACAATCAAATAATATCTTGCGTTACAGACGTAATTATTAGATGATTTAGCTATGTATAGCTTGGCTCATTTATCCGACCTGCATTTGTCTTTTCATCCCTCAAACCCTTTTTATTTACTAAATAAAAGGTTAATAGGGTTCCTATCCTGGCAATTCAACCGTCGGCACATCCATTTAAAAACTGTCCTGGAAAGCTTAAAAACCGACCTGCACCAACAACAAACGGATCACATGGTGATCACGGGTGATATCGTCAATATTTCCTTGCCGGAAGAATACAAAAATGCCGCCAACTGGCTGGAACAATTGCAAGATCCCGAACATTTGAGTGTTATACCAGGAAATCATGATTTCTACACACACGTCCCCCTTGATCAATCCTTCAATTGCTGGAGAAGCTATATGCAGGATGACATAGGCAATGATCGTGCAACTGGTCAAACAGTGATTTTCCCTTATGTGCGGCAACGGGGGCCGTTGGCCATCATCGGTGTGTCGACCGCTTGCCCCATGCCACCCTTCAGTGCAGCAGGCCTAATCGGCGATCGTCAATTGGAAAAGCTTGAGCAGATTTTGTCAGGCTTATCGGGGCAAGATTATTGCCGGATTATTTTGATGCATCACCCCCCCTTTTCTAGTGACCGCCATAAACGCAAACAATTAAAAGATATTCAGCCCTTTCTTGAAATAATCCGTAGGCATGGGGCTGAATTGATCTTGCATGGCCATATGCATGTTTCTTCGTTGCGGGCGGTTGATGGCCCTGCTGGTGACGTGCCTGTCATTGGCGTACCCTCAGCCTCCGCCAGCCTTAAAAACCCCAAAGGTTATGCACGCTATCATCTATATGAAATTTCAAAGTTGCCTGAGGGTTGGAATATCCACGTGCGTGTCCGGGGCTTGTCCCGGAACTTATTATCCCCCTTTATAGAGGAAGGCAATTTTGATATTGTCGTCCCGGTATCACACTGACACCCCATGAATCTGGGTAACCTTTACAAACACTATAATGGATAACAACAGTATATATGAATGCAACTTTGCTTAAGTTCGGTTACCCGGATACAACCATTATAGCTTATCATTATTGGCTGGTTTTATTAAGGCGGCCCCAAATAACCCTTGGCAGCTTGGTCATCGCTGCCCGCGGTGATCAGACCCAGTTGTCAGAAATTCCCCCGGATGCTTTTAGCGAATTATCGACCGTTATCAAGGCTATAGAGGCAACTTTAAAAAAACTATGGAATTATGATAAATTGAATTATCTGATGTTGATGATGGTTGATCCCCACGTCCATTGGCATGTCATCCCGAGATATCAAAAACCCATCCAATGGCTTGGCAACAGTTTCTTAGACACTTCCTGGCCAAAGCCCCCCGACCTTTCCCTATCTTCGTTCCTGCCCGCTGAAATAGAACAAGAATTAATTTTAAAATTTCAGAACTGTTGGTGTTCATAATGTCGGATCAACCTGTCTCGCCTGGGGCTGACTTTAAAAAAAGGCCTTTTCGTTCTTCCCCAATCTTGAATAAACAGATTTTACGTGATCTGTTTTGGCCGTTGACGGGTTCGATTAGTATTGCCTTAATTGCCTTGCTATTAGAAAGGCTGTTACGCTTAATGGATATGGTCATCAGCAAAGCGGGGCCTTTTTATGTGGTTGCCCAGATGCTTGGCAATTTAATCCCCCATTATTTAGGCATCGCCATTCCTGCCGCCTTCTTTATAAGCTTAATGTTTGTCAGCATGAAATTAACCCATTATGGGGAATGGGACGCGATCCAATCACTGGGGGTTGGATTATCGCAATTGCTAAAACCCCTCATGGCGATTGCAGTTATTTTAACAATTATTACTTTTATCGTGACAGGTTATTTGCAGCCTCATACACGCTACGGCTACCGGTCGCTTGTTTATCTGATTAATCAAAGCACTTGGAATGCCGCGCTAGAGCGAGGCAGCTTCTTTTTCGGGCTACCCGACACCGTCATTACGATCGATAACACGCGTATTTTTCAAGATGAACAGGGGGATGGGCAGGAAATTGTAGGGATTTTTATCCGCCAGGCTCCCCCTCATCAAAACAAAACCACTATCACAGCCGAAAAAGCCCAAGTGCTTCGTACGGCATCTGGAGATCAACTGATTATCCGGTTGCAAAACGGCCTGCGTTTGACTACAGGCAGACAGGGAGAAATGGATTTATCATCTTTTTCCACTTTCCGGTTACCGCTTAATTTCTCAGCGGTTGGGGAAGAATTTCGCGATCGGGGTAGCAAAGGCGGGGAGCGGGAGCTAACCCTTACCGAATTAATTGATTTATTGCCATCCCCCCCTGAACCCTTATCAAAAAACAAAATAATTGCTGAAATTCATGGGCAAATTGTCCGTAACCTCAGCATTTTAATATTGCCTTTTTGGGCCCTATCC
Source organism: Alphaproteobacteria bacterium (assembly GCA_044227605.1). GTDB lineage: Bacteria > Pseudomonadota > Alphaproteobacteria > JAEUKQ01 > JAEUKQ01 > JAEUKQ01. The sequence goes on from JBGAWJ010000045.1 coordinate 8,964, forward strand.
TTTGGGATGACATCCCATCGCCGGAAACCCGGAAGCGGGGTTATATTAGGGTTGGTTGTGATTATACTTTATAACCAACTGATTGAGCTAGGGTATAACCTGGTTGGCACATCGGGGCTATCCCCCATCTTGGGGTTGTGGCTGCCATTTTTAATTTTTGGATCACTGGGGATGTGGATTTTTTATTTAAGCGCCTACCGCCCGGGGTTTAATATTATGAATGTACTGGTTAATCACACACCTTTTATAAAACGTTTCTTGGCTCATTGATAAAGGATACGGGATGAAAACACTGCGTTGGTATCTATTTAAACTGCACCTGAAATATATTGCGGTAGCTTTAATTTTTCTGACCAGCTTATTTTTGTTACTGGATATTTCCAATAATGCAGATAGGGTTTTAAGCCAGCATCAACATCATATATCAGCTTTGGGACAATATATCCTACTTACTATTCCCAATATCGGAATGCTGATGATGCCTTTTTCGATCTTACTTGCCAGTTTATTGTTTTTATCACGCTTATCGCAGAACCGCGAGATCGTGGCTGCCAAAGCATGTGGGATCGCTTTCCACCGATTTTTCCTATCTTTAATGCCGGCGGGCATTTTGATGATGGTTTTATTTTTCTTAGGCGCTGACAAATTAGTCCCCTACACCGCACAAGAACTAGTTTCGTGGGAACAGCAATCTTTTAAATCAAGCGATCCGTTGATTTCCGAAGTTCCCCTGATCAAAAGTTTATGGTTAAAAGAAGGCAATGATTTTATCGCAATCGGAAATGTGTACGCTGAAGGAACTTACTTAACAGATATTACCCTTTTTAAGCGTGGCAAAGACAGCAGCCTTTTACAACAAATAACCGCTGAAACCGCCTCATGGCAACCTCATCAAGGCTGGATCTTGCAAAACGGGCAAGTGTTTAATACAGAAACCCGAAGCCAGAATATTGGCTACAAAGCAGAGCCATTTAAAGAAATGGCCTGGATCACCGCCTTAAAACCAACCAATATTACGGAAATTTCTAAACCCGGCAGTGACTTGACCCTTTCCGAACTTGATCGTTTTAGCCAGCCCACCTCAATCGGATTTCATCCCCTTTATTATTACGAAAGTTGGTTTTATCGCCGTTTATCCAGTCCATTTATGTGCCTGATCATGATCTTATTGGCTTCCACTGCCGCCCAATTATTGCCCCGAAAAACGAATATCGCCCAGAATTTGATGATTGGAGTGGGATTAGGATTTTCTTATTTTGTCATTGACGGGATTATGTTAACTTTTGGCCAATCAGGCATTTTATCCCCCTTAATAGCTGCCATCAGCCCTTTGGGTATTTTTGGAGCTATCGGTCTTTGGGGGCTTATGCGGAATGATGCATAATATGTTATCGCGTACTTTTTAAATGGCAGGAACGGTTGACAATGGCAACGAATTATAATGATTGGCTAGGATATAAAATTGAAGAATGGCGCTTAGGTTTTATTAAAATTTCGCTGCCTTTACGTTCCAACCATTTGAATGCCTTGGATATCCCTCATGGCGGCATTTTATGTTCGTTGCTGGATATAGGTGCTGGGTTATCGGGCATTTTTCAAGCAGAAAATATGCCACACAAGAACCGGCGGGCTTTGACGATTGCCTTGACTAGCCAGTTTATCCGCCAAGCACCTTCAACCGGTACACTCACCGTCATTGGCCAGCAATTGGGCGGTGGCAAAAGGATATTCTTTGCCTCTGCCCAGATATTTGATCAGGAACAACAGCTAATCGCTAAAGGAGATGGAACCTTTAGATATATCGACACCCTCTAAGGGTGGTTGCAACAACGACCACACCAAACGGCCAAATGATGCCCTAGTTTTTCAATGGTAATTAGCAAGTATTTGATCGAACTGCCCAGGGATTTTCTTTAAGACGAACCATCATCTGTCAAAGTTAGCAATAGGCACCTTGATTTTTGATGGTCAAATGGACGGCCGGTTAAGATGAAGAAACAGTCGCAATCTCAAGCGTAGACGGGGTACACTCAAGTAATTGCTGGCATAAATGACGCAAGGCCGAGCGGTTGGTTTGGATCATATGCTCACCTAATAACTTTAATTCGCGAATATTTTCAGCACTGGCATCATCTAATTCTTCGTTATTATCCAATCTGGTCTGAAAACGGTAATATTGCCGCCTTCCGTGGGCGGGGGCATGCAACAAAATACTCAACTGATGATCAACCATATCGCTGGTGCCGTCACACATCAAGGTGAAAACCTGCTGGCCCCAATGGGCAGCGCCCCAATCTTTGGCT
>JBGAWJ010000046.1:0-11105 GCA_044227605.1 Alphaproteobacteria bacterium
TTTAAGCCGTGCTACTTTACCTAATGATACCGGCGAATTAAGGCCAGGCTTATTTGCCCGGTTGAATTTGATTTACGAAACCAGGGATCAAGCGTTACTCGTTTCTGAGCAAGCCGTTTTCTTTATGGGCCAACAAAAATTTGTCTATCGGATTGTAGAGGGCAGGGCTACCCTGACCCCTGTCAAAACAGGGGATAGGAATGCCGGTAAAGTTGAGATAGTGGAGGGGCTTTCGGCTGGCGAGCAAATCGTAGTGGCCGGAATGATGAAGATTTTCAATGGAATGCCTGTGGCACCGTTACCTGCCTGTGGTTCTCCAGGCGGCCCAGGCGGTCCTCCCCCGGGTGGCCCATGTGGCCCTCCACCAGCGGCGCCTAAGTAGGTAAATACTTGCGCAAACGTTTATTTGGCAGAGTTTTAGGGAATCGCAATGTCATTATCTGATATTTTTATCCGGCGGCCTGTTTTTACCACTGTTTTAAGCCTTTTGATCATATTGCTTGGGGTTATTAGTTATGAGCGTTTAATTATTCGGGAATACCCGAATATTGATCCGCCGATTGTTACTGTCTCAACGAGTTATTCTGGGGCTAATGCCGAAATTATAGAAACTCAAGTCACAAAACCCTTGGAAGATGCCCTATCCGGTATTGAGGGCGTTGATGTGATGACATCAAATAGCCGGGCTGGCAGTAGCCAGATTACGATGCGCTTTAATCTTAACCGTAATATTGATTTGGCAGCTAATGACGTTCGGCAAAAGGTCAGCCAGGCGCGGGCTTTTATCCCCGACGATGTGGACGAACCAACAGTCTCAAAGGCTGAGGGCGATGCAGAGCCCATCATTTATATAGCGTTTTCAAGTAACCGTCATTCCCCGACCCAATTAACAGACTATGCGAAAAGGGTCGTACGAAACCGTCTGCAGACGGTAACCGGGGTTTCAGACGTTTTAGTTTTTGGCGAGAGATTGCAGTCAATGAGGATTGATATCCGCCGCGATTCCTTGGCCGCTTACGGTTTAACAGTGCAAGAAGTGGAAAATGCGCTGCGGGGACAGAATATCGAAATACCTGCGGGCCTTGTGGAAGGGGATGTGCGCGAGTTTACCGTAAGGGCTGAAACTGACGTGCAAACCAAGGAACAATTCGCCAATATTATTTTACGCAAGTCTGAAAACTACTTGGTGCGATTGGGAGATGTGGCAGATATTGAAATTTTACCGGAAAGTGAAAGAACTATTACGCGATTTAAGGGCCAAACAGCGGTCGCGTTGGCAATTGTTAAGCAATCAACTGCCAATCCATTAGAGGTTTCAGCAGGGATCCGTAATATCCTGCCGGGGATAGAAAAAGCATTACCCGAAGGGATGAGGCTAGATATTGCTTATGACACTGCTGTTTTTATCGATCAATCGATCCAAGAGGTATTTATAACTATTGGGGAAGCAGTTCTTTTAGTTGTGCTGGTGATTTTTGTCTTTCTTCGTTCATTTCGTGCCACGCTTGTGCCCTTGGTCACCATTCCGGTTTCTTTAATCGGCAGTTTTGCCCTCATGCATCTTTTCGGTTTTTCCATTAATACCTTGACTTTGTTAGCGTTTGTTTTGGCAATCGGCTTGGTGGTGGATGATGCGATTGTTGTTTTAGAAAACATTTACCGTTACATTGAAAACGGGATAAAGCCGCTAGCCGCAGCATTTAAGGGAATGCGTGAAATTTCCTTCGCGGTTATTGCCATGACCTTGACATTGGCGGCGGTTTTTGCACCGATCGGATTTTCCACTGACTCAACAGGCAGGCTATTTACAGAATTTGCCCTAACCCTTGCTGGGGCCGTCATTATTTCTGGATTTGTTGCCTTAACATTATCACCGATGATGTGTGCCTTGCTTTTAAAGCCGCATTCGACCCATGGATGGGTTTACCGGGTAATTGAGAGAGCCTTAGAGGCTACCACCAATGGCTATCAAAAATTGCTGGGGTTAGTGTTAAATTTAAGGGTCACTATTGTACCCGTGATTCTTGGTTTTACGTATCTTGGATATATGTTGGTCACAACCATACCGCAAGAATTAGCCCCAACCGAGGATAGAAGCATTGTCATTGGCATTACGATTGGCCCGGAAGGATCAGCTCCCTCTTATACGGATAAATATATGAGGCAGTTAGAGGGGGTTTATCAAACAATTCCAGAAATGATCAGTTACTTTACCGTGGTTGGATACCCCACCAGTAGTCGGGGGATATCTTTTATTGGATTAAAACCATTGGGTGAGCGTCAACGCGGTGCTGGGGAAATTGTTCAACAGCTTGGACCCATTATGTTTGCGGGAATAACCGGTGTTATCTCGTTCCCAGTACTACCCCCATCGCTTGGCCAGGGTTCAACGGATAAACCTTTATCGTTAGTTATCCAAACAACCGGTAATTATCAACAATTGCAAAATTTGGTTGAAGCCGTTAAGTCAGCAAGTCGGGCGAACCCAAAAATTGTTGATTTGGAAAGCAATTTGGAGTTGAACAAGCCGGAATTAAAAATTGTTGTTAATCGGGATAAAGCAGCTGATATGGGTGTATCTATTGACGTGATTGGGCGAACCCTGGAAACCATGATTGGGGGTCGTAATGTAACCAGGTTTAAATTAGATGGGGAGCAATATGATGTGATTGTACGCCTTCAAGCAACCGAGCGTTCCAACCCCAAAGATATCGAGAATATCTATGTTCGGGCAAGTGATGGACAAATGGTGCAATTATCCAACCTCGTGACCGTGACCGAAACCGTAGCAGCCAGGGAATTGCGGCATTTCAACAAGCTGCCTGCGGTTACCTTAACGGCCAATTTGGCTGAAGGATATAGCTTGCCAGAGGCGGTTACGTATATGGAAAACCTGGTTCGTCAATTTGATTTAGAAAATAGAACCCAAATTGATTATTCCGGCTATACCCGAGAATTTAAACAATCCAGCCAAAGCATCATTTTTATTTTTGGATTGGCCTTGCTATTTATTTACTTGGTTCTATCCGCCCAGTTTGAAAGTTTTATTGACCCACTGGTCATTATGCTAACAGTTCCTTTGGCCATTGCAGGGGCGTTATTGACGCTTAGTTGGTCAGGCGGCACTTTAAATATTTATAGCCAAATAGGCCTGGTTACCCTCATAGGACTTATCACCAAACATGGTATTTTGATTGTCGAATTCTCCAATCAGTTGCGGGTTCAAGGAAGATCAATCCGGGAAGCGGTCGTGCAAGCAGCCGTTCTACGCTTGCGACCGATTTTGATGACCACGGCTGCCATGGTTTTGGGTGCTTTGCCCTTAGCATTGGCAAGTGGGCCAGGGGCTGAAAGCCGGCATCCAATCGGTTGGGTTATTGTCGGAGGGATGACGTTTGGAACATTATTGACCCTTTTTGTCGTGCCAGTTGCTTATACCGTTCTAACCCGACGCAAATGGCGGCATATTGATCAGGATGGGAATGAGATGGAAGCAGCGGCGCATGTCCATCCTTAATTTTTCACATTTAAAGATTAGGTATTCAGGTGGGTATTAAAATTGTAGGTTCTGCTCAGGGAGATAAATATACCCCCCAATTTTTGATGGTGACTGCTGAAAGCGCATAGCCACCGCTTGCCCACCACCCATAAAGGGCACCACCCAAAAAGAGCCAAGTGAAAATAAATTCAATCGGTGATTTATAAGACCAACAGATCAAGGGAAAAGTATATCGCTGTGGGTAAGGCCATAAAAGCGGCACGCCGGACGGGTTCATCATATCCCCGACCAAGTGTGACAGGTACCCAATCAAAAAAGGCAATAACAGCAAATGATACAAAGGTTGGGATTGTTGCAGCCCAATTCCCCAAACAATCCCAAATACACATAAGGCCGCTGCTAGTAAACTGTGGGTAAGGCCCCGGTGCCCTACAATCATGCCAAGCGGGTGCGAGATAAAAGGCAGTTTTTTGCCAATGCTGCTTTTGGGTGTGTCCAAGTCCGGTGCCAATCCTGAAATGGTTGCGATACCCAAATCAATCGGGGTTAAAGGAACCTTTAACCAGGTTGCTGTTACAATCCAACAACCGGCAGCCCAGCGCATATGGTTAGGAGCAATCATGTCATATACTCATCAGTAACGTTTATTAAATGTTCTTATCCTTTCTCTGATGATTCGGATTCATTTTCCATCATATTCTGCAGCTTAGAAACTATTTACTTTCCAAAACCGGGTTTTTCTCTTGAAGAGATGGTAATCTTTAAAATCCAAAAATTTGGGATGCCAGTATTTATGACCTTGTCGGGCCATTATTAAATACAATATCATTAAAAATAGTTGCTATCTTTTTTAAAATTGAGGGGCAAGGTGTCTATGAGAAGGTAAAATTTGGAGCGGGTGAGGGGAATCGAACCCCCGTCGTAAGCTTGGGAAGCTTCTGCTCTGCCATTGAGCTACACCCGCGATTGCCTGTTGTTTCTATAATATAAAAAATTTATTTGTGCAAGCCTGATCCACAGGTGCTTCACCAGCCCAAGCCCAATGAAGACGATAATGACGGTGCGTCATCAGATTTGCGAACTTCAAGCGGCGGCTTTTTTTCTAAGTTTTTCAGGGTTATATCTGGGCTTTGGGATTGGATCGCCATCTTCCTTTGCCACTTCAAGCCAAAGCTGAATAGCAGTTTGTATTTCGCGAGCTGCATCTTCAGCGGTTTCACCGTGGGCCGTGCAGCCCTGAAGATCAGGAACTCTAGCGATCCAACAATCGTCTTCTTTTGACCGAAAGACGGTCATAGCATACCGATGTGACATGAATTTTTATGCAGCGGCAGATTTAGGTTTATAAGATGGGGTTGGTATTTCATAACCACGCTCCTTAGCACCTCTTAGCCAAAGACCAATGGCCACTTGGATTTCATCTGCAGCTTCTGCAGCGGTTTCACCGTGGGCCGTACAGCCTCTAAGGTCTGGAACTCTGGCAATCCAGGCTTGATCTTCATCAGACCACGCTAAATCAATATGATAGTGATGTTGCATAGTTATTCTCCTACCTTGATATTATAGGTAATAATAAATTCTTTCAACTCTCTTACTTGTGCGGGTTTGGCGTTTTTATTGCGATCCGGTTGGATATTAAGCAATATCCGATATTTTGGATGATCAAAAAGCACATGACTGCCTGTTGTGTGTAAATAAACAAAGCCGGTTAGCTCGATTAGTCGGATAAAATCATCAAAGGAAATATTGTGATAATGTCCCTGTATAATCCTATCCAAAAGCTTATGGGGTTTTATCATCTTAGAGATCCACTATTGAAGAAGGAAATAGGTCTTATGGCTATTGGGTACAATTAATCCGCCCGTGCAATCGCTATGATATGATCACCCATCATTCCCTATAAACATGGTGCGGTTTTGGGGATTATCTTCGATTCCCCGATTTTGCAGCCATTTTTCATAAATCGGCTTGCTTATTTCCAGCAAACTAACCGCAATCCCAAGCTTTTTGATCAATTCCACCACCTCCCTATTGGTTTCCTGAAAAAGCCAAAAGGGTGGTGCATCATCACCGTGAAAATACCGGTATGCCTCTTCATCCGCATAAAAGGTTAAATCTATTTTTTTGGGAATGTCCTTAATCTCGGCCATCGCATAGGCCACGATTTGCATGGCCGATACTAGCTTGCTTGAGAAAAACAGCTTGCGAATATTGGACACGGTAGTGGCAGATGGGTGTAGAAGATCACGTTCCCAGCGGTAAACACTTCCCCGTGCATAGGAACCTTTTAGCCCTGCTTTTTCTGCAAAATTATTTTTATTCATTTTCAAGAATAATCTTATGTTTCTTATATCTTTTCCGGTCAGTTCCATCGCTTAAAGGGTTGAACGAACAATCCCTTCCTTTTGATTTAGGTGTTGTGCTTCTGCTCAACAACCCAATCAAGACGAATGGCTTCTCGGGTAAAATCCCCTGTGGCATCTTTTTGGATTTTTTCCAAAAATTCGTCATTAACATCTGCAAAAGTATAAATTTCAGAACCGCTATATTCCTGGCATATATACGCTATCATATCCTGTAAGGAATAGGATTTAGGATGCCTGTCTTTTTGCATAGCGATTTTTCTGATGATATAGGCCAGTTCCTTGCGATCTAAAACCGACCAAACCATTATATCTTCGGTGGAGGTTAAGGGATAATACACAAACAAGATTCCATTTCGTCCGCGGCGGTACCCACTGTCGCCTGGTTGGCTGAGCCTTATATGATTATGGGTCATTTTATCGTCTCCCTTACTATTGTACAATGATTTACTTGAGCATCATATTTATGATAATACGATGCTTAAATAATATTTCAAGTAATTAAATAGTATCCATTATTAGCTTGCGCGGAATTTATTAAGAAAAGGTTGCAGGTTTTAAGGGATAGGAAAACGCCGGGGTGGCGGATATTGACAAATCCAAACGAATTGATAGACGATGAACATGTAGGATAAGTATGAATTTTCAAAACATTCACGCCAAAAAATAATCCCGCCAGTTTGATGCTAGCGGGATTACCCTAATCTAAGGGGCATACTATCAGATGAACAGCCAGTGTGATGAGCGCGGTTGTCATGATAGGGGATCAGGATTTGGTTTCAGTTTTAGCCATATTCACCCCCAAGCCAGCTTGCTTCAGCATTGGCGGGGCTAATCAACCTGCCAGCTTGAATATTTCCATTTTTCAGGTTGCGGCAAAATATTTCATGCTCATTTGCAAGGGCTGACTTCAGTGTAACCCGTTTGGTAGGCTGGAGATTGGGTAACATCTGCCAATCACCCTAATAAAGGGGCGGTTATATATTTGTATGGCAGATTTAAAATTCAACAGGAGATTAAAGGGTAGGAAGAAAAATATGTGGTTAGAAGGTATTTTTGAACTGGTGCCCCTTGCCGGACTCGAACCAGCACGTCTCTCGACTCCTGATTTTGAGTCAGGCGCGTCTACCAATTCCGCCAAAGGGGCTGGATACCCTTTCATGTAACCATAAAAGATCCACTCGTCAACCAAAAATGTTGGGGAAAAATTGATTAGGGCAGATATACCTGTTCCACCCTAATCAACTTTTTCATCTTTCCTATTTCGCTTTCAACACGCCGCGGCGCACTTGGTCTTGTTCCATTGACTCAAACAGGGCCCTGAAATTGCCCTCCCCAAACCCTTCATCCCCTTTGCGCTGGATGATTTCAAAGAAAATAGGCCCAATAACGGTTTCCGTGAAAATTTGCAGAAGTAATCCCCCGTTTGGCGAGCCGTCAATCAACAACGCATTCTTTTGCAGCCGCGGCACGTCTTCCCCGTGGTTTGGAAGCCTTTTTTCCAGCATTTCATAATAGCTAGGCGGTGGGGCTGCTAAAAACTTCAGGTCGCGCTTCCGCAGGCTTTCAACGGTTTTATAAATATCATCGGTTGCCAAGGCAATATGTTGGATCCCTTCGCCCTTATAAATCTTCAAATATTCCTCAATTTGGCTTTTATCATCCGAACTTTCGTTGATGGGAATGCGGATTTTACCACAGGGGCTGGTCATGGCTTTTGACTTAAGGCCTGTTAATTTACCTTCAATGTCGAAATAGCGGATTTCACGGAAATTAAATAAACGCTGATAAAATTCAGCCCATTTATCCATATTGCCACGATAAACATTATGGGTTAGGTGGTCGACATAACTTAATCCCATGGAAGGTATTTTCGTAGGTGTGGGGGTGATGGGCACGAAAACTTGATCATAAATATTGCCTTTTTTACCGTACCGGTCGACCAAATACAAATAACTGCCACCAATCCCTTCAATGACAGGCACCTTTTCCAGGATGCCGCTGTTGGGCTGGACATTTTTGGCCCCCAGTTTCACGGCGCGTTGATAGGCGCGATTGGCATCCTTTACCCGAAAGGCGATTGCTGAACAGCAGGCCCCATGGTTTTGAGCAAATTTTTTGGATGAACTGTTAGGCTCATTATTTAATAGGAAATTAATATCTCCCTGCCGATATAAAAGGATGTTTTTGGAACGGTGACGCCCAACCAAGCTAAACCCAAGTTTCTCAAATAAAGCGCTAAGCGCTTTACCATCATCGGGTGCGGCATACTCGACAAATTCAAAGCCATCAGTGCCAGCGGGATTGAGGGGGTCAATGTCAAAAGTGGTGGTCGGGGTTGGGTGCATTTTTCAGATTCTTTCCTTTAAAAGGCAATGAATTCCTGGATATAGTTGATTTGGTTCAAAATATTTAAAATAAAAAATCAGCAATCATCAGAGGTTTGGGTAGATGGAACAGCATCAGCTAATTTCTAAAATACATTTTCAAGATAAGCAGCTTCTTTTGTAAAAACAATCATAAAAAGATTTGTCAAAAGCAATAAAAACCCTTTTTGTTTGTGACATTTTGGCACCACGTACTTGATAATTGATGGTATGTACACAAAGATCTTTGACAATGCTTGGTGAAATCCGTATATCAACAATTGCTACTTGTCTGTCTGAGTGGGTATTGCCAAGTAAAAAATTAAATGTTTATTAATCCGAATTAGATTATGATAAAGGCAGATCTAAATCAGGTGAACCAGAATTGAGTAATAGAAGAAAGAGGATAAAATGAACCAACTTAAGTTATTTACCGTTATTGCCACGGCAGGCGTGTTGGCCGGATGTGGAACCAATATCGATCAACCAATATCGATCAAATGCGAAGTGTACAACCAACCGGCGGCAGTGCTTTTACCACAGCTTTAGTGGAAGAATATCGCCAATTAACCCTTTTGGAAGCAGATTATGAACGCGATTGGGTTGATGCCAATAATTATGCCCGTAAAGGGTTATCTTCTGCGCGCGGTCAATTGGTGCAACCAGAAGAGCTGAAGAACTGGCATTTGCCTGCGGATAAAGTCAATGAATTGGCACAAGCCCGTGCCCGTTTGGTCAGTGCTTTAAATGGCGGCGGTCGTGAACGCTTGCCGAAAGTGGCTGCCATTGCCCAAGCCCGTTTCGATTGTTGGGTTGAGCAACAGGAAGAAAATTTCCAACCAAAAGATATTGCTGCTTGCCGCGATAGCTTCTACCGTGCGATGGCAACATTAGATGGGAAGGCTGTTCCGCAACCGGTTGGCAATGTGATTTACTTCCAATTCAATAGCGCAGATTTAACACAGGCTGCTCAAGCTGTGGTTCAAAAATTTGCTACACAAATTAAACAAGGCAATGTGAAGAATGTGACAGTAGTTGGACATACCGACTTAAGTGGTCCCGCTTCTTACAACATGACTTTATCATTACGCCGTGCGGATAGCGTTCGTAGCGCCTTGATCAGCGCGGGTGTCGCTGCTGAGAAAATTACGACTTCTGGTCGTGGTGAAGAGCAACCTGCCATCCCAACAGATGATGGTGTTGCAGATCGCCGCAACCGTCGTGCGGAAATCTTAATGCAATAAGACGCATTAATTTCTATTCGTAACTTGTTAAAGTTTAAGGGCGCTGAGGGGTTACCTTCGGTGCCCTTAATTTTCGTTGATAGGGGAGATCAGATAGATGTATGTCAAAACCACAAAAGCTATCCGAATTACAGCCCGCCCTATATTTCTTGAAGATAAATCAATACCGGAAGAAATGAAATTTTTCTGGGCTTATCAGATCACGATCAAAAACACTGGCAAAGAAACCGTCTGCTTAAAAAGCCGTTATTGGCAAATCACCGATTCGTACGGGCGGGTATTGGAAGTAAAAGGGGAAGGGGTCGTTGGCCTTCAACCCGTTTTAAAGCCCGGGGAAATGTTTGAATATACCAGCGGCACGCCTTTATCTGCCCCTTCAGGGGTTATGGTGGGCAAATACGAAATGGAAACCCTGCCCTCTGGCCAAGTATTTTGGACAGATATCCCACCTTTTTCCCTTGATAGTCCCCATCAGTTAAAGTTACTGCATTAAAAAGTGCCGAGCCCCATTCGTTTTAATTCAATCAATGTTAGAACTTTAGGGAAAAATAAAGATTGGGTTGGGTTAGTATGAACAAGGTGGCGCCAACCCCCCAGCAAAAACTGGAAAACAAAATACCTTATCTAGGCCAACCCTAATGGTTTTTTTTATGGGGCTTGTTTAGGGTAATCCCAAAATACTTAAATAATCCCTGATGGCCCTTATCGGTTATGAGGATGACACGTGTGTGTTTATTCTTGACCAGCCAACCTAGATTGAGCATCCGTTGGGCCAGGGCTGCCCCTAAAGCGCCAGCAAGATGTTCTTTCCGCTCACTCCAATCAAGGCAGGGATAGGCTAATTGGCGGCGGTTTTTTCTTAAGTCATCAAAATCAATGCCAAAAGATCGGAACCAGTGTTCCCCCTGGGGGGTTACTGAAATTTTTTGACCTGACGCGTATAATTGGTTCTGGGTCATTAAAGCTTCCATCATTCCTAAGCCTAGTTTACCCGCTAGGTGGTCATAACAAAACCGGGCTATTTGGATAGGGCGGATGGGTTTGGCATTTAAAACGGGTACAGGCGTTCTGATCAGAAAGGAAAAAGCTGCCTAGCTTTTCTTAAAACCGGTGGGTACGAGTGGATTATCTTTTGCCTGATACAGAAAACAGCAGGCGATCCCTGGAATATTCCAGCAAATCACGGGCCAGTTGTTGGGAATCAGCCGGGGAAAAACCATTTGTTTTCGCTCCGTCGAATTCCTTTAAGATCCTTTCCGCAATTTCCAATGCTTGTCGTCGTTGGACAAGGGCAGAAGAAACATTTGCATCGTAGAGAAGGCGATCCGTCCCTTGTAAAAACGCATTTAGTTCTGCCGGTGTCTTAAAATAATAATAATTCAGGGGATTGTCCAAACCAAAAGCTTTTACATAGGCAGATGGAAGGGTTGGAACAAAATTATGTACGCCGAAGCTATTAGAAAGATGCTTATCAGCGGATTCTCTTAAAATAAAATCTGGGCTGGGCTGGGCTGGTTCCTGTGTGGGGCCATCAGCCTTTGCTAAATGGCCGCCTGCAATAGCTGCTAGTAGAAGTAGGGCCAGAACAATCGAACCTATCATCCAACGAGATAAAAGCAATAAATAACCAGAC
>JBGAWJ010000047.1:0-11021 GCA_044227605.1 Alphaproteobacteria bacterium
CAGCCGGATTTTGCCAAAAATATTATCGTGGGATTTGCAAGGATGGACGGAACCCCGGTGGGGGTGGTAGCCAACCAACCCACCGTTTTAGCGGGTTGCTTAGATATTGATGCTTCAAGAAAAGCTGCCCGTTTTGTGCGTTTTTGCGATTGTTTTAACATTCCGTTGGTCACTTTTGTGGATGTTCCGGGGTTCATGCCGGGAACATCGCAGGAATATAATGGTATTATTAAACATGGGGCAAAACTTTTATTTGCCTATGGGGAGGCCACGGTTCCCAAAATTACCGTAATCACCCGTAAGGCTTATGGTGGCGCTTATGATGTGATGAGTTCAAAACATTTGCGGGGTGATGTTAATTATGCTTGGCCTACAGCAGAAATTGCTGTCATGGGACCTAAGGGCGCGGTAGAAATTATTTTTAGGGCTGATATCCAAGATCAGGCCAAGATTGCCCAACGTACCGAAGAATATCGCCAAAAATTTGCGAATCCTTTTATTGTGGCTAAACGCGGTTTTATTGATGATGTGATTATGCCCCATGGAACCAGGCACAGGATTTGCCGTGCTTTACATTTATTGCAAGATAAAAAACTTCAAAACCCTTGGAAAAAGCATGACAATATTCCCCTCTAGCCAAGTGAATAATCTAACTTGGCGAATTTCTGTGATCTTTATTTAATGATGCTGGATGGATAAGGTATAAGGAATGTTTAAAAAAATACTAATTGCCAATCGTGGGGAAATCGCCCGTCGGGTTATTCGCACTGCCCAACGTATGGGCATTAAAACTGTTGCCGTATATTCTGAAATTGATAGCGATGCCTGTCATGTCCGGGAAGCGGATGAGGCCGTTTTCATAGGCGGTTCCCCTTCTAACCAAAGCTATTTGGCGATGGAAAAAATCATTGACGCTATCCGCCAAACGGGTGCGGAGGCCGTGCATCCAGGTTATGGCTTCTTATCAGAAAAACCAGCTTTTGCGGCCGCTGTGAAAGCAGCGGGTGCGGTTTTTATAGGCCCCCCGAGTACGGCGATTGCGGCGATGGGGGATAAAATTGAATCAAAAAAATTGGCTCAAAAAGCTGGTGTCACAACTGTGCCAGGGTATCTAGGTACTATCACTGATGAAGCCCAGGCTTTACGTATTGCCAAAGAAATCGGATATCCCGTGATCGTCAAGGCCTCTGCCGGTGGTGGGGGTAAAGGCATGCGGATTGCTTGGAATGACAAGGAATTATTTGAGGGGTTAAGATTGGCGCGTAGTGAGGCAAAAAATAGTTTTGCCGATGATCGCGTTTTTTTAGAAAAATATATCCAACAACCTCGGCATATTGAAATACAAATTCTGGCTGACCAGCATGGAAAAACGTTGTATTTAGGCGAAAGAGAATGTTCCATTCAGCGTCGTCACCAAAAAGTTATTGAAGAATGCCCAAGCCCTTTCCTTGATGAAAAGACCCGCCGTATGATGGGCGAACAAGCAGTAGGATTGGCCAAGGCAGTGGGGTATCAATCAGCTGGGACGGTTGAATTTGTTGTTGATCCGCAACGGAATTTTTATTTCTTAGAAATGAACACGCGGTTGCAAGTCGAACATCCGGTTACAGAACTTGTTTTAGGATTGGATTTAGTTGAGTGGATGATCCGCATTGCACATGGCGAAAAAATACCCTTTGCCCAGCAAGATATCCGTATGAAAGGGTGGGCGATTGAAGCCCGTTTTTATGCTGAAGATCCGCAACGCGGCTTTTTACCATCAATCGGCCGACTAACCCATTACCTGCAGCCGCCGACGAATAAGAATATCCGCGTCGATAGCGGGGTGGATGAAGGCAGTGAAATATCGGTTTATTATGATCCCATGATTGCCAAGGTTTGTTCTTATGGGGATACACGGACAGAGGCGGCCTATCACTTAAGGCAAGCATTAGACCGTTTTGTCGTGAGAGGAATTTCACACAATGCTTTGTTCCTGTCCAACGTTTTAGGAAAACAAAAATTTATTGAGGGCAAATTAAGCACCGCTTTTATCCAAGAAGAATTTCCTGAAGGGTTCCATATCCCGTCCCATCCGGTTTCGATGCTTCCCGCATTAACCGCTCTCGCAGGCTTGCTATATTATTTTAAGGAACGCCATATTGATCCGACGCTGTCCCAATTTGGGATTTTATCAGATACGGATGACATTCCCTTGGTGGTTTTTCAGGCAAAACAACAGCTGCCCGTCATCATTAACAGATCGCACAGCTCAAAGGATTACCAGATAACCATCAATCAGCAAATGTATTCGATCAGCTTAGACCTGTCAGATAGCAAACTGCTTTTAATGGGGTCAATCAACCAACAACCTGTTGTTATGCAGGTGGAATATTTGGGAAATAACGGTTATCGGCTGAGCAGCCAAGGGGCACAAACTGACTTTCATGTGTATTCACCCCATATTGCCAATTTAATGCAATGGATGCCGGAAAGAAAATTGGCTGACCGGTCAAAAATTCTGTCATCCCCCATGCCTGGGATGTTAACCTCACTTACCGTGAAAGAGGGGGAAGAGGTTAAAATAGGGCAGGAGTTATTGGTTTTAGAAGCCATGAAAATGGAAAATATTATCCGGGCGGAACGCAATGGAAAAATCAAAAAAATCCACGCAAAAGCCAGAGAAACGCTGGCAGTTGACCAAATGATACTGGAATTTGAATAACTGATGCGGCAAGCCATCCAAATAATTATCCATGGGCTTGTGCAGAAGGTTGGCTACCGCGAATGGCTGCGAAAGCAAGCAAAAAATTACCAAGTCGTGGGCTGGGTTAAAAATTTACCGGAAGGTACTGTCTGGGCTTTGCTTATAGGCGAGGATAACCCCTTACAAAAATTAATCCAAGATTGTTACCAGGGGCCGCCTTCCGCTGCTGTACAAAAAATTGACCAACAAAAAATGTTGTTGCCAAGCCCTTTGCCTCTTATCTTTGAAATTATACCCTAAATATTTTGCCAGCCTCTATCAGGCCAATGTTGATTAAGCCATTCGGGGCTTATGAACCCTTGTGCGATGATCATGGTAGGGCCGCTTAGGAACAGGTCACTTACCAGATGATTTTTTGTATGGAATTCTACAGCCAGTTCACCTCCGGGGGTGGATAAATGAATTGGAGAGGGCAAGGAATATCGGTAATGGCTGATGATGGCTGCTGCAACCGCACCTGTTCCACAAGAAAGTGTTTCATGTTCAACTCCCCGCTCGAAAGTTCGGATGGCAATCCTGCCACTTGGTAAAGATTGGATAAAATTAACATTGGTGCCGTGAGGGGAAAAATAGGGATGCCACCGCAATTCTTGTCCCCATTCTGCTACCGGCAATTTTTTTATGTCCATGTGAGTTAGCCCGACTACCAAATGTGGTACGCCCGTATCCAAAAAATCCAATGATTGAAAACAGGGATTGGTTTGAGATAAATCCAGATTGAATTGCACTTGTTGTAGCAAAGGAATCTCAACGCGAAAATGGCTATTATCAAGCCTATAGACGGATAATATGCCAGCGTCCGTTAAAATTTTTGCATGCTCCTTGAAAAAACCAAGTTCATAACCGTAACGGGCAGCACAGCGCAAGCCATTTCCACAAAGTTTGCCGTCACTGCCGTCCGCATTCAGATAGGTCATTTTAAATGAAGTGGCTTGATCAGGGGTTGGTTCGATTAAAATGAAGCCGTCAGCGCCCACACCCCAATGTTCATGACAAATATACTGGCTGAAAGAAGTTTTTATAACATTTAGCTTTTGCCCCTGATCATGAATAAGGATGAAGCTATTGCCGCAGCCATGAATTTTTGCAAAAGGTAGCATGAAAGGCCTTATATTAATCTGAAGGATTAGAATAAGGATATATCCAAAACACATCTTTATTCAAAGAGTACAAAATAATAAACTACGATTTATAGCTTTCATATGCAAGTTACACTTGACCTTTGGGGGGTAAAATTTGTATGTATAGCATCTGTGGTATATGGCGGGCGTAGCTCAGTTGGTAGAGCTCCAGATTGTGGTTCTGGCTGTCGCGGGTTCGATCCCCGTCGCTCGCCCCACTACTTTCCTTTCATTGTTTATTCTCCCGATCAGATGATTTTAAAAATAGGCTGGGTGTTTTTTACAACTCATGTTCCTGGTTGCCATATTTTTGACATAATTGTGAATCACAATTGAATAAATTCGGTATTTAATCTTGACAAACAGGTATTCACATGAACATCGGCTATTCTAAAATTGCAACCTCCTTATTTGCAATATGTCCGCTGATGGCTGGGTTAGGCACTTTATCAGCCCAGGAGACGCCCTCAATTCCAACTACCCAGACGGGGGTTGCGGTCACGATTTATAATCAAAATCTGGCTATGGTGAAAGACCAGCGGCATTATTATCAACGCAATACGGTCAATGATCTGGTTTTTTCAGGAGTTAGTGATCAAATTCGTCCAGAAACAGCGTTGCTGCAGAATCTAACGGATGGGGAAGACATTACTGTTCTAGAGCAAAATTTTAATTATGATTTATTGACACCAGCGCAATTGCTTGAAAAATCGGTCGGGCAAATCGTGCAAGTGGTGATGTGGGATGAGGCAGCAAAACAGGAAAAAACTGTTGATGCGTTGGTTTTAAGCACAGCTGAAGGGATTGTCTTGAAAATAGGCGACCGGATTGAAACGCAAATTCCGGGCCGCATCATTTATAAATCCATACCGGCGGGCCTGCGCGCCATTCCCACTTTAACTTTAAAAATCAATCAAGTTAGCCACCGTGTTATGCAGGAAAAATTGCCAACGGCAGTGCAATTAAGTTATCTAACAGGTGGCTTGTCCTGGCAAGCGGATTATGTGGCCAAATTAAATGCGGATGAAACCCGGCTGGATTTAACCGGTTTTGTTACCCTGACCAATGAAACCGCCGTAACTTTTGAAAACGCCCAATTGCAATTGGTGGCTGGGGATTTAAATTTGATCGAAACGGATACGGTTGAAGAATTCAATGACATAAAAGAGTCTGAACAAAAGAGAGATAATGAATCAATAACTGAGGAAGCTCTTTTCGAATATCATTTATATAGTTTGCCGCGTTTAACCACCATCCGCTCCAACCAAACCAAACAGGTAAGCTTATTAGCAGCGCCTTCTGTGGCTGTTGAAAAACGATATGTGTTTAATAATATGATCACGGATGCGGAATGGGAGGATGAGGATAGCAACGAAATCGCTGAAATAATCGCCCATCCTGCCGTTATTTTAAAACTTTTGAATAATACCGAAAACGGTTTGGGTATGCCTTTGCCTAAAGGAACGGTGCGATTATACAAAAACGATCAACGCGCCCAACCAATTTTTGTGGGGGAAGATTTGATTGCCCATACCCCCGTCAATGAAACAGTCAACTTGCAATCGGGATATGCTTTCGACCTAACCGCCCATCTGAAAGCCACCAATTATCATACAATTGATGGTACCATGTTGGATGTCAGTTATGAGGTTGTTTTTCATAATGCCAAATCTGAACCTGTCACGATTATTATGAACGAAAATGCCGGGGAAATTAATTATAGTTGGGAAATAACCCAGGAAAATTATCCAAGCCAACAATTATCCGCCCAATCACGGCAATGGATAATCCCTGTTCCAGCTAATGGAAGCTCTACTCTCGAATTAAGTTTCCGTGCCACTTGGAATGAAGAGGACGAATAAAGTCATCTAAAAAATAAGTCTTTGATGTTTAAGGAATAATGAGACATATGAAGGAGGGGAAATTTTATAATTTCCCCCCGTCGATTTGGCTTTTGAAATGGAGGGACGGATTGAAAAGCTTTTGGTGAATGCCCAGCAGGGTGTTTTACAGAAACTTAGGTCCGGTAATCGCTTGGAAGAAATTGCTCAAGCTAGGGCCGAACTTGCTGTGGCGGACAGCCAATATAATTTACAGAAGGCCGAATTTTCCAGACGCCCCTATTAGTGATCGTTGCGGTAACTATTCCATTTTCAGCAAGCCTTTTCCGGAAAAGACTTGGGTAATCATTGACAGTTCGAATTTAACAGGGTCTGGCCTAGACAAGGAGAAATACCTAACATAAGGAGACAACGAGAAGGCGCTGTAAATTAAGTACGCCTAACCATTTCTGCTGTTAGGAATGTTCGTTGGGGGGCATTCTAAACAATAGCCGATTGATGGAGATAAGCCACCAACGGCAACACTGTCATCTAGATTCTAAACACCTTGATTATTGCTGATAAGCTAGAAAAGCGGGAAGAAGGAACTGCCCGCTTTGTTTTTATCTAAATCTGAGACGATATAGTCTGTGCAACCTTTAAATTAAGGGCAATGTCTTATCAGCCATTAAGGGTGAGTTTTCGGCAATACCCGGTTGTTGCGATTGCAAGCGCCTTTTAAACCTGTCCCAGGTTTCTTCCCAATCGCCACGGGTGGCCGCCTTGGAATATTCGGTTGAACGGGTCTCAAAGAAATTAGCGTGTTCAACCCCATTCAACATACTGGTTAACCAAGGCAAGGGATGTGACTCAATCCTGTACACAGCTGGCAACCCCAATTGCCCCAAACGCCAATCCGCCACATAACGGATATAGGATTTGATATCAGCCGCCGCCATCCCTTCAACCGGCCCCATATCAAAAGCTAGGTCGATAAAGGCATCCTCTAATTTAACCACTGTTTGCGCACAATCGATAATATCATCTTTAATGGCGCGCGTTAAACAACCGGTTTCCTGACAAAAAGCATGGAATAGTTTGATGATGCCTTCGCAATGTAGCGATTCATCGCGCACCGACCAAGTTACAATCTGCCCCATGCCCTTCATTTTATTCAGGCGGGGGAAATTCAGCAACATCGCAAAGCTTGCGAACAATTGTAACCCTTCCGTAAAAGCGCCGAACATAGCTAAGGTGCGGGCGACATTTCCATCATTTTCAACGTTAAAAATATTCATATAATTATGCTTATCAGCCATTTCTTTATATCTTAAAAAGGCTGAATATTCGCTTTCCGGCATCCCGATCGTATCTAATAAATGACTGTAGGCTGCGATATGAACCGTTTCCATATTGCTGAAGGCGGCCAGCATCATCTTGATTTCCGTGGGTTTAAAGATGCGCCCATACTTGTCATGGTAACAATCTTGCACCTCCACATCTGCCTGAGTAAAAAATCGGAAAATCTGGGTCAACAAATTGCGTTCATTTTCGGTTAATTTCTGGGCCCAGTCACGGCAATCCTCGCCCAGTGGAACTTCTTCAGGCATCCAATGGATTTGTTGTTGGAGTTTCCAATAATCAAAAGCCCAAGGATAAGAAAAGGGTTTATAGATTTTGCTAGCTTTCAGTAACGACATGTTTTCACCATAGTAAATAATGAAGAGAAATCGGGGATTAAATGTAAATAACCGCGGATGTTACTGACAGGCTAAACATTCATCATAATCTTTGGTTGCAGCGATGACTTCGCGGCGTTCAATCGTGTTATCGGCTTCAACCCCGCCTGCCCAAGCGGCTCGCTGGATGCTTTTAGAGCGGCAATAATACAAACTTTTAACGCCCATTTCCCAAGAACGGTAATGCAGCATCAGCAAATCCCATTTATCAATATCGCCCGGCAAGAACAGGTTAAGGGAAGTGGCTTGGCAAACAAACGGGGTGCGGTCAGCCGCAAATTCAAGCAACCAACGCTGGTCAATTTCAAAGGCTGTGCGGAAAACGGATTTTTCGTCTTCTGTCAAAAACTTAAGATGGCGTACCGATCCGTCATGTTCCAAAATCGATTGCCATACATGTTCCTGATCCGCATTTTTTTGCTTTAGCAATTTTTCAAGGTGGATGTTTTTAACAGCAAAAGATCCGGATAGGGTTTTGTGGGTATAGATATTGGCAGGAATGGGTTCAATCCCTGCAGAAGTACCACCGCAAATGATAGAAATAGAGGCCGTTGGGGCAATGGCCATTTTATGGCTGAAACGTTCCATAACACCGACATCTGCCGCATCTGGGCACGGGCCACGTTCTTTAGCCAGATACATGCTTGCTGCATCAGCCTGTTCACGGATATGGCGGTGCATTTTCATATTCCAAGATTTTGCCAAGGCGCTTTCCCAGGGAATCATGCGGGATTGTAAGAAACTGTGCCAGCCCATCACGCCTAACCCAACTGATCTTTCCCGCATGGCGCTGTATTTGGCATGTTTCATGGTGTCAGGGGCACGATCAATAAAATCCTGTAACACATTGTCTAAAAAGCGCATGATATCTTCGATAAACTTTGGTTCTTGATGCCATTCATCCCATTTTTCTAAATTAACGGAAGAAAGGCAGCAAACGGCGGTGCGGTCGTTACCCAAATGATCAAAGCCAGTATGCAGCATAATTTCGCTGCATAAATTGGAAGTTGTAACCTTTAACCCTAATGATTGTTGATGTTGGGCCAGTTGCCGGTTCACCGTGTCAATGAAGATCAAATAAGGTTCACCGGTGGCCAAACGGGTTTCAACAATCTTTTGGAATAAATTGCGCGCATTTACGCTGCGAATCGGCTGGTGGCTGCGAGGGCTTTTTAGGTCAAAAGGCGTATCATCCCGCACCGCTTGCATAAAAGCATCGGTGATTAAAACCCCATGATGTAAATTTAAGGCTTTACGGTTAAAATCACCCGATGCCTTGCGGATTTCAAGGAACTCTTCAATTTCTGGATGGTTCACATCCAAATAAACGGCAGCAGAGCCACGGCGCAGGCTGCCTTGGCTAATAGCTAAGGTCAAGCTATCCATCACGCGGATAAAGGGGATAATACCGGAAGTTTTGCCATTCATGCCGACGGGTTCACCGATCGAACGTACATGGCCCCAATAGGTGCCGATTCCGCCGCCGCGCGATGATAGCCACACATTTTCATTCCAGGTATTCACAATGCCATCTAAACTGTCATGGACCGAATTTAAATAGCAGGAAATTGGTAATCCTCGGCCAGTGCCACCGTTCGAAAGAATGGGGGTGGCTGGCATGAACCACAATTTGCTCATATAATCATAAAGTCGTTGGGCATGTTGCGTGTCATCTGCATAAGCCTTAGAGACCCTTAGAAATAAATCTTGATAGTCTTCGCCCGGCAACAGATAACGATCAGAAAGGGTGGCCTTCCCGAAATCGGTCAGCAAATTGTTATGCTTGGTATCAATATTAATGTGGTTGCTGAAAAAACGATTTCCGCCGTCCATGTGGTGCTCCCCGTTGCTGGGTATGTTAATAAAAATGAACCTGCATCCAAAATGGAATTGTACAGATTACATGTTGATGAAAGCGATGATTGATTTCTTAATTTATGAAGAAGAAACTTCATCCATACCACATCTTGTATGTGGGCATGAAAATATGTCAAGATGTATTAATGAGATCAAATTAAAAAACGATTCGCTGTGATATTTTTAGATAATTTGAAGGTTATAGCTTGGAGAGGGCGTGATTTTTAAGAAGAAAAAATTTTAGCCCATATGTTTCTAATAACGCCTGTCGATGATTTATGATGGTATCACTTAAAAATAAAAATATCCATTTTAAAATGCCCAGGCACATGATGTTTTTTGTAAGCATTAAAAAATTTTAGATGATGGTGCAGATAAAAATTCCTATATAATGGGATATACAGGGTTGGTTGAAGTTGATAGGGAATAAAATGACAGGTAAAAAAACCAAGGTAATTTCAGAAGGCGTATGGGGGGAATTATTAAACCAGCAGGTGCCCTTATTGTTACAGGCAAAAACGATTAGAAAAGAGGAAAAAATCGGGTTGGTCATTGTGGATATTGTCAATGGTTTTGCCACAACGGGGGCGGGAAGTATGGCGCCGCAGCAACCGAATCACCAAATTGCCCAAATGGTTGCCGAGGCAAATGATTTAGCAAAACTCTTTTGTGGTCAGAATAGGCCAATTCTTGCTTTTCTTGATACCCATCATCCCGAGCAACAGGAATATCCCTACCCCAGCCACTGTGTGGTGGGAACAGGGGAAGAAGATTTAGTGCCCGCATTAAAATGGCTGGAACAGGAAAAATCGGTCACGTTGATCCGAAAAGATTGTATCAACGGGTTCATTGGCGCTTATGACCATTCGGGTAACAATCAATTGCTTGGCTGGGTTAAGCAGCAACAATTGCAAGAATTGTTAGTGATAGGCATTTGTACGGATATTTGTGTGATGGATTTGGTATTGACCTTATTATCGGCCAGGAATCACGGGATGTTAGGAAAAGTTGACAAAATCTGGGTGTATGAAAAAGGCTGCTCTACCTTTGATCTGCCAAGGGCAGAGGTGGAGGAAAAGAAATTGCCCCTTCATTTGTGCCATCCCCAGCAACTAACCCATCATATGGGGCTATATTTCATGGCATCGCGGGGCGCCCAGCTTTTAGGGACTGTTAAAATGGAATCGTTATATAATTTTGGGTAAATGCCTTATTTGAGGGAATAAAATCCCCTATCATTCTTATCAATAAACCTTAAAAGAGCAGAGAAAAAACCATGACCGTTTATAACAAATTGCCGATGTTGGATTTCGGCCTTAGTGAAACCGCAACCATGATACGTTCCAGTGTGCAAGCATTTGCAGCGGCTGAAATTGCCCCGCGCGCCGCAGAAATCGATCAAAAAAACAGTTTTCCCAATGATTTATGGCGGAAATTTGGCGATTTAGGGTTGCTTGGAATCACGGTTGAACCAGAACATGGTGGCACCGGCCTTGGTTATTTAGAACATGTGATTGCGGTTGAAGAAATTAGCCGTGCTTCCGCAAGTGTGGGCTTAAGCTACGGGGCGCATTCCAATTTATGTGTCAATCAATTGCGCCGTCATGCCACTGAACCACAAAAACTTAAGTTTTTACCCAAACTCATCCGCGGCGAATATATTGGGGCGTTGGCCATGAGTGAGACCGAGGCAGGTTCCGATGTGGTCAGTATGCGGTTAAAAGCGGATAAAACGCCT
>JBGAWJ010000048.1:0-10845 GCA_044227605.1 Alphaproteobacteria bacterium
TGATATATCGACCAAAACGTTCGACCGTATATTCCCGCCCCTGTGGCACTGATTTTGTACCGGTAATGACCAATAAAATAAAAAATAACACAAATAAAATCACCAAAATTGATGATAAATCTAACCCTTCCATTTATTATCTCCCTACCTGGTATTTCAATCAGATGCTGTTTAAATTGTCTATGCTTCACTTATGTAAAGCAAAAATTGACAGATGTCCACTTTTATCCCCGTATTTTTTGGGGCTTGAAGAGTCTTGGGCCGGAAAGAACCGCAGGTTGGCCGGGTGTAGCCTGAACCCTAATATCCCGATGATTATATAGGCGTAACGCTAATCTGGGGATGTTTTTCCTACAAATGTTTTGTGAGCCCCCATTCATGGCGGGCATAAACGTGTGGTAGTGGGTGGGGATTAGGGGTTTGCCCCCACACTGATCTTTCCTAGGAAAGCCTCCAAAAAAACCTTACAGGGTAAAGCCTTTCCTTGAGGTGAGCTATTTTGTAAATCACCTCGCAATATATGATCTTATTTCTGGAATCAAATATTTTTAACCCTCAAAAGAAATCCAACCACCTATTTTTGATCATGCCCTCAGCGAGGTATGCTTTAAAAAAATGATGGATGCTTTCTTGATTTTTATCATATAATCTATATATATTAGGGTGATATATTTACTTTTGATCATCAAGCAGGAAAATGACTACCTTACCCATTATCACCGCCCCCGACCCGCGTTTGAAATTGACCGCCCGCCCCGTGCCTGTAGTTGATCAGGCTATCGCCCAACTGATGCGGCAAATGGCGGATACGATGTATGAAGCCCCAGGCATTGGTTTGGCTGCCCCCCAAGTGGGACAAAATTTGCAGGTGATTGTGGTCGATATTGGCAATGATGAAAACCCTGACCGGCCCGGCCAGCTTTATATGATGGCCAATCCGGTGCTTGAATGGGTATCTGATGAATGGTGCCTTTATAAGGAGGGTTGCTTATCTTTACCCGATCAATATGCCGAAGTCGAGCGTCCCGCAAGCGTGCGGGTGCGCTATAGGGATCAGCATAACCAGGAGAGAACCTTGACTGCTGAAGGGTTGCTGGCCACCTGTATCCAACATGAGATGGATCATTTAAAAGGCGTTTTATTTGTTGATCATATCAGCAAATTGCGGCGGGATGTGATTTACCGACGCTTATTGAAACAACGCCGGGTACAACCGGCCACTTTATCATGAATGGCTAAGTAGAAAAGGATGGCCATGCCCCGGATATGTTTTATGGGAACGTCAGAATTTGCCGTCCCTGCCCTCTTAGGCTTATTGCAATTACCGTATGATTTGGTCGCGGTTTATACCCAACCCCCGCGTCCCGCGGGGCGGGGACAGGGCATTCAATTATCGCCCGTCCATCACTTAGCCAACCAACATCAATTAGCTGTTTTCCACCCCGAGAATTTCAAATCACCCGAATCCCGCCAACAATTTGTTGATTTGAAGATTGATTTGGCGATTGTGGCGGCTTACGGCCTTATTCTACCCCGTGCTATTTTGACCGCCGTGACATCTGACTTTATCAATATCCATGGTTCCTTGTTGCCGCGCTGGCGCGGGGCCTCGCCTATCCAGGCAGCTTTATTGGCAGGGGACCCTGAAACCGGCATCACCATCATGCGGGTGGTTCCTAAACTCGATGCGGGTGATATTTTGCTGCAACAATCTTTGCCCATTCAATCCACGGATACCGCGCAGTCCCTGCATGACCGCCTTAGCCTGCTTGGGGCTGAGATGATGACTACAAGCATCCATCAATTGCTTTACCAACAATTATCCGCTGTACCCCAAGATGAAAAACGGGTGACTTATGCCGGTAAATTAACCAAAGATCAAGGCCGATTGGATTGGCAAAAACCCGCAGCGGTTTTGGAGCGGGAAATCCGGGCTTTTTTCCCTTGGCCTGGCAGCTGGTTTGATTGGCGGGGGGAAAGGGTACGGGTTTTACGGGCGGAATTAGGCACGTTCACCTCGGCCAACCCCGGCACTATTACCCATCACCCGTTAGAAATTGCTTGCGGTGATGCCCAAAGCCTGCGCCTATTGGAATTACAACGGCCCAGTCGGAAAGCGTTGCCTGCGGTTGATTTTATCCGGGGCTTTGATTTGCCGGTGGGCCAGGTAGTTACCGATGCCCCGCTATAAAATTACCCTCGAATATGAGGGGTCTGCTTTCGTGGGTTGGCAACGGCAAGAAAATGGCCTGGCCGTCCAACAGGTGGTAGAGGAAGCTTTTTTTCGCTTTACCGGCTGTCAACCAACTATTTATGCCGCTGGCCGGACGGATGCGGGGGTGCATGCCACCGGCCAAGTGATCCATGTTGATTTGGAAAAACCCTATCCCTGTAAAACAGTTTTAGAAGCCGGTAATTTCCACCTAAAACCCCATGCAGTTTCCTTTGTAGGCGTGGAATTTGCCAGCGGTGATTTCCATGCACGCTTTTCAGCGATTGGCCGGATATATGAATATTATATCCTGAACCGCCCGGCGCCATCCGCTTTAAAACAGGGGCGGGTATGGTGGGTGAAACAGCCCCTTGATATCAACAGCATGCAACAGGCCGCAGACGTTCTGATTGGCAGGCATGACTTCACGAGCTTTCGGGCGTTACAGTGCCAAGCCTTATCACCCATTAGGACAATTGATGAATTTTCCATCCGTCGAACAGGTGATGTGATTCTTTGTACCGTTAAGGCACGATCATTCCTGCATCATCAAGTCCGCAATATGGTTGGGACATTAAAAATGGTTGGGGATGGCAAATGGCCCGCCTCAAAAATCCCTGAGATCCTTACGGCTAAAAATCGGGCGGCGGCCGGGGTGACGGCGCCCAGTGATGGGCTTTACTTAACCCAAGTTTTGTATCCAAGCAATTGAGATTCTTGCCTTCACCGCTAAATCTATAAGCAGAATATTTCAAAGGTTAAGATAAGGGCTGAGCTACTCAATCCATTTCTCTCTTAAATAGCCGCTAAAGTCGCCTGTCTATAGCAATATTTTAACACCTTATGTCCTGCTTAAGTCAGCTGCCTATTCTCTTGGTAAAACTGGTTGGTCCAGGCGGCGGGTTTTGGCAACTGGTCTGCAAATTCTGTCATCACCTGTAATCCTTGCTGGACGGCTGGGCGTTGTTCAATCGTTTCTAACCAGCGTTTCACATGGGGGAAATCAGCTATTTGCTGGCCTTGCTTTTGCCATAACCTGACCCAGGGAAATGCCGCCATGTCAGCAATGGAATAGTCGCCTGCCAGAAAGGGGGTTTGTTGCAGCTGTTTGTCTAAAACCTGATATAGGCGTTTGGCTTCCTTCGTAAATCTTTCAATTCCATAGATAACCGGTTGCGGCGCATAGTGCCTAAAATGATGGGTTTGCCCTAATATGGGGCCCAAGCCTGACATTTGGAACATCAGCCATTGCAATATCTGATATTTTCCGGAAGTATTTTGGCCCAGGAATTTTTGATATTTTTCACCCAAATAAAATAAAATGGCGCCCGATTCAAAAATAGTGATCGTTTTTGAGGTTGTATCCCCCTCATCCACCAGCACCGGAATTTTATTATTGGGGTTTATTTTTAAAAAATCGGGCGTTAATTGCTGGCCTTTCATGATATTGACCGGATGCAATTGATAAGGCACACCCAACTCTGCCAACATGATATGAATCTTATGGCCGTTGGGGGTAGGCCAGCTATATAAATGAAGCATCTTTCTTCCCACATTCGAATTTTTCTTGAAACGACAAGATGCCCGCTTCAAGGACAAAAGTCAATTATACTGATCAAAAGGACTGGCATTCTTTGAGTTGCAGGCGCAGGCGGATATAATCCTCAATCACCAACAACAGCGGATGACCCGCGGGAAAATTTTGCAGCCCGTTGGCCAATTCCGCAGAAAATTTTTGGGTATATACCGGCAGAGGCGGACAAGAATTGATCACAGCCGGTTGACAAGCCCCCACCAATACTGCCCAGCCTATCACCCAATTCTTTGTGATTTTTTCTACCTGACATTGTGGCATGGCGATCCCTTCTTAAATATTAAGCGATTTTTACAACCCTTTTTTATTCAGATAATCGATCACTGGCTGTTTGCCGCGCGGGGCTTCTGCGGCACGTTGTTGCTGGCGTTTAGATATTTCCGCTTGCTTTTTTATGTGCCGTTGACGTTCGGAGATAGCACCCCTGCGCCAGAAGAAGATAATAGCGGCCATAATCCCCAAACCCGCCAACATCGTTTTCCATAGCCGCGATCCGGCCATTTGCAAAAAAGTAACGATTACCATCATGGGACCTCCCCTTTCCGTTCAAATATGTCCATAAGTTATTAAGGCATCGGGGTGCCTTGAAAGTTTGATGATTATAACCCGCGGCGGCGATCATCTAGTTTAGCCCAAATGATCCAGGCAATTCCCGCAACCATTAGCAAGGCCGACGCCCAGGGCCAATATTGACCCAAACGTTCAAAGAACGGCAATGCTGGCGATAAATGCTGCCAGCTGTCATTGATGGCCTGATAGGCGATGGTGCTGCCTGCACCTGCGGCGATGACCGTGCCACGGATCGTGCGTGATTTTACTAATGGTTTTGATGGTGGCTCAACCCCCGCCATCATCAAGCCTTTATCCATGACAGCATTCGTCATATATTTTTTGGATAAGGCCCCATTTTCCTGCTGGATAATGGCAGTAAGCAACGCTTTCAAATCCTGGTAATCATGCGTATTGATCTTGTCTGTTACCTTTCTTTTCATAAGATTTGCAATGAGCAAGGCATAGGTTTTGGTGTCGTTTTCCAAAGGCGGCGCATAGCGGTTGATCATATCAGCAATGGTTTGTAACCCGTATTTGTCTTGATAGGTGATCAAAACCTTCGCTAAAGCCCTTATCCCGTAAGCCATAGACTTAAATTGGAAAAAATCCTTGTCATCCTGAATTTCTGCCAATCCTTGCCAGGGGTCATTTGACCGCCTGATATTCCCAGGATTGTTATTGCGGATGCCGCGCGGCAACTTTGAACTATTGCTCATGACGAATATCCCCTCTCCATTTGAAAAAAAATGATATTTTTGCCTTCGGTTTTATGGAAATCATTGGCAGTCCCCCACCCCTATTTTAACCAGGCTGGCAAATGTTCCATCACCCAGGCCATCAGGGCGATGGCCCCTAATAACATCCCTCCCAGCTTAACCACGGCAAAGGCCGCCCCACGCCCCATATGGAAAGCTTCCCGTAAATGTTCAACTGTCAGGCGGATTTGGTGGATATCTTGGGCCATTTGGGTGCTGGTGACTTCGAGTTTGGTCAACCGGTCCCTTTCATGTTCAGTCATCATGTTTTCCTTTAATGTTATGTTTTTTTGGTCGTGATTGATTGAAGGCAGACAAATAAAAAGCCAGCTTAAGGCTGGTCATTCCTAATAAAGCGGATCATTTCCCAGCCGTTGAAATAAGAGGAAATGCCAAGGATGATGGATCTGTCGGTATAACGGGCGACCAAGTTGGTTTTGGCGGCGGGGATGCCGGAGGCAAAATATTGGGCGGTTCGGGATAATAAGTTGCACTCCCCCCATCATAATAGCAACGCTGCCTGATCCAATCCGGTGCATCATTCCTGACCTTAGAAAAAGAACTATCCCCAAGGCTTGGGTGCAAAGGTGGGGCGGGATAGCCCGGAAAAACCTCAACCACATACCAACGCTCTTCATCGCTATATTCCGCATATTTACGCGGTTCTAATCTGCAGGCTTTAACCATATCATCTCTCCTTAACTAAATTCATAAACAACACAAAGGCCGCTGCCGCCATTCCCGCCAGATTTCTTGCTAGCAGCATTGTCGTAAGCCGGAGCGCCACCGCTGCCCCCACCCCCCGAATTGACATCGGCAGCAAGGCCATCATAACTGTCTGTGAGCAGGCGGGTCATCACACCTTGGGCACCACTGCCGCCCAATGGGCTTGACCCATTGCCGCCAGGGTAGGAATTCCCAATCGTGGCGTAAATCGAATGGTTCGGGGCTCCGGCTGAACCCCTATAATTTATATCACCACCAATGCCAATCCCGCCTTGGGCGGTAGCACCGCCTACGGCTGGATTAACCAAAGCTGATTGTCCACCCTCCCCCCCAGATGCGCTGCAATGGGCCCCAAAAGAAGTTGTGCCACCCATCCCCCCACTGCTTGGGGTACTGGAGCCGCCTGTCCCCCCTGTGCCAATCGTTACTGTTTCCGCGGGGCCCAGCGCCGCCGCATCAATCTTTTTCATACAGCCCCCACCGCCCGCACCGGAAGATCCAGCCGTGCTATAGTTAACTGACCCCTGCGCCCCACCGCCGCCGCCGCCGCCGCCCAGTAATTCAACAATAATAAACCCCACATCCTTTTGTTTAAGCCAATTACCGCTGCTGGTAAATCTACTGATTCGTAGCAATCGCCCAGAAACATTGACCTTTTCACCTGCTGATTGGTTCAAATCAGCCAGAGGAAAGCCAAAAAAACCGTTATTCATTAGAAATCCCCCCCTTCCGCTAACAAATGGAACCCTTCCGAATTATGGGTAGAGGCGCGCAAACTATGGTTGGGTGGCAGCATGAGGCCACCGGCAAAAATTACCAATTCCCGGAAAGCCTTGACACTGGCACTTGGGATCACGGGGGTTACGGATATTTCCTCAAGCAGCCTTGCCCGCACCCCATCATGGATGAACAGCCGCACCATGCCCGCTGTGGTGCCCGTGGTTGCGGTAACGCGCAACCGCTCCAGTCGCGATCCGTTTGAGCCTGCGGTAAAAACAGTTTCCATGTAGCCGCTGCCATCGCGGGCAGTGTTGCCGAAAATCAGGGCCGCGCTGGATTGACGGGGTTTGTTTGCAAATTCTGGTTTTGTAGCCATGTTATATTCTCCGATTAAGGGTTAAAATACAGGGGATTAAAGAAAGGATTGCTGCTGGTAAATGTGGACACCAACCGCTTCCAGATTATCCAGGGCATCTATGGCAGTTATGGCGCCCGTGCCGCCTTGGTTAATCGATAATGGCAGGCCAACCGCCCCCAAACTGCCAATATCAGCCACCTCAATAGCGGTGCCGGTGGCGTTCCAGCGCCAAAACTTGCCTGCCCCCGGTTCAGGAATGGTAATGCCCGATAAGGGTGAGGATACGGGCAAGGTAAGAGAGCGGCCTAAGATTTCCGCCAGTTCCTGGGTGATGACGGTGAGGCGGTCAAGCGCCCGTTCATGGGTTTCAGCGGGAAAAGGATCATTGGGCGTATAATCCACCAATTGGGTGCGCGCTGTATCGCGCCGCACGGTGATGGTGACACCCGCCGCCGGTGGTTGGTTGGATGTTAGGGTACCAATGGCGCCATTACCGCCAGCCACGGCGTAATCAGCCCCCAAAACCTTGCGGATTTCCTTGGAGCTGATGGTATCCCGTTCAATCACCTCGATTTCATCGGCATCAAAGAAAACAAAGGGGATGGCAAAATTGCGGGTCATGCCATCGCCTCTATAAGCAATGCGGCTGATCATGGTGTTGATAGTCATGGCTAACTCCTTTTCTGAAAATAAAAAAACCCGCCAGAATTGGCGGGTTGGTAACATATAGATTTTCTTGGTTAAAATAGGTTGGGGTTGCAAGGTTGCAGAAAGCGCTAAAAACCCCGCTTACTCTTGAGAATCAACAAAATTTTGATGAAATGACGTTGTAGATTAACGGATCAACCGCCAGCAATTACAGCGATGAATCCTCGTCAACCAAGGTGCGCTGGCGGCGTTTCTCGGTCAATTTAGAGAAAATCCGGGCCACAAAAGTCATGATCGCCCCTGCCACTACATAAGCAAGAACGCGTGTAATCATTTGTCTTGTGGTTACCTCAACCAACACGGCACCCGTTCGGCCCTGGATTAGCCGTTCCACCACAAAACACAAGACCCAAAGACCTGCGGAAATTAACTGGGCCGAAATCCAATTCCTGCATAAAATGGCCGCAATACCGGAGCCAAGAGCTGCGAAGGATACCGAGAACACCCCCACCATAATCCACCAAACTTCCAGCAACATCAAGCTCTCCTTAACCCAAAATAAGTGCTAAATCTGTCAATAGATGCCTTGAAAGGCCATACAAAAAACAAGGCTGGCAAAATAAGCCGTTTCAGCAAAAAGATTTATTTTACCAGCTTATATTATTTGTATCTGGTTTTTAAGCTGTTGTAAACAGGCGGCATGTTAAGGCTAATTGGGGATTAAATGCTAATCCATTTTTACAAACCTTATCGCCACAATCATACAGCTATTTCCCAACAGGTCAAATAACCAAAATCATTGACCAGCGGGCAACATGTTGATCAAGCCGTCAAAACCCTTTGACACCCTACAAATCCCCCTGATGCACAGTTAAAAAACGCTTCAGCACACCACTGGCATCGCCCTCAAGACCGCCGCCGCAACCGGTAAACAGATCGCCATCATTCATTTCAATCGCCTGTTCATCGCCTTGCCAATAAAAAGTTAGATGCTGCTCATGATTGATTTCTTCGATTGGTTGATGGTCAGGCGGATAATCAGGATAAAAATGACGAACCCAAACCAATGACTGCTGGCAGATGGCCGCTTGTTTCTCGTCCAAATCATATAAAATAGCATGGCCATATTGGCATCCATGCAGGCTGCAATCATATCCTTGGATAATCAAATAATGATCAATCTGCACAACCTTGGGCACCGAATTATATTTGGAAAAGATTTGCTGATCCGGGTCAAAACCCACCAATTTTAAAAAAGGCAATAAATCGGGGTGATGATAGATATCCACGCCCGTCAGCTGCGTGGTGGTAACTGACCAATCCACTGCGTTAACGGCACCATTGGCCGTTCCGCTTGCGCGGATGACAAGGCAATCAAGGATAAAAATACGAAAGTCAGTTTTTTATACATCAGTTGCTTACCTTCTAGGAGTTGCTTTTCACCGCCTGGCCGCCGTTTAGGCAGCCAAGCGATAATAGTTAGGATAGGCCTTAGAAACAGCCGCTTTCATCAAACTGGGCGGGTTGGCGGCGGACATTACCAGCCACTTCCGCGTTGAAATTGGCCTGCTGCACGATGGTGCCGACGATACCAAAAGTCACTTCGCATAGAACGCCGTGACCATTGGGTGACGGGAGGCGATAGACAAAATTTTGCGCACCCATGCCGGTGTTGCGGCTGCTGAAAGGCGCCCCAAATTTTGCCAAGATTTGTTCCTGGTTTTTACCCACCCACGGGGTTAAATAATTGCGGTAATAGGTGGATTTGCGTTTTTCATATTGCAGCGGATCATTCTGATCACTGGCACAACCGGCCAAGGTTAACAGGCTAGCGCCCATCAGGGCCAAGATTATCTTCTTCATTTTTATTCCTTTCAAATTCCGCCGTGGCAGGGGGGTGGGCTGCCGCTAAATGCGGGTTGGCCATTCCCACTCCTGTATCACAGATGCCTGATCATAGCATTTAAAAGCAGCCATCGCCATCAAAATAGGCGCGCCGCACTACACCACCGCGGATTTCAAAGGTTTCCTGGCAGAAAGATTGGCTGGTATAAGTTTGGCCGCCATAACAATTATAGGGCCAGCGGTTAAAAGCACTGGGGTAACAATTGCCCGGGGTGCTGCTGGTTTCAATTTGGCTGCGGCGATAGGTTAGGTAGCGGCTGCCCTGGCTGTCATAAAAACTGCTGGGGGCGCCCAAATTGACAACCAACGCGGCCTCGGGCTTGCCCACCCACTGGTTCAATTTGCCTACATAAACAGCCTGCATTTCCTCATAGCTTTGGCAACCGGCCAGGGCTAATAAGCCAACCCCGAACAGACCTGCAAATATTTTTTTCATGATGGCTCCTTTCATCTCACGAACGGTCAATGGCAGCAATCGATCCGCAACCCACCTGATTGCTTCCGCCATTGTACCATTTAAAAGCAGCCATCGCCATCAAAATAGGCGCGCCGCACCACACCACCGCGGATTTCAAAGCTTTCCTGGCAGAAAGATTGGTTGCTGATCACCTCACCGCCATAACAAAAACGGCCGAACAGGCCCATTTCACAATCGGCAGGCACGCGGGTGCTTTCCATGCGGACGCGGCGATAGGTTAAAAAGCGGCTGCCCTGGCTGTCATAAAAATTGGTGGGGGTGCCAAGGGTGGCCACTAGCGCGGCCTCAGGCTTGCCTACCCACCCATTGATTTTTTCCAGATAAACGGCCTGGCGTTCCTGATAGCTTTGGCAGGCGGCTAAAGTGATCAACATCGAACTTAACAACAAGATAATGATTTTATTCATTGATTTTGCCTTACAGCTAGAAAGTTTGAAATGACAAGACAGATTGAATAGCCATCATACCACAAACCTTCGTCTCAACATAGGGTGTGATTTTCTTCTAGCTATTGCTTTCCAACACATTTTTGCCTTATTGTGGGATCAGTATGTTTTTGGTATAAAATTTCCGCCAATTGTAGAGCCCCTGTTGCAGGAGAATTTGAATGAAGTGCCGATTACTAATAACCTTGGCCAGTATTTTTATGAGTATTTTTGCGTCCTTTGCCTACGGCCAGGAACCGATAAAATTACAGCGGTTAGAATTTTCCTGGTCTCATCCGGCCCTGAAGGGGTATCAAGCCGATCAATGCTATTTTCTGCCGCAGATAGCATCAAATGTTGTATTTGTGGCCTGTTCATTTTATCAAAGCAACCATGCCGCCGGCCTTCAATCATGTTTAGATTTCGGTCAATCCGCAGATATAATACCGGAATCAAGATGTATCCCAAGTGG
>JBGAWJ010000049.1:0-10841 GCA_044227605.1 Alphaproteobacteria bacterium
GTCTTATTGGGCTCGAGTCAACAATTATCGATCTGAGCATGTCCCAGCCAACTATTTTACGTCAAGGTGGGATTACGCAGGAACAGCTTGAAGCTGTCATCCCCCTATCATCACTGAATTCTTCGTTAATAAAAGCACCAGGCATGATGAAAAGCCATTATGCCCCTACCCTACCCGTACGATTGGATGTCACCCATATTAATGCCGGTGAAGGGTTATTGGCTTTCGGCCCAGTCCCCCCAAAACTGAAACAAGCAAAACTGATTTATAATCTTAGTGAGGCGGGCAATTTAACCGAGGCTGCGGCCAATTTTTTCAAAGGGCTGCGTCTATTAGATCAACCCGATCAATTGCAACAAATTGCCGTTATGTCTATCCCGCATTGCGGATTGGGGCGTGCCATCAACGACCGTCTTCAACGGGCTGCAGCCGAAAGGAATTAAAGGAATTAGATGGTTGCAGGAAATGTAAAGATAACAAATCTTTTACTTTTGGGGGGGACTGCGGAAGCCTTACATCTCTCGGCTGAATTAGCAAATTTTCCTAACTTGAAAATCATTAATTCTTTGGCAGGGCGCACCCACTCCCCAAAACTACCCGCGGGTGAATACCGGATTGGCGGATTTGGCGGTATAAAAGGTTTGCAAGAATATTTAACGAAAGAAACCATTCATTTAGTTATTGATGCAACCCATCCCTTTGCTGAGCAAATGCAAAGGAATATCCAAATAGCAACTTCTTTATCCCATATTCCTTTACTGCGGTTTGGTCGAAACCATTGGGTAGGCACGCCCCAAGATCACTGGCTACCGGCAGAGAACTTTATTCAGGCTGCTTCCATTTTAGAAAAATTGCCACACAAACGGGTGTTCCTGACCATTGGTTCACAGAACCTATCGTATTTCCGCCAGTTTTCAGATATTTTTTTCCTGGTTCGTGTCATTGGACCACTTTCCCAAGCTGTCCCTTTAAACAATTACCAATTAATTTACGGTCGTGGCCCGTTTACCAAACAGTCAGAGAAAGATTTGTTGGTATTGCATCAAATTGACCTGCTGATTAGTAAAAATAGCGGCGGCGCTCATACATATGCCAAGATCATGGCAGCCCAGGAATTACATATTCCCGTTTTGATAATTTCACCGCCAATCATCGCCTCAGCAAATATGTATCAAACCGTTACGCAAACTCATGATGCAGTTGCATGGATTCAAAACCAACTAACCAAAAAATTTATATTCTTAGAATTCTAATTAAGATTTTTAAGTTTCAATAACTTTGCCTTTATCTACAGTAATATAGCGATTAATCCAACTTATCGGGGTTTTCTTGTGGGTTACCAAAATGATTGTCAGGTCACTCGGGTAATTTTGCAAAGTTTGTAAAATGGCCTCTTCCGTTGCCGAATCAAGATTTGAGGTCGATTCATCCAGGATCAGGATTTGAGGTTGCCGATAAAAAGCCCTGGCCAATCCTATTCTTTGCCGCTCGCCCCCAGACAAAGCGATACCACCATCGCCTAACATCACTGTATCAAGATCAGGATATCGTTTTAAAAAATGTTCGAGGGAAGCAAGCTTAAGTGCTTCGGGAATGCTGATTAT
This sequence comes from Alphaproteobacteria bacterium, assembly GCA_044227605.1. GTDB lineage: Bacteria > Pseudomonadota > Alphaproteobacteria > JAEUKQ01 > JAEUKQ01 > JAEUKQ01. The sequence continues at coordinate 1,605 of JBGAWJ010000049.1, forward strand.
AGGCTTCTCAAATTTTAAGGATACATTAAAAGCTAAAGATTGATTAAATAAAGGAACCTGCTGTGGCACAACCGCAATAGCCAGTCCTTGGCTGGTTTTAAGGGAGGGGTTATAAAGAATTTTGCCTGTATTGGGTTGGATCAGACCGGATAAGAGATGGCATAAACTGGATTTACCAGAACCACTATGCCCATTGATACAAATCTTTTCGCCTCGCTTAATAGTTAGGTTAGTATTTTCCAAAACCTGGCGTTCCCCATAGTTCAGCTGAACATTTTCCAATTTTAATAAAATGACCGGATCTTCTGCCTTCGAAATTGCTTGGGGAAGTATCCCTTGGGTACCTTCTTTGTTAATTTCAGAATATTTTTGCAGGTTCTGAAACCTGATAACGTTTTCCACAATTTCCAGATATTGCACATGTAGTTGTTGCAACGGCGCCATGATTTGCATGAAATATAGACTAACGGTTATCAGGATTTGACTGCTGTATGTTTCTTGACCTAAATACAAATAGGGGGTGAACAAAATCCACAGAAACCCCACCATCAAGATAAAAAATCCCACACTTTTATAGAATAATCTCATCTTAATGTAATGCCGGACATGGTGATGGAAGCGTTGCATTTGCAGAATGTGGGTACCGGCAATTGCCTGTTCCGCTTGAAACAATTTGACGGTTTCTATATTACTTAATCCATCAATGACCTTGGCAGCCCCTTTGGTTTCTGCATCGATAATATGCACTTGGATCGCCTTAAGTTTTTTCCCTCCATAAACAGCAAAGGCGAAAAATAATCCAACCATGAGGATAATCCCAATCCCCCCCAATATACCTACAAAATATACTAAAGCGCCGGCTGCTAAAATGAGTTGTAAAATGAAAGGAAAAACACCGCCCATTAAACTTTGGAGAATGAAGGAAGCGGAATCAGCGCCTTGTCTTAAGGATTCCCATAGGGCGCCATCTTCGTTTTTTTGATGGAAGGCAAAATTCTTCTGAAGGATTTTCAGGTAGGAACTGATAATCAATTGGTGGAACATGTCATTATCTAAGCGGCTTAACAGATAAAAGCGTGTTTCGCCGATCAGGTAATTAATCATTAAAATGGCCGCGTACCCGCTGATCAGGAGCAGGCCAGCAGTGAGCAGAACATTTTGATTTTCATATTGGGTGACCATATAGCCGAAATATACAGGGATTAGCGAAACAACAATTCCCCCTACAATAATGGTGCCGATGATCATCACCATTTTGATCTTTTGCGATGCATTCAGCATCCGCCACAACAGGATATACAAGGAGAAGAAGTTCTTAGAAATTTCGGTGTTTTCTTTTTTCATCACAACTTTTTTCTAAAAAATTAGTCATTTGATTTAACGACTGGTCGGAAGATATGCGTATGCGCCGGATCATATAAATGGCTGTTTTCAATTAATTCCGCAGACAAACACCGTCCTACCATAATCAGGGCAGTGCGGGTAATAGCAAATGGCTTCAATTGTCCAACAATATCCTTCAAACATCCACGGATAATCACCTGATCCGGCCAACTAACGCGATAACAAACGGCCACAGGACAATCTTCTCCATAAAAAGGGATTAGTTCGCGCACAATCTGCCGCAACCGCCGGATGGATAGGTAAAACACCATGGTTGCGCGACTGGCAGCCAATGTTTGAATAGTTTCATGCGGTGGCATTTCGGAAGCATTTCCTTCAACCCGTGTTAAGATAACGGATTGGGAAATTTGTGGTAGTGTCAATTCTGTTTGTAAAACAGCTGCAGCGGCCGAAAAAGAGGATACCCCCGGCACAATTTCAAAAAGGATTTGCAGTTTTTTTAGCTCCACCATTTGTTCGCCAATGGCCCCGTAAAGGCTTGGATCGCCTGAATGCAGCCTTGCCACATCAAAACCGCTATCATGGGCTGTTTTCATATGTCTGATGATTTCGGGCAAGGTTAAGGATGCCGTATCAAACTTCTGGGTTTCAGGGGGAATATGAACCAATAGTTCAATGGGTATTAACGATCCGGCATATAAAACAAGTTGGCATCTTTTTAGCAGATGATATCCACGCATGGTAATCAAATCAGCGGCCCCTGGCCCAGCCCCAATAAAATACACCGTCATTTTTTATCCTCATATCCCCGGGGGGTGTAAATCCATTCCTGCCGATATCCATTTTTTATCCGTCGAGTGGTGCTAGTGCCGATAATCACCAGGGAATTCATGTCTATATTCGCTGCCGCTAATTCCCCCAAAGTTGTGATTTCTATTTTTTCATCCCTCCTACTGATTGATTTAGCAATAACAGCAGGGGTATTACCAGAACGATATTTCAGCAATAATTGTTTTGCTTGTTCAAACTGCCAAACCCGTTTTTTAGAAACAGGGTTATATAAAGCAATGACAAAATCTGTTTTTGCCACTGCCTCTAAACGCTCTTGGATCAATGCCCAAGGGGTTAATAAATCAGATAAGGAAACCGCGCAGAAATCATGACCTAAAGGCGCACCGACCTTTGCAGCCGCTGATATCATCGCGGTTACGCCTGGGTACACCCGCAAGTCCAATAATAAAGCCAACGGATTAATATGTGTTTCAATTAACTGGAAAGCCAAGCTGGCCATACCGTAAATACCAGCATCCCCCGAGCCAATCAGCACCACTTTCTTGCCCCCCAACGCTAAATCAATCGCCTGTTTTGCCCGTTCATTTTCCTGCCCAATTTCATATATATGGCAGGTTTTACGGCGAATATGGTTGGGTAACAACTCAATGTACCCGCGGTAACCGACAATATCATGCGCTTGTTCTAAAGCTGTTAAGGCTGCTATCGTCATCCCATCCAGGTGACCCGGTCCGATCCCCACCATCATTAAACAGCCACGAGCCTTGCCAATATTTGAAGAGTTCAAAATATCCGGGGCAACAGCAATGGCACAAGTAGCGTTGGCAGAGCGTTGTTTGGGCACAACTAATCTGCCTGCTGGCCCGACGGCGGCTAAAGCGGCTCCCTCTGCCACCCCCCAACAGCCGATTTCTTGGAATACCTGGGCAGATGGATTGGCTAAACGTTCTGTTTCTTCCAGCAACCGGCTGGCTGTAAAAAACCTTACCGGGATTTGCAGTTCCTGGGCTAAATCATCAAAAGCTTTTTCAGCCATTTTTCGGTCAACAGAAACAATGCAGGCCAAAGATTGTTTCGCAATATTATACTGTGCTAGCGTTTTTAATACCAATCCTTGTAATTCGGCTGATGCCGCATTGGCCGAACACCCAATGCCCAATACCATCGTGGCGGGATGGACCAACAATTCTTGTGCCGGGGCATTCGTATACTCGACATTCGTATAATTGGTAACCCGAACAGACAATTCCCCGCTATCATGGAATATCTGGCGCTGCCAATTGTCTGGTAATAAAGGAATATCTTGGATTAAACGCAGTTTTTCTCCCCGTATCAATCGGCTGTTGATTTCTTTTAATTTTTCCGGCTGGCTGGTCTGCCAACCCATTGGCCAATCATCAAAACCAAATCCTAATAACAAATCGCTGGCGGTCGTGATAGATGCTTTAATTCCCAAAATATCCGCAATTTCATTCGCCAAAAAATTAGCGCCGTGATGCCCCCCTAATAAAGGCACCACCGCTGACCCATTTTCTGCAACCACCAATACCGGAGGTTCCTGATGTTTATTGTGTAGTACCGGTGCCAAACAGCGAATCACAATTCCACTGGCGGCCATCGCAATGATGGGCCGATTTTCTAAAAACAATTGTTGCAGCAAGCTTGGTAAATGATCATATAAATGGTCGATCTCGATACCTTCAAAATTTCTACGCAATCCATAGACGGTACAAGCTTCTGCTATATTCGCTTTAATTCGTTCAGCTAATGATAGAGAATGCGGGGACAGTAAAATAACCGCTATCATGACAATAACCGCCGCCATAACACGAGGGAGAAATAAGAAGGCACCTGATCATCCACCTGATGCAACAAACGGCTATATTCGTTGGGATGGCCTATATTTTCCATTAATAACGCTTGCTGATACCCCGGGAAGGTAGATAAAACCTTTTTCACTTTTTGTACATGCCTGCCCACTTTTAAAATAACCGCGGTATGACAGAACTGGAGTTGGCGTGTCATTTCCCCTTCATCAATTGTTGCGGGAATAACTACCAACGATTCTTGCCCCGATAACAAGGGGATATGGGCAGCAGCAGCAGCAGCGGTTATCGAGGAAATCCCAGGGATAACCCCAACCCGATATTTATCTGATAGTTCTGACAAGATATATTGGGATGACCCGTATAATAAAGGATCTCCTTCACATAAAAGAGCAATTTTTTTGCCCTCATCCGCATATTTACCAATCGCTTCCGCAATTTTTCGGTAATGTTTTTGCCGTTCATCCATAGGTAACTGGAGCGGTAAGGAAAATGGATAATGTAAAGATATGGGATTTAAATAGGATCGCACGGTTTGACAAGCATAACTTTTCGCTTGTTCATCAACCGGATAAGCCACGACTTGACACTCCCCTATAATTTTTAACCCCTTCAAAGTTAATAATTCGGGATCCCCTGGCCCAACCCCCACACCCCAAATAAGTATATTACTGTTTATATCGGCCATACATCATTTCTTTGTGTGCACATATTGAAGAACCGGCAGCGAAGGTCGCCAACCGCTTAATTGCCCCATTTTTTCCGAACGTTCCAGGTGAATGCGGGTTAAATCACCGCCATATTTCGCCTGCCAAGCAATCAAAATTGCCTCCCCTTCCAAACTCACTACATTAGCCACCAACCGCCCACCTTTGTGCAAACGCTTCCAGCAATATTCCAATATTTCAGGGTTTTGAATTCCCCCACCAATAAATATGGCTTGTGGTATTGGTAAATCTTGCAGGGCTTGCGGGGCTTTTGCGCGGATAATGTGTAAATTTTCAACCCCAAAGAAATTCCGGTTTTGGTCCAAACAAACTAATTGCTCGGGATCATCTTCAATGGCAAAAGCCTGCATCAAGCGGCCACATCTTAACCATTCGATAGATATGGACCCTGTTCCCGCCCCCACATCCCATAAACAATCACCCTCATAAGGTTGCAAAGCCGAAATAGTCAATAAGCGGGTTTCCCGTTTGGTTATTTTCCCCTGATGCTGGAATAGATGGTCAGGAATACCAATGATAGGTGGGATAATGGATTGCACGCGCCGATCTTGGCAGTGGATAGCAATCACATGCTGGGGATGAAAAGCGGCTGATAGGAAATCAACGGCCTTTCCCGATGTCTTTTTTTCAGCAGCCCCATCCATTTGTTCTAAAACCGTCATGTCACTATCAACATAGCCGAGATCAATGAGGGCATGGGCAACCTGCTTGGGTGTTTCCGCATCATGCCCCAATAATAAGATTTTATGTTTAGGAGCGAAAAGTCCGCGAACCTTATCAATAGGTCGGCCATGCAGGGTATCGCAAATCACTTCGGTAACCGCCCACCCCAATCTGGCACAAGCTAAGGAAAAGGCAGACACACTAGGAAATATCTTCATCTCTTCAATCAGCACCATGCGTGCAAAGGTCGCCCCAACGCCAAACCATAAAGGATCCCCAGTTGCTAATACAGCCACCGGCTGGTAACGCAATTGCATAATCTGATCAATAGATTGTGATAAGGGGCGTTGCCACAGATGTTTAATGGAGGGGGCGGGCGGCACTTGTTCCAACCAGCGCTCAGAACCAAAAACATGCTTTGCCTTAATAATGAGTTGCTTGGCATTATCTGGAACCGCTTGCCAACCATTCTCCGTCATACCCACAATTGTTAACCAGGGTTTATGTATCAATCGGTTTGATCCCCCACTAAAATGCCATTTAATGCCGCAGCAGCCATAGCGCTGCCACCCCTACGCCCCAAAAGCGTAATGAAAGGAATGCCATGGGGGGTTTTTACCAACAAATCTTTAGACTCGGCGGCTCCTACAAAGCCCACGGGGAAAGCAATAATAGCAGCTGGCTTAGTAGATTGTATTTTTAATTGATATAATAACTCAAACAAAGCCGTGGGGGCATTCCCAATGATAAGGATGGCATTTTGCCAGTTTTGACTGTAACAAGCCATCGCTGCTGCCGCTAAGGTTAATTGGTGTCGTTTGGCATATTGCCGAACATCAGGATGATCCAAAGAACACGCAATCGTCAAAGAGGGGGGAAGATACCTGGCCAATATCCCAGCCTGCACCATCCGGCTGTCACAAAAAATTTTATGGTGCGTCATAGCTTCGCGAACAACCTCAGTCAACCCATCACTCACAACCAAATCATGGATGATATCGGTCATGCCACAGGCATGGATAACGCGCTTTACCAAAGTCCTAATCGCCGGGGAATAATGGGTAAGATCAACTTCCTTTGTTATCGTTTCAAAGCTTTGTTGATAGATCCTTTTTGGATCCCTTAAGTAATTGCGCGTTTGTTGGAATGGATCAGACAAAATCATTCTCTTTTACTGGCACTATGAATATTAATTTTTAGCTGATAAGCGATTATAAATAATCGGCTGTTTCAGTTGGCGTTTTTTCTCCTGTTGATGGGTATGGTCATGATCTGAATGAGTACCGATCCCCTCCACATGATGGTGGTGCCCTTGTTGGGGGGCTCCTTTATCTTCCTCATACCCGATAATCGCTTCACGGTATTTACAAAGCAGGCAATTCATAGCGTTTTGCCCCTGTAAGGTTTCCTGGACGCGGTTTTTAAAAGATTGCAAAACCAGAGGATGATCATTCAAATAAGGGGCTTTAATGAATTCTATCTCGGGGTAATCCACAATCGCCCTATCGGTGGCTTCATAAATACGGTCAACCAAAATACCCGTGAAAAGGAAATAGGGGAAAACAATAACGCGGCGATACCCTAGCCGCGCCGCATGATGTAGAGCCTCATCAACCAAAGGATATGTAACACCGCTATAACCCACTTCCGCCCACCCAAAACCCATGCCTTCCCATAACATGCGGGCAATCTTGGCAATATTAGAATTGGCATCAGGATCGGAGGTTCCGCGCCCTATAACCAATAATAAAGTTTCATGCCGGTCAATTTCTTGAGGTGCTTTTTCTTCTGCTTCTAGAATTCGTTCACTTGCTGCCTGCAACAATTGGGGATCAAGGGCTAAATCACGGCCAAAATCCACTCGAATTTTAGGATGCTGTGCCGCAAATTCTTGTAAAACAGAGGGAATATCATTTTTTACATGACCCGCCGCAAACAGCATAATCGGCAATGCGACGATGTAATTGACTCCACTTTCCTTTAACGCCTCTAAACCTTGACGGATAACAGGTTGTGCAAACTCTAAAAATCCGCTGCTGATGGGATATTCCGGCTGTATTTTAGCAAATTCCTGGGCAAAATGGGTAAATTCCCGAATAGCTTGATCATCCCGGCTGCCATGTCCACATAACATAACCCCAATTTTCTTAGCCATTTTCCACATCTCTTTATTCATGTTTAAAAACATCTGGTGATTACTATTCATTATCTTCTATATTGCCTATCATGATGGGAACAAGCTTCGAGTCAATTTTTTTTCTATTGTTAGTTGCCTGGGTCAGCGACGTGATCATCGGTGATCCCCTGTGGTTTTATAGATATATCCCACATCCTGTAGCCTGGTTCGGCTGGTTGATCCATCAAGCAGATATGGTTATCCGTTATCGCAAACGGTCTGCTTTTTTCCAACGCATCTGGGGGATTTTGCACCTCATGATACTAATAGGGGTATTGGGCTGGGCTAGCTGGTGCGCCCAACAATATTTATTGAAGCAACCCTATGGTTGGATCGTTGTCGGTTTAATCAGTGGCGTATTTCTTGCACAAAATAGCCTATATCGGCATGTTAAGAAAGTTGCCGTACAACTGCAGAAACAAGATATAGACCAAGCACGTTTGGCGGTTGGTAAAATTGTTGGGCGCGATATATATAAATTAAATGGAACGGGTGTCAGCCGCGCCGCCATCGAATCATTATCAGAAAGTTTTAATGACGGGGTGGTTGCCCCATTCTTTTGGCTAGCCGTGGGGGGGTTACCGGGAATCGTTATTTACAAATTGGCCAACACCGCAGATAGCATGATTGGGCACAAGAACGACCGCTATCTTTATTATGGATGGGCAGCAGCCCGTTTCGATGATTTGCTGAATTTAATCCCGGCCCGTTTATCTGGTTTATTACTGATAGTAGCCGCCTTGCTAGTTTCCCCTGTGCGATCCGCCAAAAGAGGCCTGCGCATCATGATGCAAGACGCCCGTTTACATGCTTCGCCAAATGCCGGTTGGCCGGAGGCTGCCATGGCTGGAATTTTGGATATCCGTCTAGGCGGCCCTCGTTGGTATCAAGGGCAGGAAGATCCAGCAGTCTGGTTCCACCAAAACGGTCGGGAACAGGCAAATTTCCATGATATATATCAAGCTTTACATATTTACCTATTAGGTTGTTTATTGATGGCAGTTTTTGCAATCGGGACCATCGGCCTTATTATGTTAATTTAGGTTGCAAATTCAGGAATTGTTGCAAAAATTGAGGGGTTAGATGCTGTTGCAGATGAGCGGCCCAATCATCTAAGATTTGGCTGGTTTTTTGCTGATAGGAAAGGGTGCTGCTGAAATCTGGCGATAACCGCTTAAAAAAATCATGCCGGAATTGATCATTAGCAAACAACCCATGCAAATAACATCCCAACACACGTCCATCCTTGGATATAGCGCCGTCGGTATAACCATTGTTATAAAGCAACAATGGTTTTTCTAACGAACGGCCCGCCGTTTTCCCCAAATGGATCTCATAACCCTTAACCGAATGGTTGCTTAATAATTCCCTGGCTTGTTGCGCACGGATAATTTTTTCCGGTTGCATTGCCGTTATAAAATCAAAATAGCCAAGCCCGGGGTGTTCTTGGGTCTTCCCTTCTACGCCACCCTCATCATGGATCCATTGACCTAACATTTGGAATCCCCCACATAACCCTACAATATAACCGCCTTGCCGGTAGTGACCCATCAGATCAATATCCCAGCCTTGTTGACGGATAAATTGTAGATCCGCGATGGTTGATTTGGATCCTGTTAGAATAACTAGTTGGCAATTCATAGGAATGGGTTGTCCGGGGTGAACGGGGATAGTTTCAATATCCTGTTCTGCAACCAATGGATCTATA
>JBGAWJ010000004.1:0-32907 GCA_044227605.1 Alphaproteobacteria bacterium
CGAGGGGTTGTAAAGGTAGGGGAGGAAGTGGAGATTATCGGGTTGAAGGATACGGTTAAGACGACGGTGACGGGAGTTGAGATGTTCCGTAAGTTGTTGGACAGTGGGGAGGCAGGGGACAATGTGGGGGCGTTGTTGCGTGGGACGAAGCGGGAGGATGTGGAGCGTGGGCAGGTATTGGCGAAGCCTGGGTCGATTACGCCGCATACGAAATTTAAGGCGGAGGCCTATATTTTAAAGAAAGAAGAGGGAGGGCGCCATACGCCATTCTTTACGAATTACCGGCCGCAATTTTACTTTCGGACGACGGATGTGACGGGTGTGGTGCAGTTGCCAGCTGGTACGGAGATGGTGATGCCGGGTGATAATATAGCGGTGGATGTGCAGTTGATTGCGCCGATTGCTATGGATGAGGGGTTACGTTTTGCCATTCGTGAGGGCGGCAAGACTGTGGGCGCCGGTGTCGTCACCAAAATCGTCGAATAATTAACTATTGTAAGATGTAGAAAATGGAAAATCAAAATATACGCATTCGTTTAAAAGCTTTTGACCATCGTTTATTGGATCAGTCAACCAGTGAGATTGTCAATACTGCTAAAAGGACAGGTGCAAAGATTCGGGGTCCAATCCCCTTGCCAAATCAGATTGAAAGATATACAGTTCTGCGCTCACCACATGGTGATAAGAAAAGTCGTGAGCAATTTGAAATTCGGACTCATAAAAGGTTAATGGAGATTGTTGAACCCACACCGCAGACGGTTGATGCTTTAATGAAGCTAGATTTGGCTGCAGGCGTGGATGTAGAAATTAAGTTAAGAAACTAAGGTTAAGGGAAGTTGTTCAACTAAGTTCTTTTATTTGAATGATGGCTATTAAAAAGATTAGTAAAATATAATTTTTTGATTTGGTGGTTTTATGCGTACTGGTTTAATTGCCCAAAAAGTGGGTATGACACAATATTTTCAGCAAGATGGGACGCCTGTTCCGGTAACGGTTTTGAAGATTGAATCTTGCCAGGTTGTCGCAGTGAAGACGCAAGAAAAAGATGGGTATAGTGCCATCCAACTTGGGGTTGGTAAAGCGAAGGTAAAAAACGTCAGTAAGCCGCAACGGGGTCATTTTGCAAAAGCTAAGGTTGAGCCGAAGCGCAAACTTGCAGAATTCCGGGTTTCGGATGATGCTTTATTGCAGGCGGGCGTGGAAATCACTGTAGATCATTTTGCTACCGGCCAGTTCGTTGATGTGGCGGGTATTACAATCGGTCGGGGATTTGCTGGGGCTATGAAACGTCATAATTTTGGTGGATTAAGGGCCAGTCATGGTGTGTCCGTTTCCCACCGTAGCCATGGTTCTACAGGTAATCGTCAAGATCCCGGACGTGTTTTCCCGGGCAAAAGGATGGCTGGCCACATGGGCCAGGTGCGCGTTACTGTACAAAATTTACAAGTTGTTATGACCAATAAAGAAAAGGGTTTGATTTTGATAAAAGGTTCTGTGCCAGGTGCAGAGGGTGGCTATTTATTGGTGCGTGATTCGGTTAAGAAGATCCACAAGGATTTGCCTTTCCCTGCCGCTATCGCCCAAACAGTATAATTGAATAACAGGTATCATCATGAAAGTTCAGCTTTATTCTTTGGATAATCAACAAGTCGGTGAAATTGATTTGTCCGATCATATTTTTGGGTTGCCTGGCCGTAAGGATCTTCTGTCCAGGACTATTAATTGGCAGTTAGCTAAGCGCCGCTCTGGAAACCATAAAAGTAAAGAAATTGGTGATATTAGTGGAACGACCAAAAAACCATGGGCGCAAAAAGGAACTGGTCAAGCGCGTCAAGGTAGTTTGCGTTCGCCGCAGTTCCGTAAGGGGGCCGTGATTTTCGGTCCGGTTGTTCGTAGTCATGCGCATGATTTGAACAAGAAAGTTCGTAAACTTGCTTTAAAAACGGCTTTATCTGTCAAGCAAGCAGAAGGTAAATTATTAATTCTGGATAATGCTGATTTAGATTCAGCAAAAACTAAAGATTTGGCTGTGGCAGTTGAGAAATTTGGTTGGAATTCAGTATTACTTATTGACGGCAACCAATTAAATGAGAATTTGGTGCGCGCGTCTTCTAGTTTGTCGCATTTTGACATTTTACCACAGCAGGGGGCGAATGTTTATGACATCTTACGTCACGATATGCTGGTGCTAACTCAGTCGGCCGTGCGTAGTTTAGAGGAGAGGTTAGCATGATAAAGAAGAAAGAAGCCGCTGTTGAGAACAATAAAAACTTAGCATCGATGTATGACATGATCCGTTCGCCCATTATTACCGAAAAGGCCACTTTTGTTTCGCAATTTCGGCAATTTACCTTCCATGTTCCTTTGACAGCAACCAAAATTGAAGTGCGGGAAGCAGTTGAGACGGTTTTTAAAGTTAAGGTGATGGCCGTCAATACTTTGCGTCAGAAGGGCAAAGTCAAGTTGTTTCGCGGTCGCCGCGGTGTGCGTTCTGATTATAAAAAAGCTATTGTTACTTTGGCAGAAGGCCAAAGTATTGATGTAAATACTGGAGTTTAGGAACTATGGCATTAAAAACTTATAGGCCGGTTACGCCATCCAGTCGCGGACTTATTTTAGTTGACCGCTCTGATTTATATAAGGGGCGGCCTGAAAAATCTTTAACAGAAGGTTTGCGAAAATCGGGTGGGCGTAATAACAACGGCCGTATTACCGCTTGGCGCATTGGTGGCGGTCATAAACAACTGTATCGTTTAATTGATTTTAAGCGTCGTAAATTTGATATGCCAGCAGTTGTTGAGCGGTTGGAGTATGATCCAAATCGCACCGCTTTTATTGCTTTAATTAAGTACGAAGATGGTGAGCAAAGCTATATTTTAGCGCCGCAACGCTTGAAAACTGGTGATCAAGTGATTTCAGGTGAGCGGGTTGATGTGAAGCCGGGAAATGCCATGCCTTTAAAAAGCATTCCAGTTGGTACGATTGTGCATAATGTGGAATTAAAACCAGGTAAGGGAGGCCAGTTTGCCCGTGCCGCAGGTTCTTATGTGCAAATTGTCGGTCGTGATGGGTCTTATATCCAGTTGCGGATGAGTTCAGGAGAGTTGCGTATTGTCCGGGCTGAATGCATGGCGACAATTGGCGCAATTTCAAACCCTGATCAACAAAACGTTAAAATTGGTAAAGCGGGCCGCCATCGTTGGATGGGTGTTCGGATGAGTGTTCGTGGTAACGCCATGAACCCAGTTGACCATCCTCACGGGGGACGTGGGAATAAAGGAACGCATCCCAAAACTCCTTGGGGTAAGGGAACAAAGGGTAACAAAACACGTCATAACAAGAAAACCGATGGCTTTATTATCCGCAGCCGTCATGTTGTGAATTAGGTAAGGAGATTATAAGGTATGCCACGTTCGATTTGGAAAGGCCCTTTTGTTGACGGTTATTTGTTGAAGAAGGCTGATGTATCGCGTGCTTCAGGTCGCAATGAAGTCATTAAAATTTGGTCTAGACGTTCAACTGTTCTTCCCCAATTTGTAGGATTAACTTTTGGTGTTTACAATGGACGCAAGTTTTTGCCGGTGTTTGTTACAGAAAATATGATAGGTCATAAATTTGGTGAATTTTCTCCAACACGCACCTTTGCGGGTCATGCTGGTGATAAAAAGGCTAAAAGGACATAAAAATGAGTAAGAAGAAAACAGTTCGTCGCTTCGCTGATACGGAAGCAGTGGCAAAAGTGTATAACTTAAAGGGCAGTCCACAGAAGTTGAATTTGGTGGCTCAGATGATCAGGGGACTGCCTGTTCAGCCAGCCCTTGCCCATTTGACATTGTCAAAACGTCGAATCGCCAATGAAGTTAAGAAAGCCTTGCAATCAGCAATTGCGAATGCGGAAAATAACCATCAATTAGACATTGATCGCCTATATGTATCGGAAGCTACGGTTGGCAGAGCTTTTATCATGAAGCGTTTTCATGCGCGTGCGCGTGGACGTGGAGCCCGGGTGGAAAAAATTTGGAGTCATCTTACCGTGGTAGTGCGTGAGCAAAGTCAGCAGAAGGAGAATTCTTAAATGGGTCAGAAAGTTAACCCTACCAGCTTACGTCTGGGAATCAACAAGACATGGGATTCACGTTGGTACGCCCCAGCGGGGAAATATGCAGAGTTATTGCATCAAGATTTGGAATTACGCCGTTATCTAATGAAACGCCTAGAGCAGGCTGGCGTTAGCCGCATCGTTATTGAGAGGCCAACCAAAAAAGCCAAGATTACTATTCATAGTGCGCGTCCTGGGGTTGTTATTGGTAAAAAGGGAACGGATATTGAAAAATTACGTAGTGATCTGAGTAAGCTAGCGAAAAGCGATGTCAGTTTAAATATTGTGGAGATTCGTAAACCGGAACTCGATGCTAAATTAATTGCCGAGGGTATTGCCCAACAATTAGAGCGTCGGGTAGCTTTCCGCCGTGCGATGAAACGGGCGGTGCAGTCCGCCATGCGTTTAGGGGCTTTGGGTATAAGGATCAATTGTGGCGGCCGTTTGGGTGGCGCAGAAATTGCCCGGGTTGAATGGTACCGTGAAGGTCGTGTTCCTTTACATACATTGCGCGCCGATATCGATCATGGTCAGGCAACGGCAATGACGACATACGGAACATGTGGAATTAAGGTTTGGGTGTATAAGGGTGATATTATGGCCCATGACCCAATGGCACAGGATAAAAAGCTGCAAGAATCATCACCTACGAAAGCGGTATAAGGAAAACGGGTAAAAGGTAGTTTAACATGTTAGCACCAAAAAGAACAAAATATCGTAAGGCTCATAAAGGGCGCATTCATGGGTTGTCGCGGTCTGCGACTTCCCTGAATTTCGGTTCCTTTGGCTTAAAGGCAACAGAACCTGGGCGAGTATCTGCAAGACAGATTGAATCAGCGAGGCGAGCGATTACTAGGCATATGAAAAGATTGGGTCGTATTTGGATTAGGATTTTTCCAGATATCCCAGTGTCAGTCAAGCCAGCGGAAGTCCGGATGGGTAGTGGTAAGGGATCGCCCGAATTTTGGGTAGCTCGTGTGAAGCCTGGGCGTATCATGTTTGAGATTGATGGGGTTCCGGTGGATTTAGCTAAGCGTGCCTTTGAGTTGGCTTCCGCCAAGTTACCTATAACAACGCGCTTTATTGCCCGTTTTGTTGAGGAGAAGTAAGTTATGAAGCAAGAAGATTTGCGTGGGAAAACGGTAGATCAATTACGGGCTGAACTTGTTTCTTTGAAAAAAGAAAGTTTTAATTTGCGTTTTCAGCAGGTAAATGGTCAATTGCAAAATAGCAACCGCATTCGTGTGGTGCGTCGTCAGGCTGCTCGTGTATTAACATTTTTGAATCAACAACAGACCACCAAAGAGTAAAATTAGTTTATCGCTGTGGCGGTAGAATTTATTAAGGATTTTTTAAAATGTCGAAACGTGTGTTACAAGGGGTTGTGGTTAGCGATAAGATGCAGAAAACCGTTGTTGTTCAAGTGGAACGTCGTGTCATGCATTCGCTTTATCATAAATATCTGCGCAAATATAAAAAGTATTCGGCTCATGATGCAGAAGGTGCATGCCGTATGGGAGATGTTGTTGAAATTCAAGAATGTCCGCCGATTTCTAAAACCAAGAAGTGGGAAGTGATTTCTCGCAAGGGGACACAATCAAACGGCGCGAATGAGTCAACAGCTTCGGCTCAGGAGATATAATTATGATTCAAATGCAATCAAATTTAGAAGTTGCCGATAATTCTGGAGCCAAGCGGGTGCAGTGTATAAAAGTTTTGGGCGGTTCTATGCGGCGCTATGCAACGGTTGGTGACGTTATTGTCGTTTCTGTTAAAGATGCCATCCCGCGCGGTCGCGTTAAAAAGGGAGATGTCCATCAAGCGGTTATCGTGCGTACCTCACGCCATATACACCGTAATGACGGAACGTCTATCCGTTTTGATGCTAATGCAGCAGTATTGATTAATAAGCAGCGTGAGCCAATTGGAACCCGTATTTTTGGGCCCGTCACCCGCGAATTAAGGTCAAAAAATTTTATGAAGATCATCTCTTTGGCCCCAGAGGTTTTGTAAAACCAGGGATTATCTTTATTCGTGTTCATTAATAATTATTATATATTTGGGTTAGCAAGAAAGATAAATATAGGTTCTCAATATGCCAGCGAAATTTAAAATTAAAAAGGGCGATAAAGTTATTGTGATTTCAGGTCGCAGCAAGGGGCAGCAGGGCGAAGTCCTGAAAGTCTTGCGGGAAGATGAGCGCGTTATTGTGCAAGGCGCTAATTTGGTTAAAAGGCATACAAAGCCGTCTGCAAAATCCGCCGGTGGAATGGTACAGAAAGAAGCAACTATTCATATTTCGAATGTTGCCCATATTGATCCCGTTGAGGGGAAGCCGACAAAAGTTGGCTATCAAATTTTGGAAGGTCGTAAGATTCGGGTATCGCGTCGCTCCGGCCAACCTATCGATCGTTAAAGAGGTAAATTATGGCACGCTTTAAAGAAAATTATTATAATGTGATCCGCCCAAAATTGATGAAGGATTTTGGGTATAAGAACTTAATGCAAACTCCTCGGTTGGAAAAAATTGTTGTCAATATGGGGGTTGGTAAGGCGGCACAAGACAGTAAAAAAATTAATACTGCTGTTGAGGAACTAACGCTGATTACAGGGCAGAAGCCCGTTGTAACCAAGGCAAGAAAATCAATTGCGACATTTAAACTGCGCCAAGGGATGCCCATTGGTTGCAAGGTCACGTTACGTGGCAACCGGATGTATGAATTTTTGGATCGCTTGGTAACCATCGCTTTACCGCGTGTCCGCGATTTTCGCGGTATTTCTGGTAAAAGTTTTGATGGTGCGGGCAACTATTCTTTCGGATTAAAAGAACAGATTGTGTTTCCTGAAATCAATTACGACAAAATTGATCAAATCAGAGGAATGGATATTATCATCGTAACGTCCGCTAAAACAAATGATGAGGCAAAAGCTTTGTTAAAGGCTTTTGACATGCCTTTAACCGCTTAATTGAAATGTCTTAAGGGAGACAAAATGGCAAAGACTAGCTCAATTGAAAATAATAAAAAACGCGAACGGCTAACCAAGCAATATGCTGTTCGCCGGCAAGTGTTAAAAGATTTGATTATGAATGCTGATACCCCGATGGAGGAGCGTTTTACGGCTCAGATGAAACTGGCCCAACTTCCAAGGAATTCCTCAAAAACACGTGTCCATCTGCGTTGTTTGTTGACGGGTCGTACCCGGGGGAATTATCAGAAATTTAAGTTATCACGATTATCGCTTCGGAAGCTGGCCTCAAATGGTCAGATCCCTGGTATGGTCAAAGCTAGTTGGTAAGTAATTGAGGACGAAAAGATGTCAGTAACAGATCCTTTAGGTGATATGCTCACTCGTATTAGGAACGGCCAAAAGGCTGGTTTATCCAAAGTTTCCGCCCCTAAATCCAAATTGCAGGAGAACGTTCTTGCGGTTTTGAAGAAGGAAGGCTACATTCGCGATTATCAGGCCATTGATGGAGATTCAGGAAAAAATTCCTTAAATATTGAATTAAAATATTTTGAAGGCCAGCCTGTGATTCGCGAAATTACTCGTGTATCGAAACCCGGCCGCCGCATTTATGTGGGTGTCGTTAGTATCCCGCGGGTTTATAATGGATTGGGGGTTGCTATTTTGTCCACACCGCAAGGAGTGATGACGGATAGTGAGGCTCGTGCTGCCCATACAGGCGGCGAATTACTATGTCGCGTTTTTTAGGAAAAGTTGATTATGTCTCGTATTGGAAGAAATCCGATTGTACTCCCTGCTGGTGTTAATGTTCAAGTGGTTGGAACAACGGTTAAGGCAAAAGGTAAAATGGGTGAACTTGCGTTGTCTATAGGCGATCAAGTCAAGGTTGAGCAGCAAAACGATAAGCTGGTTGTTAGCCCTGTCAAAGATAATAGCCAGGGGAAGGTTATGTGGGGGACAGTCCGGAATTTATTGCGAAATTTGGTAACCGGGGTTTCTGAAGGATATTCAAAAATTCTTGAAATTAACGGTGTTGGCTTCCGTGCTGCTATCCAAGCAAAATCGTTACAATTGCAGGTTGGTTACAGTCATGATATAGTTTATCCCATTCCTTCGGATGTAACTATTAAAGTGACTGGCGATAAAGCTAACGTTGTTACCGTGAGTGGGTTAGATAAACAGCGTGTTGGCCAAGTTGCCTCCGAAATAAGGTCTTTTAGGCCGCCTGAGCCTTACCAGGGCAAGGGGATTAAATACAGCACAGAAAAAGTCCGGCGTAAAGAAGGCAAGAAGAAGTAATTGGTTGTTTAATGTTTTTTTAGATGTAGAGAGTTAGCCATGTTGACAAGACTTGAATTAAAAGAGCGCCGTAGTCGCAGATTACGCAAGCAGTTGCGGGAGAAATCTGTGGGTCGTCCACGCTTATCTGTGTTTCGTTCCGGTAAGAATATTCACGTGCAAGTGATTGATGATAGCCGCGGCCATACAGTTGCAGCGGCTTCTTCACTTGACCAGACTTTAAAAAGCCAGTTAAAAACAGGTGCTGATATTGAGGCTGCTCAGGCGGTTGGCAAGTTGATTGCTGAAAGAGCAATTGCAGCTGGTGTCAAAGAAGTGGTTTTTGACCGGGGTAGTTATATTTATCACGGTCGGGTCAAAGCCTTGGCTGATGCCGCAAGAGAAGGTGGATTAGCGTTTTAGGTATTATTTACAAATATATCAAAGAAGATAGAGAACAGAAACAACATGGCTAAGAATGATCGTAACGACCGTCGGGATCGTAGTCGCGAAAGAACGAAGGATGAAGCGGAGCTGATTGAGAAATTAGTCGGCATCAACCGTGTTACCAAAGTGGTAAAAGGTGGCAAAAGGCTAGGGTTTGCTGCAATTGTTGTCGTTGGTGACGGGAAGGGACGTGCTGGTTATGGTGCTGGAAAAGCCAAAGAAGTGCCAGAGGCTGTACGTAAGGCCACAGAACGTGCCCGCCGGACGATGGTGCGCATTCCTTTAAGGGAAGGCCGGACAATCCATCATGATATTAAGGGTAGATTTGGTGCTGGCAAAATTGTCTTGCGTTCAGCAAAACCTGGGACGGGTATTATCGCAGGCGGAGCTGTACGGTATATATTTGAAGCTTTAGGCGTTCAAGATATTGTTGCCAAATCTGTAGGCTCATCTAATCCTCATAACGTTTTAAAAGCTACTTTTGATGCCTTGACTTCTTCTAATTCACCACGTCATGTCGCTACTAGACGTGGAAAGAAAGTAACGGACATCCTTAGTAAAAGACAGGTAGAGGTTAGGGAATAATTATGGTTAAAAACAGCAACGATGCCGTACCTACGAAACAGTTGAAAATTACCCAAATTGGCAGCGGAATTGGCCGAGAATATAGCCAGCGTGTGACATTGCAAGGATTAGGATTAGGAAAAATGCATCGTTCGCGTATACTGCTTGATAATCCTTCTATCAGGGGCATGATTGTTAAAGTTCAGCATTTGGTAAAAGTTGAGGCAGTTGACTAAAATTCTATTGATTCATAAGTAAATTTACCATTTGCATGTTTTTTAGAGGACTATAATGAAATTAAATCAATTATCAGATAAACCTGGGGCAAAAAAGAAACCAATTCTTTTAGGGAGAGGTATTGGTTCGGGTAAAGGTAAAACCGCTGGACGTGGCGGTAAGGGACAGACGGCACGCAGTGGTTGGTCGGGAAATGGTTTTGAAGGCGGACAAATGCCCTTGCATATGCGTATGCCTAAACGCGGATTTAATAATTATACCCGCCGTCGGCATGTTGCTGTCAATCTTGGCCGAGTCCAAGAATTTATTGATCAGGGCCGTTTGAATGTTAATGAAACTATTACGGGCCCTATGCTTCGTGATGCAGGTGTGATTGGACATGACCGGGATGGTGTTCGATTACTTGGGGCTGGCGAATTAAAAAGCAAAATTAATATTTTAGTTGCAGGCGCTTCTGTCACTGCTATCCAGGCTGTTGAAAAATTGGGCGGCACCGTCACAGTGGAACGTGCACCTCGAGCCAAGCTCGAGGAAGAAAAATAACCAAATAGGGTTGTTTTAGATTATCATTTTTAAAAAAGTAAAAAGTATAGGTTAAAAAGAAAAATGGCTTCTGCTGCCGAACAACTTGCTTCCAATATCAATTTAGGTGCCTTTGGTAAAGCTAAGGAATTAAAGAAGCGCATTTGGTTTACCTTAGGCGCTTTGTTAATCTATCGGTTGGGTACGTATATCCCATTGCCTGGAATCGATACCAACGCTTTTTCTAGTGTTTTACAGCAAAATTCGGGTGGTATATTTGGTATTTTTAACTTGTTTAGCGGCGGCGCTTTACAGCGGATGACCATATTTGCCTTGAACATTATGCCTTATATTTCTGCCTCGATTATTGTCCAATTGTTGACAGCCGTGTTACCGCGTTGGGAAGCCCTAAAAAAAGAAGGGGAAGCGGGCCGTAGGAAACTAAATCAATATACCCGTTTGGGAACCGTTTTTCTGGCTGCATTGCAGGGATTTGGTATTGTGACTTTCATCGAGAGCATGAGAACCCAAGGCGGTGCCTCAATTGTGCTTGATCCGGGCCTGTTTTTCCGTGTTAGTGTGATTGTTACCTTGGTGGGTGCTACCATGTTTTTAATGTGGTTGGGGGAGCAGATTACCGCCCGTGGTATCGGCAATGGCATATCCCTGATTATTTTTGCAGGGATTGTTGCGAATTTCCCCACTGCTATTGCTGAACTTTTCAGTTTGGCGCGCGCCGGTTCCATAAAATTTTTGGGTAGCCCAACATTGGCTTTACTAATGACACTGGCATTTATTGGGCTGGTTGTCTTAATCGTGGTGTTTTTTGAGCGTGCCCAGCGTCGTCTGGTTATTCAGTACCCTAAGCGCCAAGTAGGTAATAAGGTTTTAGGTGGCGATAATTCGCATCTTCCTTTAAGGTTGAATACCGCTGGCGTTATTCCCCCGATTTTTGCAAGTTCTTTATTACTATTACCGATCAGTATTTTCCAATTTTCTGCTTCAGACCAAGGCGGTATGCTGCTATGGCTACAAAATAATTTGAACCATGGGACTTGGTTATATATTGCTTTATATTTGCTTTTAATTTTGTTTTTTGCTTTTTTCTATACAGCTATTGTTTTCAATCCTGAGGAAACTGCCGATAATTTGAAGAAAAACGGGGGATTTATCCCTGGTATACGTCCTGGCAAAGCAACGGCTGAATATATTGACTATGTTTTGACACGATTAACGGTTCTGGGTGCCCTTTATCTCGCCTTTATTTGTGTTTTACCTGAAATTGTCATCGCGGACAGCAGTTTGCCTTTCTATTTTGGTGGGACCAGTTTGTTGATTATTGTTTCGGTCACTATAGATACGGTCGGACAAATACATTCGCACTTATTAGCAAATCAATATGAAGGGTTGATCCGCAAGTCAAAATTAAAGGGATCACGTGGATGATTGTGGTGTTATTAGGTCCCCCTGGTGCTGGCAAAGGAACCCAAGCTAAATGTTTGGAAGAAAAAATGGGGTTAGTGCAATTGTCTACAGGTGACATGTTGCGAAAAGAAGTTAGCCTAGGCAGTTCGTTAGGCAAGCAAGTGAAGCAAGCTATGGATGAGGGAAAATTAATCTCTGACGAGATCTTGATTGCTATGATTAGAAAGCAATTGCAAGGCACTCAGAAGGGGTTTGTTTTCGATGGGTTTCCTCGCACTTTAGTGCAGGCAAAGTCTTTAGATGAAATGTTAGAGGCACAAAAAAAATCTGTTAATGCCGTGATTGAGTTGTTAATTCAAGAAGATATTCTGATACAAAGGATTGCCGGTCGCTTCCAATGTAAGAATTGCGGTGCTGCTTATCATGAGGAGAGTAAACTACCTCTAGCTAAAGGTGTATGTGATGTTTGTAAGGGTAAGGAATTTACCAAAAGAAAAGATGATAATGCGGAAACTGTTCGTGCCAGATTGCAGATTTATCAGCAGCAGATAGGGCAAATTCTGCCTTTCTACCAGAAACAAAAAAAATTATACCGGGTAGATGCAATGCAAAAACCAGGTGAAGTCAACCAACAAATTCTCAAAATAGTTAAATCTTTAGAAAGTAAACCCTCAACCACGCAGATTCTTCATTGACAGGCAGCTAATAATTTCTTATAAACTGCCCTTCAATGTTTATTTTTCTGTATATTGAATAGTTAAAGGAGATCCCCTGTGGCGCGTATCGCTGGCGTCAATATTCCCACTCAGAAGAGAGTGCATATTGCCCTAACCTATATTTACGGTATCGGTCGTATTAATTCCTTAGAAATTTGTGAAAAAGTTGGTATCCCCGTTGAACGCCGTGTTCATCAATTGTCTGATGAAGATGTGCTAAGGATAAGAGAAGTTATCGACCGTGATTATCGCGTTGAAGGTGACTTGCGCCGCGAAATTTCCATGAATATCAAACGCTTGATGGATATGGCTTGCTACAGAGGGTTGCGTCATCGTAAGGGATTGCCAGTGCGTGGACAACGAACAAAGACTAATGCTAGAACCCGTAAGGGACCGATTAAAACGGTTGCTGGTTCTAAGAAATCCGTTTAGGAGCGTTGCATATAATTAATCCGTATTTAGCCACATGTTTAAAAAATAATAATTAGGGTGATAAATGTCTAAAGCAGCAGCTGCCCCACGCTTGCGTCGTAAGGAAAGAAAAAACATTGGTGCTGGCGTCGCCCATGTGAATGCAAGTTTTAATAATACTGTTATTACCATTACTGATTTGCAAGGCAATACGGTTGCCTGGTCGTCTGCTGGTGGTGAGGGTTTCAAAGGGTCACGGAAATCAACGCCCTATGCCGCGCAGATGGCTGCAGATACAGTCGCGAAAAAAGCAAAAGAACATGGTGTAACTTCCTTGGAAGTTGAAGTTATCGGCCCTGGGTCTGGTCGTGAATCAGCCTTGCGTGCTTTGCAAGCTGCTGGTTTTGTCATTAGTTCAATTCGTGACATAACTCCTGTGCCCCACAATGGTTGCCGCCCACCGAAACGCCGCCGCGTATAGGGCGTCGACAGGTCAAAAGAAGTTTAGTTATCAAGTTAAGGCAAGGAAAGAATATGAAGTCTTTTTCCGCTATCCAGAAAAATTGGACAGAGCTTAAGAAGCCTGAAAAGTTGAGTATCACCCCAGGTCCTGATGCAACGAAGGAAGCAACGGTTGTTGCCGAACCTTTAGAAAGAGGATTCGGTCTTACCTTAGGTAATGCGCTGCGCCGCATATTGCTTTCATCTTTGCAAGGTGCTGCCATCACTAGATTTCAGATTGAAGGCATTTTGCATGAATTTTCTTCTATTCCAGGTGTACGCGAAGATGTAACCGATATCATCCTGAATATTAAATCCATTGCTTTAAGAATGCATGGTGAAGGTCCTAAACGGATGCGCTTACGTGCCGACAAAGCTGGTGAAGTCACTGCCCGTGCGATTGAAACCGGTCATGATATTGTCATTATGAACCCAGATTTAGTAATCTGCACTTTAGATCAAGGGGCAAAAATTACCCTAGAATTTACGGTTGAAAATGGCAAAGGCTATGTATCAGCCACCCAAAACCGCCCGGAGGATACAGTGTTAGGGTTAATCCCGGTAGACGCGCTGTTTAGCCCTGTCCGCAAAGTCACTTATAAAGTGGATAATACCCGTGTTGGTCAACAAACGGATTATGATAAACTGACAATGCAAATTGAAACCAATGGCACCATTTCTCCGGAAGATGCCTTGGCACGCGCAGCTTATATTTTAAAAGACCAAGTGCAGCTTTTCATCAATTTTGATGAACCAAAGCCTGTCCAAGTTGACAACCGTCCGGCTGAGCCATCATTTAACCGTAATTTATTGCGGCGCGTGGATGAGCTTGAACTTTCTGTCCGTTCAGCCAATTGCTTAAAGAACGATAATATCGTTTATATTGGCGATTTGGTGCAAAAAAGCGAAACGGAAATGTTGCGTACCCCTAATTTTGGGCGTAAATCTTTAAATGAAATTAAAGAAGTATTAGGGCAGATGGGACTGCATTTGGGAATGCAAATCCCCAACTGGCCGCCAGAAAACATTGAGGAAATGGCCAAAAAATTAGAAGAGCCATTTTAAATAAAAGCTGATACAAGTTATGGGTGTTTTTTTAAAGTTACTTTAAAAGTTTTGTAGTGAAGTGGAGAGTCTGTCATGCGTCATCAAATGCGCGGGCGTAAATTAAACCGAACCAGTACCCATCGTATGGCGATGTTTGAAAACATGGCAGTTGCCTTGTTAAAACATGAGCAAATTAAGACAACTTTGCCCAAGGCAAAGGATTTGCGGCCATTTGTTGAAAAGCTTATTACTTTAGGTAAAAAAGGCGGATTGCATGCCCGTCGTCAGGCGATATCCTGCCTGCAGGATGAGGGCGTGGTTGCCAAAATGTTCAGCACGTTGGCAGACCGTTATCGTGAACGCGCTGGCGGTTATACGCGCATTGTCAAAGCTGGTTTCCGCTATGGCGATACAGCGGATATGGCTGTGATTGAATTGGTTGACCGCGATCCTGAAGCAAAAGGCCAGGATTCGGGCCCAACCGCTCAAAAACAGGCTGAAGAGACAGCCAACGTTTAAGATTTTTTATTTGTTCCATTGATCAATATAGAAAAAGGGGCTGCTATAGGAATATAGCAGTCCTTTTTTATTCATCAACAGGCAGTGTTTTTCAAAGAATCTTAGAGAATAGGCCAATTTTCTTAGGCTTTTCTAGGTAGGTGAAAAAGGTACAAAAGTAATATTCCTATCAAGCTATATATCCTGGGTTGGCTAACTTTTTCAGTTATTGCTAGGATAGCGATTGCTTATTTAGGTAAGTGTAAAAAATATTTTTAGGAATAAACGGTTTTCCCTTTATAATAATTGCGCCATTCAGCAGACAAAAAAGGCAGGTGGGATACCTGCCTTTTGGTTGATAAATAGAACATCAATTATTTGGATTTTTCAGCCGCATGTGCTGCTTTGACAGCAGGGCGGTCACCAACTTGTTTTACAAATGCTTGTAAAGAGGGCCAGCGATTTAGATCTATGCCAACATAGCCTGCCCATGTTAAGGTAGTATATAAGTAGGCATCGGGTGCCGTAAAATCATTGCCCATCAAAAAATTGTTTTTTGTTAATTTTTCACTGAGGTAATCAAAACGCTTCCCTAAATTTTCCTTGACCATTATTTTATAAGCATCGGGAACGGCGGGGTTAAATAACGGCGAAAAACCCTTATGAATTTCGGAGGTGATAAAATTCAGCCATTCTTGCAAACGGTAGCGTGCCATCGTTCCTGCCGCCGGAGCTAATTTGCTAGTCGGGGCTTGATCAGCAATATATTGCATAATGGCAGGGCCTTCGGTTAAAACTTCGCCATTATCTAATTGCAGGGTTGGAACATAACCCTTTGGGTTGATTTTCTTAAAATCTTCGCCTTTTTCGGTGATTTTGGTTTTCAGATCAACCTTTTCCAAGGTGTATTTTGCTTTGCTTTCCTGCAGTAATATGTGCGGTGCTAAAGAACATGCGCCGGGGCTATAATATAGTTTCATGGTTTTATCCTTAATGTTGATGATAAAGTTCTTGCAAGTCGTGATTGAAACAGCTAATTTAATGCAATTGCATATTAATTAATGTAGTTGCATTGAATTGTCAAGCCCCACATTAAGGGAATTTATTTTGTGGTTTTATCAAAATTGAAAAAGAATGATGTTCCGTTATTGCCAGTGGATGAAAAAGTGGTGGCCGTTTGGATTAAACTGTTTCGCTTGGAGCGAAGCTTGCTCAATACCGTCAACCAGAATTTGCGAAAGGCTGGATTCCCGCTGCTTGGGTGGTATGATATTTTATGGGAATTGCAAAAAACGCCTACCCATAGATTGAGACCCTTAGAAATTGAACAACGTGTGCTTTTAACACAATATAATTTATCAAGGCTGATTGATCGGATGGTGAGAAAAGGCTATGTCAACCGCGAGTCCTGCGGTAATGACAAAAGGGGGCAATGGATTATCTTAACAGAGCAAGGAAAAGTTTTGCGAGAGCGGATGTGGCCAGTTTATGCCGATTCAATCCAGCAATATATGGGTTTACGTCTGCAAGTAGAAGAGGTTGAATTTTTAAACGACCTTTTAGCAAAATTGCTGGTTCAAGAAAAAGCAGGTAACGGGCTTGTTTAACAATTGGCCAGGCGGCAACCTGCTAATTCTTTTAAGATAAGAAAGTTATTTTCTTGGTAAAGCAAATTGCCAGGCTAAAAATTTCTTGGAAATTTCGGCTAGGTTGCCATGAATCAGGCCGCTGGCACGAGCCGCATTGATAACTTTAGTGTCGGTGAAGTCACCCTCTTTTTGATAAATGGCCCATAGGGTATTGCGCGGATCTAACAAGGGCAGCACTCGATCAAAATAGGCGGTGAGGGGTTCCATACGCAAATAAACAAAAATCAGGTCAAAACGTCCTGGCATTTTTGCCAGTTCTGCGGCGGGCGTGTTTTCGGCAAAAGTTGCAAAGGCCTGGGTATTTTTTTCAACCGTGCTGATGATTTCAGCGGGTAAAACACCCAACAAAGCAATCTTATGAAAATGATCTATGCCAAGTTTTTGGCTAAGGCTGCTGGGATTGATGATTTTATCCATCCATTTTTCGATATTAGGCCGACCTAAGCCCAGTTGAATTTGACCTTGCAATGTATCAAGCCACAACCATCCATCCTGTGCCTGATAATTAAAAATTTGTTTGAACGGCAAATCGAAACGAAAAGATCCACGGAACGAAATAAAATCACATTCCAATTTTATCAAACCCTCTCCTTGTTGGTTTTGATAAATGCAAGTTGTTTGACATTCAATTTCCATGGTACAAATCCACCTCGCTATTTCATCACTTTTAATCAGAACATCTGAAGCACTATTATGTTTATTTGTCACGATAAAAACATAATTTTGCCATAATTGAGGGGTTAAATGTCAAAGTTACTAAAACAGGAGAATCAAATGAGAAGAATATTATTACTGTCGACCTTACTAACTACGGCCAGTTTAATGACCGTATCAGCTCACGCTCAACAGGCGATCCTATTAGGAAACGACCGGGTTGAACGGTTAAAAACAACTGTACCGGCCGAAGTTTTAGAGAATTACCGGGTTAATGCTTGCTCATTCTTGCAATCCCCCAATCAAAGCCAGTTTTTTTTGCAATGTAGGATGGAGCCTGCTTATCCCTTGGATGTAGCAACGGAAACGTCTGATATTAGGACGTTGACTGCTCCTGCAGAAAATCCAGAGACACCTGTTACCGCGGAAAGAAGGGCAGTTACAATTCCTGAGGGTACTGAAAATAATATCATGGCTGATTCTGACAGCCCTACAAAAGATGAGTTAGAAAATTCAATCGATATATCCGAAGAGGAGGTAAGATGCGACGATGGTGAGTGCTTCTCTCCAGAGGATTTGCCCTCTTTATTTGAAACACTGCGAGAAGAGGAGTGCGGCGGTGGGGGATGGATACCCAGCGCGTTATGGATCGGAAAAATTGATGCCCAGGGCAGCTTAACGCAAAACTGGGTGGTTAACGAATCGATCTTAATCGAGAAAAACTTTAGTAGCATTGATAGCATCAGTGACCAAGGCCAATTATTTGCTTTATCAAGTAGCCTCGATAATACTGGCGATCAGGTCTTAACAAAGATCTTGGCTGCTTCTACCAACCAGCCCGATCTTTCTTTTCAAGAAACCACTGTCTTAAAAGGGGATTTTACCTTAAATATTCTTGCTAATCAGCAAATAATTGGCAGGGAAAGTTCGGGGGAGGAAGAAGTAATTTTTGCCAACATTAAACGCATGCAGCCCACGGATGGCCAAGTTTTATGGAGTGTAGATGTTGCCAAATTGATTGCCGATAATCAGGGGCAATTAAATTCTATAGCGGATGTTATGGAACGGCCTAATCATAGCCTGTTGGTTCATGGGTCAATAAAAATACCAGAGGAAAAGGCGCAATCAAAACAAATTAATAACCAAGCGGGTCTTTTGTTTTTAGGTCAGTTAAATGCCCAGGAAATTAATGAAGAAATAGATCCACAATTTTTATTATGCTTATCAGCAAACGGTCAAACCATGGGTGTGGGCATGGTCCCGCAAGAAGATGACCAGATTATTACCATGCCGGACAATACGGTACGCTTCATCAGCATGATTGATCCGGATATGAGTAGTAAATATCCACAATTGGTATTGCGTAGCGTTGATAACAATTGCCAGGTTTCTGCGCGCCAAAGCGTTAATCTGCCAGCGCGGCCAATTAAGGATGGGACAGAAATATATGTGGGGCTTGAGTCAATTGTTCCTTTAACCGGCAGTGAAATGGCTGTTTTTTACAAGCAAACCACGATTACAGATGCCAAACAGGAAACAATTGTCTATATGGTGGCCAAAATTGATCAAAATGGTAAAGTGGTTTTGGATATTCCCATAACCGAATTTTTCAATAATACGGAAGGAAATTTTAACGGCTTAAATTTTGATGCCTTAAGCATCCCCTCGGCAAAGCAAGTATTGATCACGATCGTGAACAATACCATCTTGGAAAACGCTGCGGATCAAGAAAAATTCCTGGCCATTCCTAGATTATACAAGGTTAACTTGAATTAATAAGGAATATAAAAAAACTTAGAAGTTAACGAGAGGGCTTATTTAAAAATGAAATAAGCCCCCTTGCATTTGGGACGAAATTCTTCTTTTTAATGGGCAAAGGTTTTGGAGGGCCAAGATGGGCTACAGAAGTTTTTGTTTCATCTTTTCTTTCATGCTTTGTGCAGGGAGTGCGCTTGCCCAAGAATTAACCATTGAAAGCATTGCGCCTGCCTTATCCTGCTGTGAATGGCAACAGGCGGAGGGGGTTCAATCTTTACCCTATATCCAACCCCCCTTGCCAGTGCAGATCAATAATCGAGATGACGCGATTAATTGCCGGTTATGGCAGGACAAACCTTTGGAAAAAGTTTATTGGGCCTGCCAGTTTGATCCGTTCGAAAACCCGCAATACATCAAAAATTTTATGACGCTGTATCAATTAATTCCCAATCGTTCGACTTCCTCTGTTCAATTGGCAAGCGGATTTTTATTTCAGTCAAATAGTTTAAGCATTGCTGATTTCAAAGGTGAGAAAAAATTGCTGCTGATGGGGCAAACCAAAGATAGGTCTTATACGCAGGAAGATAAAGGGGAAAGCGTTCATATTAATTTATGGAATATTGATTTAACGCAAGTTGGGCGGACAAGATCGGCCCGGATTTATAAACCCTTCTGGCGGGTGCCAATCCAAGACGGAAAATATAATGCATTATTGACAGCAAAATATAATGAATTCAATCAGACGATCATGGCCCTTGTTGAAAATTCCAATCAAAAAGCGGTTGGAAATCAACGGGATGATTCAGGGTTAGCTATTTATCAATTGCAGGAAAATGGGCAAGTCAATTGGGTTATGACCGATCATGATCAAACAAATCAGGCGGCAGTTTCTTCTTCATTTCATAAAGATTTAAAGGATTTAGAAGCAGGTCTTCCCATTGACTTATTGATAACCGCAAAAGGCAAGCTGTTCATATCCGAATATTTGGGTTTGGATGCAAATTATGAAGATAAGGAAAATAAATGGAAAGGCATATGTGTTTCGGCGGATGGCCAGTCAACGCATGGTTTTATCAGCCCGCGTTTACCTATCTATATCCCGAACCTAATAACCAATGGCGATGGATCATTGCTGGCTTTGGATGATATGCCTTCTGAAATTGAGGATGTAGATGATTCATGGAGCGAACTAATAGAAGATAAAGTTCTTATTCATTTTGCCGCTAAACCGCAATTAACTTTTTTGGATATCAATACTGATTGCGATTTATGGCAAGAAAGGCAAATCATCCGACTGCTTCCTAAATATACTGATTCTCCAGAATATATTCGGTTGTTCCATGCCAGCCGCACCCCCGATGGCAATATCTTATTGATTTATAACTTCGATTTGTATGACGTTGATGAAAATGATCAACCGGAACAATCATCCGTTAGGAAAAAAGATGCGTTAATTGCCGCTTTGATTAGGGATGATGGACAGGTATTGTGGCAAAAAACAGTGGTTGATTGGGGTGATCCTTACCGCTCCTATCTTTTGCAGAAGCGATGTTACGAAAATGATCAACAGCCGCAGGATTGTTTTTGGTCAAATCAACCGCTTGAAATTTTAGTGGTTTACCCTGATAGAAAAACAGCATGGATTTCTGTTTCTGATCAATATTGGCGAAATCAGACCATTGGTGACCAAAATCCACTTGTTGATCAAAAATCCCAACCCAGAATTTATGAGCTGCAGTTGGGGCCATAAAAACGACAATTCCTTAGAAATAGCTATTAATAGTCAGTCAACAGGAGAGAAGGAAAAATAGAATGCCATATAAAAATTCAAAAATAACTGCGAAAGCCTTTCTATCAACAGGATTAGTGATGATGGGATTGTCGGCTTTTTCGGCTGCTAACGCTTTAACTCCGCCTCAAGTTACCGTGCGTGAAATTCCTTTTTCCTTCCCGCAATTGCCAGAAGAATTTAAAGGGATTGCCCAAATTACCGACTGCGGCATTTGGCAAAGGAAAGATGTAAAAGCAACACCGGAAACAGATTTATTTTATTGCTCCTTAAACCATCAAAACAATAAAAAATCTGGTCTTTGGCTGAAGTCTTTAAATGATAATAGTCTTTTTGTAGTTGAGAAAACGCCCTTTTTAACATTATTGCCAGCACCGTTAACCAACGGACAATTTGCCGATATCGCCTCCGACCACCAAGCTTTGATGATTTCTGCTGAAACCTATGTTCCCTATGGAATAAAAGACAAAGGTGGGAAAGAGTGGGCAATGGATTGGTCAACCGGTCAGCAGAAAACTGGCTTAGAGTTTGTTTTGCAAGCTGCCTATGTTCCAAGCGATGGAATAGTGGGCGGCCTTTTCCTCTCTTTGGACGATATTGTGGCTTTAGGGGATGAAGGACAGTTGGTTCGTTTTAACCCCTCGCAGAATAAACCTCAATGGACGCTAACACTGTCTTATCAGGCGAACGAGCAACAGATGGAGAGCATGGCGCAAGGGGATGCGCAATTGGAAGCAGTATATCAGATTCAAACGCAACAGCCTTCCTTAAGGGTTAGTGCTGCTGGTGAAATATTGGTGCATAAAATTTCTTGGCAATTAGAATTCGGGAGAGGGAGGAAGACTACAGGAAATATGGGAACTGGCGTTTGGTGTGTTTCCGCGGATGGCAAGTTGAAGGGGGAGCACTTCTTTGCTGACCATTTTTTTGATGAATCTGCCATGACAGCCTTACCGCAAGGAGGATATGTGATATGGGAGCGGATATTTAGAGAAACAAGCACAGTTACGTTAAACGAATTTAGTTTTAATTTGATCACCTTAGATCAAAATTGTCAGGTAACAGCAGAAAATAAAGGGTCGTTACCGCCTGTTTATATCAAAAATGTGCGGGATGGTTGGATTGAAGATATGCAAATTCAATTAACCCCAGCGGGTGACGTTTTATTGATTTATACTGAACATGCAACTTCTGATGAAATGACTGCCCCTCAATTAAATGCGGCGTTGATTGCACAGGATGGGGAAGTAAAATGGACACAGCCGGTCGTGGCGGCTGATAATCCTTATGCTTGGTATCTGGTAACTCGGTGGGAAGCGGGGAATATCCAGCTGAAAATTAATGTGAGTTTTGCGCCGGAAGGCCAAAGCGCCTTAATCAGCATTTTTAATCCGGCCCCTTTAAGGGCTGAAAGCATGAATTGGCTGAAGCCTTTGCCAATACGCAACCGGGGCGTTGATAATTTGTTGCCGAAAATCTATCAATTAAACTGGGCAAAATAATGTTTTATTTGCGGCTTTAAAGAGGAGAAAAAATATGGTTCTTAATCGCATCGGTCATTGCTTGGCTTTTCTGGGGTTAACATTGGGAAGCCTTGCCGCTCTGGCGCAGGAGCCGGTGCGTCATTCCATTCTCATGCCGCCGGATTATAATGATGATCGGTACCGAACTTCTGATGCAGCCTATATGGAACGTTTATGGGCCTTGCCTGATTGCCAGCTGCAAACGGCTGCCGAAAGCGGCCAGCTTTTTTGGGCTTGCGTCATCTCGAACCCCCATCCAAGCCCCCATGATGGCTGGATGTGGATTGGGGAAATATCACCCAGCGGGCAATTGCTGCATTCCGGGTATCTAAGTGGCGGGGATGAGGATTACCAAAGCTTGGGTAAGGGAAAAATATTGGCCTTATCCCATAATATATTGATCCTAGGTCAAGGTACTAAATTGCTGGCTTATCAATTATCCAATGATACTAAAACTCAACCGTTGAAACCAATGTGGGTAGTTGATGTGGGGTTTGAGATTGCCGAGGCCAACATCGGCGCTAATCAGCAGGTTTTGATTTGGGGATATGAAAAACAAGAGGGTCAAATCCAAAAAGTCCTGATCAAAATATTTGATGCAAAAGGCAAGCTAATCAATGAAAAAATTGAAATGGCTCTTCCCAATGACAGTAACACAGGCCGTCAGTTTTTCCTGACGGATGATGGGAAAATCCAAGTAATCGGCCAGCAAAATAATTACAGGCAATCCGGGAAAGTTCCTCGCTTTCCAGGTTCACAGTTGCTGAAATGTGAAGATTCTGATGAAGAATGTCTGGGTGTTAATATTCAACATGATTCTGATCTGATAAATTCCCTACGGATTGAAGAATACAGGGAAAATTTCTTTTCTTGTATTTCACCATATGGGAAAAAGGAAGTCGAGTTTGAGAAATATTCCCAGTTGCCGAATCAGGCGGTTCAAGCAGGTTTTCAATATAAGAACTTTGCCTATGCGTTTTTTATCATTAATACAGAAAATGTCAAAAACCGCCTGCAGATATACCGTTTTCCGCGTTGTGAGGAGTTTTCCAATAAACTCGCCGCCACAACATTTATAATGTCTTTACCGGCGGATTTGATCGATGCTCAAATCAAGCAGGTGAAAATACTACCGGATGAAACGGTGTTAATTGCCTATACAAGCGTAGTGGGGGACAGTTCGCAAATGCAATTGCTATTATCAAGAGTGGATTTGCAGCAGCAAAAAATCCTGTGGAGCAAGGTGGTGATGCCTGCAACCCCTACAAATGATCAGTATTTACGCTTGCATGAGGATAAAGGGAAAGTGCAAATTGAAATTGGTTATGATGAAAAAGCCAGGCAAATAGGGGTGGCGGTTTTTAACAATTCAATCAATCCGAACAACTGGGATGATTTTCCAAGGCCGTTGGATGATCACGATTTTTTCCCCAGGATTTACACGCTTACAGTGGGTCATTGGCGGTGACCTGCTCCCCAAGTTTGAGCCACCCGGAAGTAGAGTCCTTTCATCATTCTACTGAACCATGCTCGGGCCTTCGAGTTGCAGACTCTACCTCAAACTACCTCAGTTTGCGGGGTGCAGGTCAGCGGCGCAGAACAAGTGCAAAAAGCTATCAGGATAAATATGAGGTATAAGCCAGCCGCTGTAATAGGTAATGGCAACCAATACCAACATGGTTTCTTTAAACAAGGAAAATAGAATGCAGTTCAAGGCGTTGAGAAAATTTTGGCAACCGATATTGACAATTTTAGCCATTTTATGGATGTGGCCGATACAATCTAGTTTAAGCCAATCCCCCCAGGTTTTGGCAATTCAGGAATTTGCGGCGGACAAAGCTTATCAAGCGGACAATTGTAAATTTATTGGCGAACACGCAAACTTAGGGTGGGTTTGTTTAATGACGGAAAAGCTTCAAATGCAAGCGCGGCTTCCGCGCCATTATATCCGTATTATTTTGTGGGATATATATGGCGGCAAAAACCGGCAGGTATTTTTAGGCCAGCAAGAATGGGCAGAACAAAATTTACAAAATATCTTGGCCATTTCAAGCAAAGGGCTGCTATTGGCTGCTGCTAATCAAACTCAAGACCGTATTGTGGCCTTCGATGCTGCCGGCAAAAAAATTGCTTGGCAGGTGCAATCTTTAGAGCATGCGTTTCGGGCAGCCCCCACATCGGACGGGGGCTTTATCCTTTTGGAATTGAAGCATGGCCAGAATTGGGATAAGGATGGCTTCAGCCTCCACAAATTTGATGCCCAGGGTAAAAGAATTTGGCAATATGACGATAGCCAAATCACGGGGTTCCTGGCAGCAGTCAAAGCCAAGCAAAATATGGCGGGAATACAGATAAGCAAAAACCTGATTATCGGGCCTGATAACCGGGTGGTTATCTTCGGTAAGGCCTGGCAGCCGCAAAAAGGCAATCCGAACGGGGTGATGGGTTCATTTGTCGTATGTCTAAATGCTAATGGCAAAAAAACGGGGCAAGGTTTTTTTGAAGATCGCGATTGGCAGCAAGCCGTGTTTAATTCTGCGGGCCAACTTGTTTTTCTGGATGAAACGGTGATGTATGACACCGATTGGTTGCGTTTAACCACGCTGAACCAACAATGTCAGAAAACCAGCGAAAGAACCTATGCTGGCTGGATACCAGGCAATCCGGCGCAGGACGATGCCCCCATGGTTGTTCATCAGCCGCTGATGTTGCCTATCAACCCCAAAGATAAAGGCCTATGGGTGGTTTACCCGGCTTGGCAAGAGCAACCGCAATCGGACGCAAAAGATCGGGCTAAAATATACCGCGCCGAACTGATGGGGGCTTTACTCGCAGATAATGGCAAGGTAGGTAAAATCATTTCTTTGGGGGACAAAAATTCTTTAATCTCCTGCCGATATGAGTTCCTTGATGATTGGAACAGCCTAAAACCTATATTCCAAGAAGGGATAAAAATAAGCGTGACCCAAACTAATAAAGGGTATGTGATTGGAACTTTTGCACCAGAATCAGGAGTTTGCGATATCTTACCTGACCGCTCGCATCCCTTGGTAAAACAAGATAGATCATTATTTATTGTATGGCCGTTTAAAAAATAAGTATGGGGATTGTTGGTAGGTTACCAAGGTGTGTGAGATTCTTGAGGAATTTAATGCCTAGGATGTTCGTAAAAACAGGATGGACATTCGGAATCGGATCAGTCAATCATAAAAAAGATTGCCGTAAATAGCTTGGCTATTGGCAAAAATATAAAGGATGATTGGATCCGGTGCCGTGAAAAAAAGACCTTCTTCCGCCTCTATGCAATTAACGTCAGCAACTTATGCGCTTGATAAGATCCATCAAGCGGATTGTATTGAAGCCATGGCTAAATTGCCGGAAAAATCAATGGATATGATTTTTGCTGACCCCCCTTATAATTTACAGTTACAAGGGGAATTGCGCCGGCCGGATGATAGCCAGGTGGAGGGGGTAACTGAGGAGTGGGACCAGTTTTCCTCATTCCAAGCCTATGATGATTTCACATGTTCCTGGCTAAAGGCTTGTCGCCGTTTATTAAAAGATGAGGGTACCATCTGGGTAATTGGCAGTTACCATAATATATTCCGGGTCGGTTTTATCATGATGGATTTAGGTTTTTGGATACTGAATGATGTTATTTGGCATAAAACCAATCCGATGCCTAATTTTCGAGGCACCCGTTTCCAAAGTGCTACTGAAACCATGATTTGGGCCAAAAAATCTATCGGCCAGAAAAAATACTATTTCAATTACCGCGCCATGAAAAATTTAAACGATGATAAGCAAATGCAAAATGTATGGCATATCCCAATTTGCCAAGGAGGTGAGCGGCAAAAAATTAATGGTCGTAAAGCGCACCCCACCCAAAAACCAGAGCAATTGCTATACCGGGTGATTGCGGCGGCAACCAAGCCCGGCCATATTATATTAGACCCTTTTATAGGGACGGGGACAACCGCCGTCGTTGCAAAAAAAATGGCACGTCGTTTTATCGGCTTTGAACAAGATGCTCACTATGTAGAAATTGCAAGGCAACGGTTAAGTTCCGTACATATAGATCCTGCCTCCATTGAATTATTGGAGACCAGGAACCGCCGGGACCAGCCGCGGGTTAAATTTGGCGCACTCATTGAAAGCGGCTTATTAAGCATCGGGCAAAGATTGTATTGTCAAAATGGACGGTATGAGGCCTCGGTTAAAGCTGATGGTACATTGCTGACCAGTGAGGGTATTTTATCCATCCACCGGGCTGCAGCCAAGTTACAAGGAAAGACTTCCTCAAATGGCTGGGATTTTTGGCATATCCGCCACCTCGATGGAAATTTATATTCGATTGATCAATTACGGCAAAGCTATTTAGCACGTCAATTAACTTTGCCTGGCATGTGAAAACAATTCTTTCTAGGCAGTTAAGAAAAAGGCAAAATCCAGCAACTTAGCTATAATTATGCTATTGAATCCGTATATTCTTCGCCTTATTATCCACTCATAAATAAATTATATTATTGTTAATCTTTCATTAACTATTTTTATATAAAAATTACGGTAAGGGTAGTAAAGACATCATCGTTTTGCAAATCTAGCACGGTGATTGAGAATATAAAGAATTTATAATAGTAAGGAATATCATGATGAAAATTTTTGTTCAATATATAGTCCTCGGGGCTGCTTTATT
This sequence comes from Alphaproteobacteria bacterium, assembly GCA_044227605.1. Lineage (GTDB taxonomy): Bacteria > Pseudomonadota > Alphaproteobacteria > JAEUKQ01 > JAEUKQ01 > JAEUKQ01. The sequence continues at coordinate 26,782 of JBGAWJ010000004.1, forward strand.
AGCCTCACCTATTTCTGCACCAGTCGCTCAAGAAGTTAATAGCGGACAATGCAGTTTTTCCTATGCAAGTTTGGATAAACCCGAATGCCAAACCTTATCAATCACAATTTTGAACGAACGCATGGGTTTAATAAATGGGGAATTTTTAAGAGAGGGTGGATTTTCTGGGTCTAAAGGGGGGACAGGAACCCCATCGTCAGCGCCAGGTGTTGGGCGTAGTCCCGAAGTAAGACCAAGGGAAGGGCCGATTTGTGAGTGCACTCCGTAAATTTTCGTAGGAGCAATATATCAGCCCTCAATTAATACCCCCTACAAGGGGGTATGGGTTTTAATAACCATTGACAATAATAGAAAATTGTTTCAATTCTGCATTATCTCCATTTTTCTAGTAGCTGCGTGGGCTCCTAAAACGTTAACAGATGAATGACCGATGTTTTACCGTTGGTATTGTCTCTTATGTGTGTAATGTTACGTTTCTTTCATATTGTTCAACCGATCCGATGTAGGTTCGGTGCAAATCCGAACCGGATTGTGCTAGTTCCTCTTTTGATAACCCGCCCGGTGCTGACGGCGCCATCATAAGATAATCCTCTGAGGATTTGGGAAGTTCAATAGGTAATCACTTTACTAACAAAAAACTTTTAAAAGGAGAGAATAATAGTGGCGAGGCAAGATGAAAAAAGTCCAGAAAATCGTCCGCTTACAACAAATGAAATTAACCAGATCTTGGGCAAACGATTGAAGGAAATACGAAAATCGCACCATATGACTCAGCAATCATTGGGGCAGCGGTTAGGCGTTAGTTTTCAACAGATTCAGAAATATGAAAAAGGCACTAGTGCCATGCGCGTTGAAACTTTATATGAAATTTGCGAGTATTTGGGTGTTCACCCTGGATTTTTTATGTATGCCATTCCGTTTGTAATGATGGATAAAGACCCTACAGAAGAAAAGAAGGAAACAAATGACATACAAAGGTTAGTGGGTGCTATTGTAAGATTCCCGCCCGACCTTCGGGGACCATTTGTGGATTTATGTGAAATGATCCCAAAGATTAAGAGTTGGTATGCGCGATCCCAGAACATGCCAGCAGAAAATAGGGAAGAAATAATGGAGGAATATAATGCTTCCCCCAACCTGTCTCATAATCCCCCTACTCACCCGCGGAGCTTCAATATCTCTTTCCCGAAGAGAAAGGATCAAGATAAATAAGGGCGGAGCCGCGTTTATGAAGCCCTCTATCATCCTTACTTAAAACTGCAGAAACATCAAAAATCGAAACCTGGCAGGTGCCCCCATTTCTGGGCGGCCTCCAGGTCAGAGGTCTTGGTTCCAATCCAATCACTGTTTAGGCCGTGCTGTTCTTTTTTCCAAACAGGCACACTTACCTTAACCATGTCCATGATAAACTGGCAACTATTAAAGGCGTCAGCGCGGTGAGAAGACAGGCTGACAGCAAGGACAATCCTGGCGCTAGGCTGTAAATAGCCGTAACGGTGAATAATAAGGCAGTCAATCAAACTCCAGCGTTTTTTGGCTTCCTGTTCAATCATATGGAGTTGTTGCAGGGCCATCGATTGATAACATTCAAGGGTCATGGAATCTAAAGGCTTGTTTAAAGAATCACGGACATACCCTACGAAAGTAACCACGGCGCCAACATGGCGGTTGCCATGTAATAAGATTTCTGTTTCATGGTCTGGGATAAAATCTTCGGGTTGAATACGATAGGGCAATGCTTTTATCCTCCACTGATCGGTGGAAACAAAGCAATCTCATCGTTTAATTGAATGGGATGCGAAAAGCCTACATATTTTTGGTTGACCGCAACTTTTACGACCGTGCGGTTCTTTAAAGCTTCCTGATAATTGGGGCCTTTCTGCTCCAGCCAGTTTAAAAGATGTTCAACCGTCTGAATTTGGGCGGGTGGACTGATGATCTCTTCTGCCAACCCAACCTTACTTCTAAGCCAAGCAAAATAAATGATCTTCATTGCATCTTTCCTCGGTTTTCTTAAAGCATTTGTAAGTGTCCCAGCGATAGGAGTTCAGGCCAATTAAGGGGTACCAACACTAGTTGCAACTGCATCCAAATATTTCAGTTCAATGGGATTGCCAGGATTATTTTGGACGCAATTGTTTAACGCTGGCTATCAGATAATCATATCCCGTAATAATGGTTAATCCAGCGGCCATCCACAGGCCTATAATCGCGGCTTCTAAAAGATAATTGGGGTACAGTGGGGCAAGCAGCAACATGCCTAGGGAAACCATCTGCACGGCGGTTTTCCATTTTGCCAAACGGCTGACCGGCAACCTAACTTGCAATTCTGCTAAAAATTCACGAAGCCCCGAGACAAAAATTTCCCGGCTTAAAATAATTAAGGCGGCGATGACAGTCCAGCCTTCTATAATTTGCAAGGCCGTCAACATCATTAACACGGTGGCTACTAACAATTTATCTGCAATAGGATCAAGCAGCCGGCCTAGGGGGGATACTTGTTTCATCCTTCTTGCGAAGTATCCATCCAAATAATCTGTAATACAAGCGAAGGAATATAGAACAATACTTAGGTAACGGGCCCAATCATGGGGAATATACATTAGCCCCACCAATAGGGGTAAAACGCCAATACGTAAAAAAGTCAAGATATTGGGCAAATTTGATGGCATTATTCATCCTAGTTTTTTAGTTGTCCACCCATGCTGCCTAATTTTTCCTATGAAAACAAGGTAAAAGTATGTCAAGGGCCTGAATTATAAAATTGGGTGCCCCTCATTTATTTTCAGCCAAATCATGAAAATATGAATATACGCGTTTGGCAATATCCTGGCTAATTCCCGGGATTCTTTGCAAATCCGCCACGCCTGCCCTGGATACTTCGCGGGCGGAACCAAAGTGAAGGAGCAATAATTTTTTACGTTTAGCGCCAATTCCCTGAATATCATCTAGGGCCGATTTATACAGTTGCTTTTGACGTCTCTGCCGGTGGGCACCTATTGCAAAACGATGCGCTTCATCCCGCAGCCGTTGCAGAAAATAGAGTAAAGGGTCTTGGGGTTCCAATGTTAAGGGTTCCTGGCCGACCAAGAAGAACCTTTCCCGCCCTGCATTCCTATCAGGGCCCTTGGCAATGCCGATTAAGCAAATGGAGGTGATCCCAAGTTCTTCTAAAACCTGATTGACCGCTTGCACTTGTCCTTTGCCGCCATCAATCAACATTAAATCCGGCCAATTCTGGTTTGCATCAGTTGAGGGGGAAGGATCATGTTTTAAACGTCTGCGCATGACTTGGCGCATCATCTCATAGTCATCATTTCCCATCGTCCCGTCATCTGTCCGAATCGCAAATTTGCGGTAAGAACTTTTGATAAAGCCTTCCGCACCTGCAGCGATCATGGCGCCAAAGGCATGGGTTCCCATTAAATGGCTATTGTCATAAACCTCGATACGTGCAGGTACTTTAGGCAAGTTAAAACGGGCGGCAAGCTTTTGTAACATATCCGCTTGCAATGACACATCCGACTGCCGACGTTGTAGTGATTCCCGGGCATTTTGTTCTGCATATTTGATGATTTTATGTTTTTCACCCCGTTTAGGAACAGAAAAATGGACGGGATAACCGGCTTTGCTGCTCAGTGCTTCTTGCAAAAGGGATTGATCTTTTAAAGATAGGGACAACAAAATTTCCCTAGGTGGCAACTTATCGGCATAAAACTGACCCACAAAAGCGCTTAGAATTTCATCTGCGCTGGCTTCCGCATGGTGGCTGGGAAAATAAGACCTGCTTCCATAATTCCCGCCCCCCCGATATAAAAACACCTGAATGCAACTTTGTCCAGCTTGGTGGTAAAATCCCAGGACATCGGCTTCGGTTATGCCTTCAACAAAAATATGTTGGCGTGCTTGGATTTGGGTAAGGGCTTGCAACCGATCCCTGAAGCCTGCGGCGGCCTCAAAATCCAATTGGGCGCTGGCTTCTTGCATTTGCTTGGCCAGCTGTTCTTGAATAATCACGGTTTTGCCGGATAGAAAATTTTGTGCTTGTTGCACCGAAAGGAATGGCCCATAATAACTTCCAGGAATTGTCTTGGCACCCCGATGTTTCAGAAGTTGGGGGGCAGGATGGTTATGGGTAATTACAATGTATGGGAAAGATTTATCATCGCGCAGCAAAATATTATAGCGGGGCAAGATTTTTTTAATGAGGTTGCTTTCTAGTAATAATGCCTCAGCTTCTGTGTGCGTGATCGTTACTTCAAGCGACCGCGTTTCTGCAATCATGCGTTGGATACGTAATGTTAGACGCTCAGGAACGGTATAATTGGTAACCCTTTTCCGTAAATTATGGGCTTTGCCAATATATAGAACTTCCCCCTTGTCATTCAACATTTGATAAATACCAGGGTTGTTACCTAAAAGCTTGATTTGCTTTTGTAACACGGCAACACCTTGACTCAAAGGATTTAAGTTTTCTTGTTTCTTGTTCATTGTGACGACTTCCGAAAACTAAAAATATACAATTAATTATTTATCAATATGTTACAAAAAAACCTTAATCCGGCAGTTTCCCGGAATATTTCAAAACCTGTTCTTAACGTGGGCTTACAGTTGCACGAATCTGTGGATAAGTTTGTGGATAACGTCCAGTCAATAGCGATTATCTGTCATCTAAATCATGTTGAACAAATTTTAGCAACAAATTGATCATTCGCATCAATATTATGCCTATCTTATTGATAAATATCAATATTTAATATTATTGTAAAACTTCTATTTTATGTAGACTCAGGCCATTTCCTTAAAAAAACCGCCTCTTAACAGGCATGTGCATAATTTCTGCCATTTAGCACGGTTTTATAGGTAAATGCCTGTTTTAATTCTGCTGCCGGTTAACTTCAACCGCAACAATACAGTCATTATAAACATCTAATTTTTCAACCTGAACCTTGACCGTTTTTATTTTTTTATCAGTTAAGCAATTAGTGGCTAGTAAATCTGCGATGGTTTCAATTAAGAGGTGCGGCTGTTCTTTCAAAACTTCCTGTAAGCGTTTTTTTAGTAAATCATAACACACCACATGCTGGATTTTATCATCAATGGGGGATTTAGCGGCTACCTCCATCTCCAGATGTATACGAACCCGCTGTAAAACATCTGCTTCTTTGGGATTAATACCCACTTTAGTATATACCACCCAGTTTCTAATAAATAATTTCATTGGCATGACCCTCAATCTTATTCAGGCAAGATGTAATTTTTTGAAGGTACCAACCAACCCAAATGTTGGCCGCCGTCAAGCGCCAGCATCTGACCTGTCATTGCAGGCGAATCAACAATAAACTGGATAGCGCGACTGATTTCTTCAGGACTTGTACCGTGTTGTAATGGCATCGCCAAACATTGATCCTGAAATTGCTTGGATGTTTGCCTAGGGCTTGGCAGAGTAGGGCCGGGGCCAATAGCATTCACCCGGATATAAGGGGCCCAGGCTAGAGCCAGGGTTTGTGTTAGCGTCCATAACCCCGCCTTACTGATGGTGTAACTAGTGAAATAGGGTGTTAAACATAAAACCCGTTGGTCAATGATATTGATGATATTGGCAGGTCTACCCGCAGGTAATTGCTGATGGAATTTCTGGCTAAGGATGAAGGGGGCCCTTAAATTAATTTGCATGTGAAGCTGCCAAGATTGGCTGGTTGCAGTTGCTGCATCATCCCGTTCAAATATCGAGGCATTATTGACCAAACAATCAATTGGTTCTTGAATGGTTTTCGCAATTATGGGGATCAAATCTGCTGTTTCTTGTTCCTGGCTTAAATCTGCAGCGAAGGACATGGCTGTCCCCCCCTGGGCAGCAATTGTTTTTACCAATGCTTCGGCTGCTTCATGCGATTGATGGTAATGAAGCATGACATTCCATTGTTTCTCCGCAAAACCAAGGGCAATAGCTTTACCGATTCTCTGGGCTGCACCCGTAATCAGAACCGTTTTCCTATTGGGAAGAAGGGCCGACGACGATTTATTTACCATATCCATATTCCTATCAACACGCTATTGTTGTGGTTATTAATCTTCCAGTAATAGACCATTCCGGTGCGGTAAAGGAATTTTGCCAACCACTTT
>JBGAWJ010000050.1:0-10746 GCA_044227605.1 Alphaproteobacteria bacterium
AGACCGATGAGATCAACAATCTATCATATAAATATAACGATATAAGGCAGAATAAGGAGGATGATGATGAAAAAACAATTAGGAATGAAAGAAATGCTACTGGCAACCGTTTGCGCGGTAGGGATTAGTGGGGCAGCTCAGGCGCAGTTCGCGGGCAGCTTAAATTTGGAAAGCATTTATGAGAAAGGCAATGGGGGGTTCGGGGCGAATGCTGGCCTGATGATACCGTTGTTTTCCGCCCCCACCGGCATGTTCTATACCATGATTGAGGGAGGGTGGAGGGGTGGGTTCAACCATGGCGGCGGTCCGGTCGGATCGTTCGGGGCGGGATACCGCTTCTTGCCAGCGGGGGTTGAGGGGGTAGGCATCGGCCTAAACGGCAGTTTTGATATCAGTCAAAGCGACAGCCGCAATCGTTTTTATGGGGCCAGCGCAGGCTTGGAAATTTTCATCCCGGGCGGTCTTGCGATCAGCTTGAATGGGTATATCCCCGTATTGCAGAAAGAGAGGGGCGTATCTTCTTCATCCGTGAACACCCAAACAACTGAGTTGGAGCTGCGTGACAAAACGCCGGGTTCTTGTAACCCAAGCAACCCCGAAGTTTGCGTACCCATATTGGTAGGGGAGAATGTCAACAGTACCACACAGGTTACGGAACGGAACCGTTGGAGTGCTGACCTGCAAATTGCCTATCGCTTGCCATTTTTCCAATCCATTGATATCACGCCGAATGTTGGTGTGTATATGATGGACCGTGACGGCAAACAGCTGAAGGGGGTTGAGGCTGGGCTTGATGTAGCCTTACCATTGGCGGGTGGCGTGCAATTCACGATGTCGGCCCATGGGCGGCGTGACCGGGAAATTGGTACGGTTGCCTCGTTTGGCTTAGGGTTGCGGGTAAATTTGGGGCCAGCTGCTGTGGTTAACGACCCCCGTCAACGCTTCCTATCGCAAGCCCCAAGAAGGATGGCCTTGCAAGACCGTGCCCGTCCTGAAGTGAGATCTGAAGTTACCAATGTGGTTACCCATATTGAAGAAGCAGTGAAATGGGATAAGACGGATGCGGTGGTCACGGAATTACGCTATGTCAATGCGGCTAACCAAAGCTTGGCGCATGAGCAAGCAGCGGCGCTGGCCGATGGCGGCATCTTGCTGATCGATGGGCCGGTGACGTTGGCTACCGATCAAAACCTGCTCATTACGGCCAATAATAGTGGGGTGGTGGGGGGTGGAACAAACTTATCTTTCCAAGGTGTAACCAGTGGGCTTTCCGCTACATATGCCGCGCCTGGCACTTTAGGAGATATTACCGAAGGGGCAGGTAGGACGATCGAGCTAAACTTGTTGGATATTCAAGATGCCAAAAATGTGTATGTTGATCATTTGCGGTTAAGCGGAAGCTCCGTGGGTATGAACATCCGGGGGGGCGAGCAGGTGGTGGTCGAGGATGTTAGACTTAATATGTCAGAAGGGTCAAAAGGTCTGGTGGTTGAGGGTAGCCGGGACATCTTGGTCAAAAATTTCCAGATCAGTGGCGCTATAGGTATAACGATTATGAACGCAGAGGGAATCCAAATAGAAGATGGGTTGATGGAAATTTCTGGCCCGGGTTCACGTGGTATTGTTCTGAGTAGTAACATCGGGGCGGTAGAGTTGAAAAATATCACGCTGCAAGGGACACATCAGACTAGGCGGTTTGGTACGACTGCTGTGACGATCGGTGCCCAGTCATCGGGAACCGTTAGTTTCCAGGGGATTAGCCTTCAAACCTGGGATACAGGGTATAGCTGGGATGATGTGGGTGTGATGGAAGACCGGGGTGGCAATACCGCCACGGATGTCAACCTACAACCAAATGCGCCCAATGGCACGGGTGGCAGTGACTAGTCTATAGATAACTAAAAGTTGCCCGTACTTACCAACAAACACCCGCTGGCCTTCAAGCTGGCGGGTGTTTGTTGTCGGGGGCCAAAAATAGTTCCAGACCTCCCATCACCCATCTTGTGACTGACCCCTTATCTATCTGTACTGCCAACCAAATAGGGGTTGTGCCGATTATGTGTCACGGTAGATACTTACCAACCCGGATGCTGGCTTTCGGTTAATCTGCCGGTAAAACCCACATGCCCTGGCTTGACCAACCCTGAACTTGCTGGCATGATGAAACAATTGGTCAAACCTTCAACCTCATGATCCGGTCAGCACAACATCTGCTGCAAGTACCGGGATAGGTCTTGCCCAACCACCCGCATGAGGGGGGGTGCGGACAGCTTATTTTCGGGCAGATTACCGGGGATGGGAAGCAGTGATGAAAATCAAGCATAGGAAGGGCTGCAGCTATGATACCTGCAACAGCAGGGCAGCACGGGGATTGATCCCTGCCAACCTGTTGGCTGGCAAGGATTTTAAGAATCTTAGTTAAAACGCGCTGACCGAGATGCTGCCATTGATATTATAACCAATCAACACCCATTGTTTTTCGGCCTTATGAAAGGTGATTTCAACCAGCAATGGCCCTTGTTGGTAATGAACCAGTGCGCGGTAACGGGTAAGACCTGTGCCCAGATTTTTAACTTCCACCATTTCCGTGCGGACAATTTGCCCCAGCAGAGTGCTTGCATTGTTCAAGGCGTTGATCAATTGTTTTTGAATTTCCGCTTTGTTGTTGCGAACATTATATAAACTTTCATTCATCAGCATTTCAACCGCCGGGATAACCCCGTTTTTGTGTAAGGTTTGCAAAAATTTCCCCACCCAAACTTTGGGGTCCGCAATCGTTGGGGCGGTTGCAACCGCGGGCGGCGTGGGTACGGTTGGTTGTTGGGCGACGGCCTGGGATATCCCCAAATAAGCTATAAATAGGAAGGCAATAAGCCACAAGCGCGAAGGATCGCGGGGGGTTGCACTGGACAACATGATAAATCCTTTCTGATGACGGTTAAAAAAAGCACAAGCACTTTCAGGAACGCATTCTAGGATGATTCGTTAAAAAGTAAGTTAAAAAGATTGTTTAGGCACTCATTCATGAAGACAAAAGCTGTTTTTCGGTTCCCTAAGCCCCGAATTAACTTTTGTCCCCTCTCTTAATCTCCTAAAGAAATCCCTTCCTGATTATTCGGGGGACCCAATCGACAAACGGTAGAGCAGTAGCGGCGGATACTCTTGGGTATTTTCATCAATATCCAGGCTCATTTGGTTAAGGGAAATGAGGATAAATTTTTGATCGTGGGTTAGGGTAAGGTCATAATTGTAACCCGATAGATTCCTTCCGACATGGCGATCAGCATAGAAATTGTGGTTAGCAATGTCTTGCGGGCTAATCACCGGATAATCCCGGATCCGTCTGCCATTTTCATCAATTTCCTGTATATACAAAGCAGGGGGTTGATCTTTGGCCCAATATACCTCCTCCTCTGGCTTATCTTCCCATTCATATTGACGGTATAAAAGGTAATGATGGTTATTCGCGCCCGTGACAACAGCCATGAAATGATTTGATACGGATGAGGAAGTGGTTTCAAAATGATTGGGAAACCGTACCGGTGCCATGGTTTGGTAACTTTCCTGGCGGCAATCGGCATCCAGATAAGCAAGTTGCGATCCGTTCCCCCCTTCTTCTCGATCATAGAAAGGGAACAGGGCTAAACGTCCATCAGGCATCATGCTGACATATCTTCCGGCACCGGAGGATAATTTGGGAACAAAAGCACCATTTTGGTAACCCCCATCCGGACCAAAACATAAGATAAATATACCATAGAGACTGACAGGGGTTAATTTATTCGGGACATTGCCTGGTCCATATACGACAAAGCCCCCCTGCGGACGCGGCAGGATAAATTTGTTAACTGTATCGCCTGAATCTACGAAACCGCCTGCCATACTTTGGGGATTGCTTGATAATAGCAGTTGCTCAACCTCCCCACGATTTTGCCAGATGACTTGGCCATTTTGATCTTGCGCCTGCAGGAAAAACATATTCGATATTGGGTGGGTCTCTATATTGGCAAAGTCCGTGCCTACCGTGATGGCGTGACCATTTTGATCAACGAAACCATCCTGCAAAAATACACTAGGCTCAAGCGTTTCAGCCAAAATTGTTTGGTCAGGGAACTGCCAGATCAGCCGCTGCCAGCTTATCTCCCCTTGAGGAGTGACAAAAACACTGGTTTGGTCGGGGGATTGCCCGGGCAAACGCTTATCGCTGAGATTGTTAACTTGCTTGAGAATGACCCAACGGTTGGGAGAAAAAGCCACCAATAACCGGGCATCAAGGTCTGTATCAAAGACTATCATCTGTTTATCAAGAAAATGGCCTGAGGCATCAAATAAAGCTGACCAGATCTGGGAATGCTGCGTGGTGGTCTCATAGTGAAGGATTATTTCATCATAATTATGGATGACGGTGCAGCTGAAGAGCAGCTGCCGGTTAGTGGTCTGATGAAACGCGCAATCTTTCAAAATATCTGTGTCTGTATGAAGGGGCGGAGGGTCAATCGCCAGTCTAATGGGATTTGGTTGTTGTGCGGATAAAATCGCTGGGAAACAGCTTGTCAGCAACCCAGAAAAGGCCAAATATTGCCAAAACCGAAAACGCATCCTACTCCTCCTTCAATTCCGATCCAAAATGCAAGTATAGACGATTCCGCCTCAGCCGCAAATAAAAAAAACACAATCAAAACGCCGGGGTTGCAAAGGCCTACTGCTTAACATGCCCACATTTCAAATAACTTGTACCGGTGCTAGAAACTTTAAATCCCCAAAACTTTAAATCCTGGGGGGAAAAGATTTTCACAATCAAGGAGACGAAATTGTCAGATATTAAGAAACCCGTGGCTAATATAAGGCTAACCGACCAATTGTCACCCACGGATTTATTCGGTGGCCAACCCCCCACCAAAAGGACGGGTAAAAAACCGCGGCCTTATAATGATAAATTGGCTGAAGAAATTTGCCAGCGTTTAATGCAAGGCGAAAGCCTTCGCCAAATTTGCGCGGGCGACGAACCTCCGGCGGTGCGCCGCACCATTTTATACTGGCTGGCCAACAAGCAGGAATTTCGGCAATTATATGCTGCTGCCCGCGAAATCCAGGCGGATTTGCTGGCCGAAGAAATTTTGGCGATTGCTGATCATAATGAGGAGGATTGGTTGAAAAAGCTGAAACGCGGCTCAATTGATGAGCAGCTGGTTTTTAACACCGAACATGTGCAGCGGGCCAAATTGCGGATTGATGCGCGCAAATGGCTGATTGCCCGCTTGGCGCCCAAGAAATATGGCTTGCTTGATGAGCAAGGACAAACGGACAATCAGCCCATTTCCGAACCTTGGCAGGTGCAATGGTTGGTGGGTGAAGAAAACGCTGGTTAAAACTGCTCAAATCAGGTATAATTTTTCTATTATTTGACAATAAAAAGCACTTGATATGCTTCATCCCTGGATAAAGTAGGAGCTTGAATGAAGAAAAATAGGACGTGGATCATCGCCTGTTTATGGGCAATTTTTTATCATCCTGCCCAAGCGCAAACAGGCTTATCATTTGATCAATCCCGGTCTTTTGCTCGATGTTTAATGGTTAGGCAATGTTGGGAATCAGGGCAGCATCCCAATTTCTTTGAACTGAACCGTTTTGCCCCGGCCTTGAAGAAATTTTTAACCCCGGCTGATTACGGCTTCCTGGTTAACAACCAAGACGTGACGTTCGAATTGTTAGCGAAAGACAGCCGCCTGGATGCGGTTGTTGGTTTTTGTCCGCCCCAGCCTAATAACCAAAATTTTAGTTTATGGGACTGCGACCGGATGATGGTTGTTTCTCTCAGTTGGAATGGCTCTTTGAAAGACATTCAGGATGCCCATAACAAGAATCCTGTTGCTAATTCACCCTTTGAAGCGATTAGCAGGGGGATTTTAGGGGAAAATGGCCAGGGTGGAAAACTGCAAATCCTATATGTATACTCGCCCACAGAAGCTACCTATTGGCAAGAGGGCATGGCAGAAAAAACGACGATAAAAACCGATTCTGACCTATTTAAGGGTGTCAAGGATGCCTGTGGTAAGGCCCCAACCGAAGGGCCTGCCGAATGTATGCAGGCCTTGGCGAAGGCTTTTTCACCGGTCAAATAGTTGCAAATTCTAGTAAAGCGAGTTGAATAACAGAAAAATCATAAGACAAAGTCATATGAGAAGATTTTAACGGCAATCGGATTAGGGTTGATTATGAGTAAGGGTATCATGGCCGAAATACCTTCCATAACCACCGAACCTAAACAAGCCTTTACTTTATGTGTCCTGCAGGGATGGTGTTGGTTTGAGGAAAAATCCCCCCTGTTCTTTTGCTATAAGAGATGTTTTATTCCCCTAACCCATATTCGGTCACAGGAGTTTAGATGAAAAAGAATATTACTTGGATAATTGCCGTTTTCTGGGCTGTTTTTTACAGTTCTGCCCAGGCGCAAACGGGCTTATCATCGGATCAATCCTACTGGTTCTACAGATGTGTAATAGTTGGTGACTGTTGGCAACCTCGCCAGCATCCTAATTTCTTTGAAATGGATCGCTTTGCCCCGGCACTCAAGAAATTTTTAACCCCGGCTGAATACGGAGCCCTGGTTGCTAACACAGGCGTGATGCTTTACGGCCTGGGTATTGATAACAAAGGCGTGGCCCTGGAATTCTTCAATCAATACAACCGAATGGATGCTGTAGCTTTTGGTTTTTGTCCGCCCCAGCCTTGCGGTCGCACGCTGGTTGTTTCTTTCAGTTGGGATAGTTACTGGAGAATTTGGGATGTCGATGAAACAAAACTTGAAAAAAAGCTTAACTCCCAAAGAGCTGGTAATTATAAAGCGATTAGCAGGGGTATTTTAGGGGAAAATGGCCAGGGTGGAAAACTGCAAATCTTATATATATATTCGCCCACAGAAGCCACCTATTGGCAAGAGGGCATGGCAGAAAAAACGATCATAAAAACGGACTCGAACCTATTTAGGGGTATCTGTAGTAAGGCCCTAACCCTACCGGAGGTTCGTCGCCCGTACAAAATCGAAAGTCCAGCGGCGTGTATGCAGGCCTTAGAACAGGCATTTGGAAAAGGAAAATAAGCCAAATTCGAACATGTATTAGGAGATAACATGAAGAAAATTTTAGCAATTCTTGGATTTTTGCTGATCACACCACTGGCTTTGGCACAAGCGCCGATAGTGACCAAAGAAGATAAAGAGGCTTTCGTGCAATGCATGAACAATGGGGAATGCTGGCCGAATGATCACATCAAGGGCGATTTTTTCAAGCATCTGCGTGTGCGGGATGCCTTGAACCATATGCTGAATCCCGACTATTCGCGGGATTATGATGTAAGAGGCGTATGGCAAAGTGCTATCCAAAAGCGTCTTTATATCGAAGATCGGGCTGGTACCGAAGCCAGTGGGCGCCTGCAGCAAAACATTAATATCTGGGGCTACTGCCCCGTTAATATCGATCACCAGAAACCGATTGAATGGTTCAAGGATTGCGATGGGGTCGATATTTTCAATTTTGCTTGGGTGCCTTCTTGGGAAAAAGGCAGCCGGATCAGGATATCGGTGGAGGATTTTTACGACGCGATGGTCGGCGCCGATGGGCGGGGCGGCTTCATTCAGATTCTGAAATATCAAAAAATAGATGGCCGGCCCTCTATGAGATATTGGCAGGAAGGAATGAAAAAATATATTAACCTTCAGGAAGATTTGGGCCTTGATCACCTATCAACGAAAACCTGTTTAAGCTTGGTGGATACCCCTGAGCATTCATTTAAGGCGCAGCTTACGACGTGCCTGGGGATCTTAAGGGAAATATGGTCATCGGACTGGCAGCCTGCGGCCTATACGGCATGGCATGGTGATAACGAAGATGGGGGCTTAACCCAGGAAGATTGGGATTTGGTGAATTTCGGTGTTTGCATCGCCCGCCATCAATGTGTGTATGGCTCAAAGGAAGGCGGGGATTTCTTAAGGCTTGACCGCATTGACCCTTTCTTAAAGAAAATCTTAAGCCCGGCTGATTACCAAGCCGTCCAACATAGTGTTGAACTGCGTTCGGCCGTTACCGGTGATAAGCAGCGGGTCACCATCCAACTGGGGCTTTGCCCCGCCCATACCCAGAAAGAACGTGACCAGCCGGTCGGATGCCCGCGCAGCCTGATCATCAGTTTCAATTGGAAACCAGTGGCTCTGGATTTGACCGATCGTGACCAGCTTTATGATATTTCACCGGCCATTTTAGGCGCCAATAACAAGGGCGGCGAATTGCAGGTGATGCTGGTGGAAAAGGGCAGTAAAAACCCGCTTTCTTACGCGCAGGAAGGGATGGCAAAACTGGTCAGCCTGTCCGCTGACCCCACCCTCAGCAAACTGTTGCAGGAGAAGTGTCAGAGAATAGATGATCTTAAGATCATCCATCATTGTATGGAAGAACTAAGTAAAGGTTTCCCCTAGTTGGAATAAAGCGAATCAATAGAATCTCTTCAAACAAGGAAGTTAATAGAGGAAATGATGATGAAAAAATACCTGGTTGTTTTTTGGCTGCTGGGTTGGATACCAAATCTCAACGCCCAAGAAGCGGTACCGGTGAAAATGGAAGATAAACAAGGCTTTATCAGTTGTGTGATGATGGTGCAATGCTGGGATGAAGGTGTCATCCCAAAAGGCGGTTTTTTTATGCATCCGCGCGTTGCCCCCGCTTTACAACAACTTTTAACCAAAGAACAATTCCGCCAATTGGTCAATAACATTGGTATCCAGGTTCGAGAAAGCGGGGATGAGGGGCAAGCGATTATAAGAATTGGTTTCTGTCCAGAATTGGATTATCCCGATTATTCTTACAATTATCCTGGAGCTTGTGCCAAGAGTATTATCATCAGTTTCAGCTGGCGCCCTTTTTTAGTATACCCCAAGACAATAGATGGTTTATATACTGCCATTTTGGGCAATGACGGCCAGGGCGGAAAACTGCAATTGCTGTTTTTACCGGAAGTCCAAGATGGGTCGATTACGACGATAAAGCCTGCCCGTTATTGGCAGGAGGGGATGAAACAACCCTTGGAATTTGACGATCTGCCCACGGTCGGTGATCAGGTAAAACAGCGTTGCCAAGACGTCGGTCTTTTTGACTCGGCCCAGGCTTGTTTGAGGGGGCTTGAGGAAAGTTTTACCCATCCATTGACCTACCCATAAAATGAGGCGAAGGGACGCCATGAGGCAGCAGCCGGACGATGATCTAACCAAAAACATCAAACAAGCGGCGAAAGAGGTCTTGTTCCTTGATCCAACCGTGTCTGCATGGATTGTATGGCCTTTGTTGCTATGGGCGCTGATTGGCTGGCATTATCAAGCATTACATCAGGCCATTTTTGTCCATTTCTTTGCCCAATTGATGGTTAGCACCACGGATTATCAGTGGCTAACCCTTTTCTCGGTATTGATGGCAGGTGGTTTAGCAGTTTGGCAAATTTACAGGCATTTCCCGGATTCCTTATTCGCCGCCTTTCATTTGCTGATGATCGGGATTTATGAATGGCAGCGCTACCAATGGACAAGTGTCCATCGGCAACCTTACGCGGATCATGCGGTTTTAATTCCCTTTCATTATCGCTTTGATGTTTATTTGTTGATCTTTACGATTACCGCTATCCAGGCCTATCTTGTTAAAGGCGTGAAATGGTATTTTTATATCATTGGTGGTCTTGGCTATGCTATTACCCTGGAATATATAGGACTGCGTCTGGGGGCATCATAATTGTGGTTAGGCGGGTGTCGGATGACCCCGCTTCATCAGTCACTATAACGCTGATATCCTCCGCTAATCCAAAATTTATTGCCTCATATGTTAATTCACCTCTTCCTGAAGGATGATGAGCCATGCCCGCCATTACCATTCCCTACCGGCCGCGTGCGGCTTTTAAGCCCCTGCACCAACGCCCGCAGCGTTTTGCGGTGGGGGTGGCCCATCGCCGCGCTGGCAAAACCGTGGCTTGCATCAACGAATTGATTAAAGGGGCTTTAACTTGCCCGCGCAACCAGCCGCGCTTTGCCTATATTGCCCCGTTTTTTGTGCAAGCCAAGGATATTGCCTGGGAATATGTCAAACATTATAGCCGCGCCGTCCCTGGGGTGAAATTCCATGAAAGTGAATTACGGGTGGATTTTCCGAATGGGGCGCGGGTGCGCCTGTATGGGGCGGATAACCCGGAACGCTTGCGCGGGCTTTATCTGGACGGCGTGGTTCTTGATGAATATGCCCAAATGTCCCCGCGCATTTGGACCGAGGTGATAAGGCCGTCGCTGGCCGACCGGCAGGGTTGGGTGGTTTTCATAGGCACGCCGATGGGACGCAATGCTTTTTGTAAGCTTTATGAACAAGCCAAGCTGGATCCAACCTGGTTTACCTTTCGCCTGAAAGCCAGTGAAACCGGCCTGTTGTCCCTTGATGAATTGGCCGCCGCCCAATTGGTGATGAGCCCGGATCAATACGCGCAGGAATTTGAGTGCAGTTTCCAAGCCGCCGTGCAGGGCGCTTATTATGGCGAAATGATGAATAGGTTGGAGCAGCAGGGGGCGCTTGCAACCTTATCCATCCAGCCGGATGTGCCGGTGCATACCGCCTGGGATTTGGGGATTGGCGATAGCACCGCGATATGGTTTTTTCAGGTGCATCTTAAAGAAGTTCGAATTATAGATTATTTAGAAGCCAGTGGCGTTGGGCTTGACCACTA
>JBGAWJ010000051.1:0-10738 GCA_044227605.1 Alphaproteobacteria bacterium
AAATATCAGGCGTTTGGACTGGATCATCTGATGAGCTAGTAGGGGTCGCATCATGTCGTCACGTTCACCTCTGGAGACATGACATGCCCGCCGATCTCATCGCCTATATCTTTATCTGCATCCTTGCTGCTGGCTTCATCAAGCGCGTTGGTATGCAAGGATTGCGTACCACCCAAAACCGCCGCCAATGCTTCCAAAGTGGTGCGAATGACATTGTTATAAGGATCTTGCTCGGTCAAACTGACGCCCGAGGTTTGGCAATGGGTACGCAGGGTTAAACTGGCCGGGTTTTTGGGGTTGAAAGGTTGGATTAATCTTGCCCACAAATATCTGGCGGCCCGTAATTTGGCTACTTCCATGAAAAAATTCATGCCAATAGCAAAGAAAAAAGATAACCGCGGCGCAAAGCTATCAATATCCAACCCTTGGGCCAAGGCAGCGCGCACATATTCCAAGCCGTCCGCTAAGGTGAACGCTAATTCCTGTACCGCCGTAGCCCCCGCCTCTTGCATATGATAACCAGAGATGGAGATTGAGTTGAATTTCGGCATATGGCCAGCGGTATAGGCAATAATATCTGCAACAATCCGCATCGAGGGTGCGGGCGGGTAAATATAGGTGTTCCGCACCATGAATTCTTTTAAAATATCGTTCTGGATGGTGCCGGAAAGCTGCGATTGTTTGACCCCTTGTTCCTCCGCGGCCACAATGAAACTGGCAAGCACAGGCAGAACCGCCCCATTCATCGTCATCGACACGCTCATTTTATCCAAGGGAATCTCATGGAATAAAATTTTCATATCCTCCACGCTATCAATCGCTACCCCTGCCTTACCCACATCCCCTGTCACCCGCGGGTGATCCGAATCATAACCCCGGTGCGTGGCAAGATCGAACGCAACTGATAAGCCCATTTGCCCAGCCGCCAGATTTTTTTTATAAAAAGCGTTCGATTCCTCGGCAGTTGAAAAACCAGCATATTGACGGACCGTCCACGGGCGGTTGGCATACATGGTGGCCCGCGGCCCACGGGTATAGGGCGCGATACCGGGCAATTCTTGCAGTACATCCAATTGTTTGACATCAGCGACGGTGTATAAAGGCTTTATATCAAACCCCTCAGGCGTCTGCCAATTCAAGATTTGCAAAGGATCCTGCCCATTTAATTCGCTTTGGGCAATTTTGTACCAATCTTGGATGCTGGGTTTCAAGAAGGGTTTCTTTTTGGCCATGATGGGTAATCCTTAAGGAACATACAGGTGAATAATTTTTCCCTTATGTTACCCGTAATTTCATAACCCGCAACCAAAGATTATATCAAGATTATATTTCTGGCAAAATCGGTTACCGGGCAGCCGCCCCTTGATAGCAAGAATTGATAGCAAGACTGGCTGATGGGATTATTTACCAAATAAATTTTGGCAACGCCGCAACGGGCGATAATCCTGCCTGTTGGCATTGCAGGGCAACCCGTTGCTCTAAACCCTGGGGTTGATCCAGTTGTAAGGATTCGGCGTGGATTCCCCCCAATATCCATAAACTATCAACCCCCATCGTCTGTGCGCCCATAATATCTGTTCGCAAGGCATCCCCAATGGCCAATATCTTGTTTTTTGGGACATTGCCCAAAAGCTTTAAGGCTTCTTGATAAACTGCCGGATGGGGTTTGCCGTGATAGCGGACTTCGCCACCCAATTCCTCATAACATTTAGCTAAGGCACCGGCACAAATTTCCCGCTTGCCGTTGCGAATAATTTCCAAATCAGGATTAACGCATAACATGGGTAAAGAATATTTAATAGCCTGCCTGAGGACAGGTTCATAATCCTTCACTTCCTCACCGAAATGGCGCGCGCCAATGGCTAAAAAAAATTCTGCCTGATCCGGCTGCCGGACAATTTTCAGATTTAGCCCTTCAAAGAAATTGAGGTCGCTATCGCCAACAATTGCCAAGCATTTTTCTCCCAACCGGCGGTGCCAAGGATCGCGGCGATCCTTTAACTGCTGCCAGGTTTCCTCGCCTGAAGAATAGATATGATTGTATAAATCCGGGGCGAAGCCGATTTTAGCGGTACCTTCCGCCACAACCCGCGCACGCCGGGGCGCATTCGATAATAGCAAGGTTTTTTTGCCTAGTTTTTTTAATTGACGCATACAATCGGCAGCACCTGGATAAGCGGTCACGCCGTCATGCAACACGCCCCAAAGATCAATAATAAACCCCTCATATCGCTGCGCTAGATCTGAAAAATGCTGTATTAAGGGAATGGGTTGGTTAGGGGAAAATTGGGTGCGGGATGGTGACACAATAAAATTCATATTCCTTACATCCGTCATTGAAGGGTAAATTTTTGCGGTTACCATAAGGGATTTTCCTGTCATCTGCAACTATCAACTAACCTAAAATGGCACCCATCTGGTAAAATTTTAGCCATTATATTGACAACCCACCCACCCACCGCTTTCAAAAGACAAGTTCTTCACCAAATGCTTCTTGACTTCACCTTCATACCGTCAAATGATAAAATCAAATTTGCAAGAGTAGAAATATGGCATCCTCTGAATTTTTGTTGGCACTTGACCAAGGAACTACCAGCACGCGGGCAATCCTTCTTGATCACCTGGCCAAACCCCTATTTACCGCACAGCAGGAATTAAAGCAGTCTTTCCCCGCAGACGGTTGGGTGGAACATGATCCAACGGAAATTTGGCAAACTTCCTTAAAATTATGTGCAGAAGTTCTCAAGCAAGCCAAAATGCCCCCCCATTCTAAGATCGTGATGGGAATTACCAATCAACGGGAAACAACCATCTTATGGGATAAAAAAAGCGGCAAAGCTTTTTATCCGGCAATTGTCTGGCAAGACCGACGCACGGCTGATTTTTGCCATGTTTTGATTGAAAAAGGCTGGTCAGGGAAAATTCAGCAAAAAACCGGCTTGTTAATTGATCCCTATTTTTCCGCGACCAAAATTCGTTGGATCTTGGACCATGTGGAGGGGTTAAGAGAAAAAGCTAAAAAAGGCCTGGTGGCTTTCGGAACAATTGA
The DNA here is from genome assembly GCA_044227605.1 of Alphaproteobacteria bacterium. Lineage (GTDB taxonomy): Bacteria > Pseudomonadota > Alphaproteobacteria > JAEUKQ01 > JAEUKQ01 > JAEUKQ01. The sequence goes on from JBGAWJ010000051.1 coordinate 3,050, forward strand.
CAGCTTTTTACTCTGGCATTTGACGGGTGGTAAAGTCCATGCAACCGACCCCACCAATGCCTCACGAACGTCGCTATATAATATTCATGACCATCAATGGGACCAGGAATTATTGGCATTATTTAATATTCCCGCGGGGTTATTGCCGGAAGTACGCCCCTCCTCCGGCACCTTTGGTGTTACCCAAACCGGTCTATTTGACCGGCAAATAGCCATTACAGGTATTGCCGGTGATCAACAGGCCGCCCTGATCGGCCAAGCCTGTTTCCAACCCGGTATGATCAAAAGCACGTATGGCACCGGTTGCTTTATGTTGATGAATACGGGGGAAAACGCTGTGACTTCCCAGCATCGTCTGTTAACGACCATCGGTTATCAAACGAAGAATCATTTGGCTTATGCCACCGAGGGCAGTATTTTTGTGGCGGGTGCCGCCATCCAATGGTTGCGGGATGGGTTAAAATTGATTGGGGCCGCTGGTGAGACGGAGCGTCTGGCCGCCAGCACGTCCAGCAATAAAGGGGTTTATTTTGTGCCAGCCTTCACAGGCTTAGGGGCCCCCTACTGGGATCCTAAAGCAAGAGGGGCAGTTTTTGGTTTGACCCGGGATGTTGGCATTGCAGAAATTGTCAGATCCGCGCTGGAAGCCGTGTGCTACCAAACCAAGGATTTATTGGAAACCATGCGATTGGATGGCGCTTATGAACCCAAAATATTACGGGTGGATGGTGGCATGACCGTGAATGACTGGTTGATGCAGTTTTTGGCTAATATTTTAGGGGTGCCGGTCGAACGCCCCCAAATTACCGAAACCACTGCTTTGGGAGCTGCCTATCTCGCGGGTCTGGGGTCTGGCTTCTTCTCTGATTTTGCTGAAATATCGCATTTGTGGAAATCCCAACGTCTATTCGAACCCAAAATGGCCGCAGATCAACGACTGGCCTTATATGCGGGCTGGCAAGAAGCGGTTAACCGTATCCGTTCCATGGCCTAAAGAACCCCACCAAAACAAGAAAAGGAATGATGCTTTGATATTGTGGCCGAGTATTACCCTAACTGCCCGGGCAACCAAAAGGATAAACCAAGGCCATCCTTGGATATATTCCAATGAAATTGATATGAAAATGGCCAAAAAACTTCCTCCTGACCAGTTTGTGCGCGTGCTAGATCCCCAGGAGAAAATGATAGCAATTGCTTTTTTAAATACCCGCTCACTGATTTGTGGCCGTGTTATCAGTTGGAATCCCCATGAATCAATTGATATTGATTTTTGGAGGCATCGTTTGGAATCGGCCCTTAATTTACGTAAGAATTTTTTAAAAGAACCTTTTTACCGCCTGATCCATGCAGAGGCCGATGGTTTTCCCGGCATGGTGATCGACCGCTTTGGCGATATCCTGGTCATTCAGTTAAATACAGGCGCCAGCGAATTCATTTGGCAACATTGCCAATCGCTGATCTCATCCGTCTTGTCGCCTAAAGGTATCGTGCTCCGGCGCGACAGTTCTATCCGTGAGCTTGAGGGATTGAATATGACCGGCCCGGAAATAATCGGCCAAGTCCCTGACATTGTCCGTTTCCAGGAAAATCAAACTTTCTTTTTTGCTAATCTGCGGGAAGGCCAAAAAACCGGATGGTTTTTTGATCAACGGGATCAACGGCATTTGGTAGCCACATTCTGCAAGAATAAAACGGTATTGGATTGCTATTGCTTTTCGGGAGGATTTGCTGTCCAGGCTGCCAAGGCGGGCGCCCAATCAGTTCGGGGGATCGACCGTTCGGCAGAAGCACTGGAATTGGCCGCGATGGCCGCTGCGGAAAACAAACTGCAAAGCATTTGTGCCTGGCAACAACAGGAAGTTTTTAAGGCGCTTGAGGACATGCAGCAACAAAATCAAAAATTTGATGTGGTCATTGTTGATCCCCCCGCCTTTATCAAAAGCAATAAAGATTTGGTGGCCGGTAGCCGTGGTTACCGCAAATTAGCTAAGCTTTCGGCAGCGGTGGTTGAGAAAGAAGGGTTTTTATTTTTTGCATCTTGCTCCTACCATATGAGCGCTGCCGACCTTTTGGCGCAAATCAATTTGGGTTTAAATGATGCCAAACACCAGGCGAAAGTATTATATTGCGGCCAAGCAGGCATTGACCACCCCATTCATCCGGCCTTGCCGGAAACCGCCTATTTAAAAGCTTATTTATTACAAATTTTTTAAACATTTTTATCATGACCCTCCTGCGTCGTATCCAAGAATGTCACCAATATCATTTAGACGAATTCCTGCCTTTCTTTATTGAATCCCAACAGGTTGGGTGGATCCATCGTCATTTTGCCCCTGACTTATTAAAATACCCATCCGTTTTTCAGCAAAAGGATCAATCTATTCATTTAAGCTTGGGTTTAAAGACCTATAGTCAACGCAGCCAAGCGGTGGAAATCGTATTACGTGATCTATACAAGCACGGGAAATTAGAGGGGTGGCGGGATGAAAATTATCCGGTATCCCCCGCTTGGGGCCAAGCCCCTTTTTTAGACATTGAACGGGCAGCAGTGGTTAAAATGGGGGTAAAAGGATACGGCATTCACATGAATGGATTTATCGGGCGGGGCAAAAATATCAAATTATGGGTGGCCAAACGCTCGGCAACCCGTCCTGTCGCGCCCGGAAAACTAGATCATTTGGTGGCAGGCGGCCTGCCCATCAATATCAGCCTGTTAGATAATTTGATCAAAGAAGCCAAAGAAGAGGCTGGTATCCCTAAAGATTTATCCCAACATGCCATCCCGGTTGGCGCCTTGTCTTACGTCATGCAATTACAGGAAGGGCTGCGCCAAGACACTATCTTTTGTTATGATTTAGAGTTGCCGGAAAACTTTGTGCCCGTTAATCAAGACGGTGAAGTCAGTGACTTTTATCTATACCCCATCCAAAAAGTCAAAGAGCTTCTTGAAAACACAGACCAATTCAAATTTAATACGGGGATGGTTATTATCGATTTTATGATCAGGCACGGCGTCATTGAACCCGATGATAACCAATATCTAAACCTTATTCAAGCATTGCATCAAACAAGTTTATAACCCAAGCCCTGCGATAGGGGCGCCTTCCTAAAAATTAAAAATGGAATACTTGCTCCCATCCCTCCCAAATCATTTTGATCGCCACATACAAGATAGTGACCAACCCCACATAGGCCAGCCAGTGATATTTCTTCAGTAAATTAGCAATCACCGTGGCGGCCACACCCATTAAAACCACCGATACGCTCAAGCCCACAATTAATACCCAGGTATGTTCTTGGGCAGCCCCAGCGACCGCCAACACATTGTCCAAAGACATTGATATATCAGCCAGGACAATCTGGATGATTGCTTGTCGCATGGTTTTAGGTTGCTTTTGCTGCAATGATTGAGGGGATTCCGGGTCATTTGCGTCTTCTGGCTTGTTGGCTGCTGCAATTTCACGCCATAATTTCCAACAAACCCATAATAACAAAACTCCTCCCGCAAGGGTTAAGCCGATGATCTGTAATAACTGGGATGTTATGACGGCAAAGAATATCCGCATGATGGTGGCGGCCAAAATACCAATCATAATCACTTTCGCCCGTTGCTCTTTGGGAAGGCGGGCCGCCACTAACCCCACCACAATGGCGTTATCCCCGGCTAAAACCAGGTCAATCAGCAATACCTGCCCCAAGGCAGCTAATTCCGAAGCTAAAACCATTTGGAAATCCTATCTTTGAATGTGAACGGCGATGATCATCATGACGAACAAGCCTGTATCGGTTTTTAACAAGCGCCTCTCGCTTTGTCAAATAGGATTATGGATTGCCGCTATCTGCACTGCCCCTGTCATCTAACCTTCACGGGGATGACGGTGTTGTTTTGGGTGATGTGAAGGAAGTGTTGATATATTTCTTTTTCCTGAAGGTGGGTACCCTTTAACTGGATCGGTTGCAACAAACCGGACTGGGGCAAAGAAAGGATGGAAACACCCGCCGCTTCCACTTCAAGTAAACGGCGCGGTTGATTTTCAACATAGGCCATTGAAATCACAAGGCCCACATTCTCCAGCCAATGATTATCCCCCATTTTCTCCACCACCGGATACCCTTTCCAAAAATCCAGTTGCTCCAGGTTTTTGCCAAAAACCTTTAATGGAAATTTTATCTTGTCCAATAAAGCGCGCATATCATAAGCACCGCGACGTCCAACCGTGGGCCCTAAAAAAACTATTTGGTTGCCGGGAGAAGGTTTTTTTAAAATATTCGGCAATTGCCAGGGCAGTAAAATAGTTTTTTCGGGAAACAGCCCGGCCAAATACCCATGGGGTGTCATGATTCTTTCAGCTTGCTCCAGGAGTTTCCATTCGCTTTCCATCATCGTTGCGGAAACGCGAAAATCTTTTAAAGTCTGACTGCCGGGATGTTTACTTGCGGCTTGGTCAAGATTCTCTTGCAAAATTTTTAAGGGAAACCTGTTCATCAATACGTCATATGTACGCCCGCCCAAGCTGCCTTGCTGATAAAAAGGCAACAGGTAATTCTGCCATATCACCAAATGACCAACATCATAGCTTAATTGTCGGCGGATGGAGCGGGCAAAAAGCTTATCATATTGCAGCAAATGCCGTTGGCGCGCGGCCCCTTGCTGGGCCAAACGACGGGAACGCCAAGCACGGTAGAGTGTGAGGAGAGTACGGTGGTAAACCTTGCCAAAACCATCCAATGTCCAACGATACTGATTTTTATGCCAACGGTGGCCATCCAAAGGGGAAAATAACAAATCGCCTGCTTGCCGTGTGCGCTTTATATAATCATCAAATTCTGGCCAATATTGATCGACAATAAAGGCCATTCGGCCCAGTTTTTTATCCGCAAGCTTTTTCTCAGCGTTCTTAAAGCAGCTATGCACGCCACAGCTGGCACAGCTACCGGGTTCGTGATTGATATCCCTCATGATGGTTTATTTCCGGCATAATAACGAACGATTAACTGATCTTTAGACAAGATAGCTTCGATATATAAATCTTGATGATAGGAAAAGCGCAGGTCAATATAATTCCAAAAAACCGTTGCGTCCCTTCCTTGTTCCGCCAAAGAACCGGGGATAATTTGAGAATGCTGGTGCCGCTCAAGAATGAGGCAACCTGCCTTTAAAGCTGCATCATACAAGGCATTGGACAATTGGCAAAGCCCACCACCGATGGTTGGGATAATGCAGCCTTGCCGTAACTCACGCCCTTGGCGGTACCCTCGCCATTTGCTTGGCCGCCCCACATGACGCCAGAAGCTGAAAATTTGGTTGGCCGGGATATGCAAGCCGTTTAAAGCCCTAGTGGCAAGTCGCAAATTTTCAACTTTACCTGCTTGCAAAAACTTTTCTGCCGCATTCACCTCTGTCCATAAGAAGGAAATTGACTCGGAAACCAGCAATGGTTGATCGGTAAATGTTTGAAAAGAAAATCTTTTGACGCGGTGCAACAAAAGATTGCTTAAAGCCCGCCTTAGCCGGAGCAACCGGCTTTTAATCCCAAAAACGATATATTGCCGATAGGTTGGTTGGAAGGAAGAATGCTTGTTCATAGGCTGCCATCATAAGTATTTGGAGAGCGATATTACCCTAAAATCACTTAAAAAACAAATATAAATGCACAAAAAACCGGGTGGGCGTTAAAAAAATGTCCTGAAATTTAAGATCAATAATATTGTCTTTCAAGGCTTTACTTGCCGCTTAATCATTCATACTATCGGGTAGAAAGAATAAAGTTTGAATTTTCATTTTGGACATTGGTTTCTTATCTACCAATCACAAGCTTGATGGAAGCGGAGCAACAATAATGATTAAAGAAAAATTAGATGGGCCGCATTATCCCGACACTATCGAAAGATCTTATGATTCCTTGGTCATTTTTTTGCATGGATATGGATCTGATGGTGAAGATTTAATCTCACTTGCCCCGGCTTTTCATCAACATTTGCCCAACACTTTCTTTATAGCCCCCAACGCGCCCTACCGCTGTGACCAAAGTGTGAACGGGTATCAATGGTTCGGATTACAGCTACTCGACCCTTTCATTTTACTACCAGCGGCGCGGCATAGCTCGGAATATATTGAAGACTTTATAAGCCATCAGGCGCAACGTTTAAGCCTATCCCATAGTCGCATTGCCCTTATTGGTTTTTCCCAAGGCACCATGATGGGATTGCATGTTGCCTTCCGTCAACGCCAACAATTGGCCGCTTTGATCGGTTTTTCGGGCGCCATGATTGCAAAACATTTGCTCAAGCAAGAAATCATTTCTTACCCACCCACCCTTCTCCTCCACGGCGAGCAAGACATGGTGATTCCTTTCCAAGAAAGCCAAAATGCCGCAAAAACCTTGGAAGACGCGAAAGTACCCGTTCAGTTAATGAATAGGCCAAATCTTGGCCATAGCATCGATCCAGAAGGCTTAAAAGCCGCTATCCAATTTTTAAAAGAAATTTTTATAGGGAAAGATACTCTAAAAACGAAGATATCCTAGTTGCCTGAGACCAGAATCTTTACTATATTGCAATCTGGCCGTTTGGGATAACATATAAGAATGACCTAGGGGTAACGCCGTCATTGGTTTTTTAATTATTTAGAATGGGTATAGTGGATAGGATTTATCTTGTTTGCAGCTTTGGAAACCTGTACAGCTCTTGTCCTTAATGCCGATTTCCGGCCGCTTAGTTATTTTCCTTTATCATTATGGTCTTGGCAAGATGCAATTAAGGCTGTTTGCCTGGAAAGGGTCCATATTCTTTGCGAATATGACCGTTATGTCAGCAGCGCAACCCGCCGCATGAAAATCCCCAGCGTCATTGCTTTAAGGGAATTTATCCCCCTGTCCCGCAGGCCAGCTTTTACCAGGTTTAACGTATTTTTGCGCGATTGTTTTACTTGCCAATATTGCGGCACTCCCCATAAGGCCGCGGAATTGACCTTTGATCATGTCATACCTAGGTCAAGAGGGGGAAGAACCAATTGGGATAATGTGGCAACCGCTTGCCAAACCTGCAATATGAAGAAAGGCAACAACCTGCCAGAGGTAAGTAAAATGATCCCGCTGCGATATCCCAAAGAACCAAGCAGTTGGGAATTACAAGAACAGGGGCGTTTTTTCCCGCCCCATCACCAACACCAAAGTTGGCGGGACTTTTTGTACTGGGACAGCGAACTTGAGGAAAACTAAACTTTCTTCGATAGCCAAATAGCTGTTCTGGTCAATGCCTGAATGGCTGTTTTCAAAACAGGATAGGCAGGCGCCTCTGTGGCCTGATTTGCAAGGGCAGTATCGCGGTGATGGCATTCATCTTCCCGGCATTCGGCAATAACCGCCTTTAAAGAAGATTGGTTGGGGGGTAATTTTGCCAATTGTTCCTGATAATGATGGTCAATCACTTCTTCAACCGCTACGGTACAAGCCATTGCAGCCTTAACCCCCATTGCTGCGGTGATGACCCCCAATCCATAGCCAGCCATATGCCAAATCGGATGCAGCAAGGTTGGACGGACTTTTTCTTGCCGCAATAATTGGTTAAAAATGTCCAAATGCTTTTGCTCTTGTTGTAACATGTTTTGCACAAGCGCAACCGTAGGGGAATGCTTCAGCACAGCCAATTGCCCCTGGTAAATACGGATCGCCCCATATTCCCCTGCCT
>JBGAWJ010000052.1:0-10578 GCA_044227605.1 Alphaproteobacteria bacterium
CTAGTGCCAGCCAAGGACAAACAATAGCAGAAGGCATTGCCGTACCTACCCCTGGGTTACATACCCTGCCCATCATCGAACAATTGGTGAAAGACATTATTCTTGTTGATGAAAATATGTTGGAGCGCGCGATTGAACTGTTGGTTACCCAACAAAAAATTGTTGCCGAGGGTGCGGGAGCTGCTGGTCTTGCAGGTATTTTAAGCCACCCGCACCTTTTTAGTGGAAAAAACGTGGCTATTCCCATTTGCGGCGGCAATATCGATCCTCGTTTATTGTCACAGATATTAATGCGGGGCATGTTACGGGATGGGCGTTTGGTCACCTTACGTGTTGAAATTCAAGATCAACCCGGTGTACTCGCAAAAGTTGCAGGCTTGATCGGTGAGCAAGGCGGTAACATTATTGAAATTCATCATCAGCGCATGTTTTCAGACTTGCCGGTTAAATCGGCGGATGTAGACGTTGTCATTGAAACCAGGAACGCAGGGCATATTCAGCAAATACGAAGTGCTTTAAATGAAGCTGGTTTTCCAACCAGGCGCTTGGCCAGCCGTTCGGATGATAGTGATGCAGAACAAGAGGATGTGAAGAAAAAACCATGATGCCTTTCCATTCCATTTTAGAGACCATCGGGCAAACCCCTTTAGTGCAGGTAACCCAAATAAATACTGGCCTTTGCCAGTTATTTCTAAAATTAGAAAACCAAAACCCAGGGGGGTCGATTAAGGATCGGATTGCCGTATCCATGATTAATGATGCTGAGAAACAGGGTAAGTTAAAACCCGGCGGCATTATCATCGAGGCCACCGCAGGCAATACCGGACTTGGACTAGCCTTGGTTGCCGCGCGTAAAGGATACCGGCTGATTTTAGTAATACCCGATAAAATGTCCCAAGCAAAGATTGTCCATTTACAGGGCTTGGGTGCTGAAATCTACACTACCCGCTCTGATGTTGGCAAAGGCCACCCTGAATATTATCAAGATATAGCAGAACGCCTCAGCCGGGAAATCCCTGGCTCCTTTTATATCAACCAATTTGAAAATCCTGCCAATGCTTGGGCGCATGAAAGCACAACCGGGCCAGAAATTTGGCAGCAAATGGGCAAGAAATTGGATGCGGTGATTTGCGGTGTGGGTTCTGGGGGAACCTTAACTGGACTGGGCCGTTTTTTCAAAAAAACCGCTCCCCACGTCAAAATGGTGGTTGCCGATCCGAAAGGATCAATTATTGCCGATTTAGTCAATAAGGGTACTCATGATATTCCGGGTTCTTGGCTGGTTGAAGGGGTTGGGGAAGATTTTGTACCCGCCATTCTCGATATGGGACTCATTCAAACTGCTTATACCATCGATGATGCAGAAAGCATGGAAACAGCAAGGTTACTATTGAAGCGTGAAGGCATTTTAGCCGGTTCATCGTCCGGCACCTTAATTGCTGCCGCTTTACGTTATTGCCGACAACAGCGTTATCCGCAACGGGTAGTTACTTTTGTTTGTGACAGTGGCAACAAATACTTATCAAAAGCTTTTAACAACCAATGGATGGAAGAACAAGGTTTATTGGTTCGTGAAAAAAATGGTGATTTACGTGATCTTGTGGCCAGACCATACCAATCAGGTCGTACAGTTTCCGTAAGCCCCACCGATACCGTACTGACGGCTTATAAGCGCATGCGCCAACACGATGTTTCGCAACTGCCGGTTCTAGAGAAATCAAAGATAATTGGAATGGTTGATGACAATATGATTCTTCAATATCATTCCCGTCAGTCTTTGTCTGAGCTATTGGTGTCAAAAATCATGTCACGCCAGTTTAACAAAGTTGAATCTGATGTTAGCATAGAAAAAGTAAAAGAAACCCTTAAAACCGCCCCTTATGTTGTTGTCCTACATCAAGACCAATTCATTGGCTTCATTACGCGTGCTGACTTAATCAATCATTTCATCTCAACCCCTATCTTATAAAAAAGTATCATGGCAAAAAATACGACCCCCAATCAATTAGGCATGGCAACCCGCGGTATTCATGCGGGGCAACACCCTGATCCGACAACAGGTGCCATCATGATGCCCATTTATGCAACCTCCACTTACGTACAAGAAAGCCCTGGCAAACATAAAGGTTATGAGTATTCTCGCACCCATAATCCTACCCGGCAGGCTTATGAAAGATGTGTCGCGGATTTAGAAAATGGGACGGCTGCTTATGCCTTCAGTTCCGGCTTGGCTGCCGTTGCAACCATCTTGGATTGTTTGCCCAGCGGCTCCCACATCATTGCCATGGATGATATGTATGGCGGGACTTACCGTTTGTTCGAACGGGTGCGTAAAATATCTGCGAATTTGCAATTTACCTATACAGATTTGCGTAATATTTCTAACCTTGAGCAAGTTATCCGGCCAGAAACTCGCATGATTTGGGTGGAAACACCAACCAATCCCACGTTAAAACTGGTTGATTTAGAAGCGGTGGCAGTCCTCGCTAAGAAAAAGAAAATATGGACAGTCGCGGATAATACCTTTGCTAGCCCTATCCTGCAACGACCCTTGGATATGGGGATTGATGTGGTGATGCATTCGGCCACTAAATATCTGAATGGACATTCCGATATGATCGGTGGCATTGCCATTGTTGGTCAAAATCAAGAAATTAAAGAAAAGCTGGCTTTTTTACAAAACTCTTTAGGTGCCATCTCAAGTCCATTCGACTGTTTTCTGGCATTAAGGGGCTTAAAAACCTTATCCCTTCGAATGGAACGGCATTGTCAAAATGCCTTAACAATTGCCGAGTGGTTAAGCACCCATCCAGCGATCAATAAAGTAATATATCCAGGTCTGAAAAACTTTCCCCAATATGCCTTAGCTAAAAAGCAAATGAACGGATTTGGCGGCATGATGGTTGCGGATATCAAGGGCGGGTTAGAACCTGCCAAACGTTTCTTGGAAAGATGCCAAATTTTTGCTTTAGCAGAAAGCCTAGGCGGCGTTGAGAGCTTAATCGAACATCCGGCGATCATGACTCATGCCTCCATTCCGGCTCCAAGGCGTGCAGAAATTGGCATTACTGATGGATTGGTCAGGCTTTCCGTTGGGATTGAAAATGTGGAAGATTTGATCAATGACCTAAAACAGGCATTGCAAGGATTGTAACAGTTTTGATCACAAAAAAAGTTTTACCCCTTTGACAAAAAAACGAAAAGACTTTCCCTCTCTTGATGATGTTCGTCTGTTTGTTCAAGAATATAAAGATCCTCAACCCATTAGTAAACACGAAATTGCCAGGGCTTTTTCCCTTTCCCGTGATCAAACATTAATTCTGAATGATTATATCAAACAATTAAAGCTGGAAGGCCTGTTACCGTCCCGCTTAAAAAAAATTGATCTTTCCCCGGAATCGACTTTATCGCTTATCGGTCGGGTGAGCAAAATAGTTCCCAAAAAGCATACAATTCATTTTACCATTAACCGACATAACTTACAGAAAAAGCTGCCGAAAACGCTGGAGGTTATTACCGATAAAAACTCGCTTGGCTTGTCTTACCGACCCAACGATATGATTGGCTTAAAATTAACCGCAAGTCCTTCGCCCGTTTATCATGGGGTTATTCAGAAACTAGCGGCGGATCAGGCGGCTTTGGAAAAGGTTGGTATTTTTTACCAAAAAGATGGCAAGGCAATTATCCAAATCGCCCGCAAACAATCAACTCAACCAGTTTATCCATTGATCCAATCATCCACCCAATTGGCTGAAAGAGGGGATTGGGTCATTGCCGAACTGCCGGACAATCCGAAGAAAGCCGCCAGGATTATCCGTTCTTTAGGTTCCTCTAAAAACCCATTACTTTTAAGCCAAGTGGCGGCTCATGAGTTTCATTTCCCAGTAGAGTTTTCAGAAGAAGCGCTGGCATTAACCAAAAATATTAAAGTGCCGGATCTGGCTGATCGTCAAGATTTACGGGATGTTCCTTTTGTAACAATTGATGGCAGTGATGCCCGTGATTTTGATGATGCGGTTTGGGCCGAAGCGGATCAGCGCCCAAGCAATAAGGGTGGTTGGCAAATCATGGTGGCAATTGCTGATGTTGCGTATTATGTGCGCCCAAGCACGGCGTTGGATAAGGAAGCGCGTAAACGCGGGAATTCTATTTATTTGCCAGACCGTGTCATCCCCATGTTGCCTTTTAATCTTTCTAATGAATTATGCTCCTTAAAACCATTGGAAGACCGCGGGTGTTTTGTTGCCCATTTACGCATCGATCAGGAAGGCAATCTTATTTCATACCGGTTTAACCGGGCACTGATGCGTTCAGCAGCAAGGCTGACTTATGAACAAGTACAAAATGCCTATGACGGCAAACCCGATGAAACAACAAAACCTTTGGGGCAAGCTATATTATCTTTATATGGCGCTTATCATAGCTTTCTTAAAAACCGTCATCGCCGCGGCACTTTGGAATTGGATATCGCTGAACGTAAAGCCAGCGTATCGCCCGATGGAAAAATTGAATTCTTGGGACTGCGCCAGTCCCTACCCAGCCACCAATTAATTGAAGAATTCATGATTTGCGCCAATGTGGCAGCCGCCAAAATTCTACAAGAAACGGGGCAAGCAGGTGTTTACCGGAACCATTTGCCACCCGATTTAACCCATGTTCAAGAATTGTTGCAATATCTAACAAAATTGGATTTGGAATTTTCAAAACCTTCCCCTTTAAACGGTAATTTTTTTAACCAGATCCTAAAAAAAACACGCTCGCATCCCCTCTCATCGGTGATCAGTGAAATGGTTCTGCGTACGCAAACCCAGGCCCTGTATATGGCCAATAATCAGGGGCATTTCGGATTGGGACTGAAAGAATATACCCATTTCACCTCCCCAATCCGTCGGTATGCCGATTTGATCGTTCACCGCGGCTTAATCTCTGCCCTTCGTTTAGGTTATGATGGGCTAAGGCCTGAAGATACAGTAGAATTGCCTGTCATTGCCCAAGAAATATCAACCAGCGAAAGACAAGCAGCAAGTGCCGAACGTTTAACTCTCGACCGCCTCACCTGCTTACATTTTCAAGAAATGGTCGGCAAAAATTTTCAAGGCCGCATTGTCCAAGTGATGGATTTTGGGATTTTCATCCGGCTGAGCGAGGGGGGTGCGGAGGGGTTAATTCCCAGCCGTATGTTAGGAACAGACTATTATGCTTATTCCGCCAAAGATGCTGAATTTGTTGGTCAATCATCAAAGAAGAAATTTAGATTAGGCGACATTGTCCAAGCCACTTTGGAAGCCATAAGCCTGGCGGATGGTAAATTATTATTTGGCATTCGGGAAAAAGGAGCACCCGCAAGAAATCCTTCCGCGACTTTGGCAAGATCGCGTAAACCTGTAAATAGCCCGCGCAGATTTAGAAAACGCTAACCCAGCTTTCAATGTTATACAGATTCTCTTGCTTATTTCTTATAATAGCTCAAGAAAATCATACCCCCCCAAACACTCTTGTAAAATCAGGTCTCGCCTATTTTGTAAAAATGGATCGTCCCCCCATTTCCCAATTTGGGTTTTTTCTTCAAGCAAACTTAAATCCACCGCCTTTGAGACAGAAAGAAATTTTTCCATCACCGCCCAGGCGAGAAGGGAGGAGGATAATTCTTGTGCCAAATGCATAAATACAGCTAACTTCCAATGATTAAAGGGCGTTATCAATTCAGCAAAATGTTTTTTAGATAAATCAGGTTGTTTTTGAACATGGAACGTATAAAACGGGGCAAAATGGGTATGGTAGGTTTGGTTAAACCAATAGATGACCGGCTGCCATTTTTTTTGTTGTTCAAGATAAAGATCAAGGGGTAATTCCGACCAGTGAAATAAACAATCGTGGTCAATGTCGGCTTGCCAATTTCCAACTATTTTTTTTGGATTCTCGGCAATATAATCAATTGTTGTATAACATAATTTAAACAAAAAACCAGCATGGTTAGACTGCTTCTGATATTCAGAGCTAAGAGCACTGGCTAAACGTTCATTCGGTAAAAGCAGTTTCTGGCCCCTAGGGGTTAGGAAAGTTTTACCCCCCTGCTCTAAAAAAAAGGATTCACCCTGCTTTTTTATAACAACGGGTAATACAGATGCCTGCTTCTTTATCATTCTATCACTCTAATCCTGAAATAACCTCTTGGAAGGTATTTCCTAAAATTATTGATATCACTTGATTAATTTTTTCCTAATTTATTTTTTTCATCAAAACCTAATAATTTCCAAGCCTCCTGCATGTGGGCCGGAAGAGGCGCGGATAAAGTCAAAGGCTTTTTCCCTGGGTAAGGAATGGTGATGGCGCGTGCATGCAAATATAAATTCCTGTCGAAATTATGTTCTTCCTCAGCAATTGAGCGAAAGCCGTATTTATCATCGCCGCAAATAGGCGTGCCCATCAATTGGCAATGAACCCGCAATTGGTGCGTACGTCCAGTTTTTGGCCATAAAGCTAACCAAGCATATTTTTGCCCGGCATTTTCAACCACTTGATAATCGGTAATTGCTGCTTGCCCCTCTTCCGTCACCCTAACCATTTCTTCCTGGCCCACCCTCATTTTCTCAAGCTTGGCTTTAATTTCCCCTTGTTGGATTTTGGGTACCCCACTTACCAACGCCCAATAGGTTTTGCGGATGGAGTGATCCCGGAAAGCTTCGGTTAAATATTGGGCAGCCTTAACATGGCGGGCCAAAACCAGCAGCCCGCTGGTTTCTTTATCCAGGCGATGCACTAATTTGGGGCGCACCGGATAATCGAACTGAAAATGATCCAACATCCCATCCAAATGAATGAACGTTTTACTCCCCCCCTGTACGGCCAAACCCGGGGGTTTATTAATCACCAATAAATCCACGTCATCATAAACGATCCAATCTCGAAAATTTTTCAAATTTTTGGGTAAAGGTCTTGCCTCGGCAAGTTCTGGTTTAACTACAGGCGGATCTAATAATGCTGGCGGGAACCTGATTTCTTGGCCCGCTACCAAACGTTCTGAACCAGCGACCCTTTTTCCTTCTAACCGCACTTGCCCGGTTCGCAATAATTTTTGGACGCGGACGAAATTTAAGGTTGGGAATTGCCGCTGCACCCAACGATCCAGGCGGATATCATTTTCATCAAGCGTTACCTGATGGCGGTTAGACAGGTCAGTTTTATCACCCACGGCAACAATACTCCACAACCAATACCCCTAAAAATGCGGCACTTAAGGAAAGAAATACGGATAATCCAACATATAATACAGATTGTCCAATTAAACCGCGGGAATAAAGAGAAAGAAAATCCAAGGAAAAACTGGAAAAAGTGGTGAATCCTCCCAAAAATCCGATAATCAAAAAAGCGTGCATGCTGATAAACCCCGGAATAAGCGGGTTCATCGACAGATACCGCCCCAACCCTCCCGCCAAGAAGCAGCCCATCATGTTGATCATAACAATAGGCCAAGGAAAATTACTTCCAACCCATATAGCCAGTTTGTTTGAGATCAGATAACGGCATATCGATCCTATCGCACCGCCAACCCCTACCAAAATTATGTTCAGCATATCAGTTTTTTGACCCAGCTTTTTGTTGGATGGCCAGCCTACGCCTTTTCAGCCACTCTAGTCTTTCTTGCAATTGCTTTTCATAACCCCTGTCGTTAGGGGAATAAAGGGGCTGTTCAGGCAATCCTGAGGGGCGGAAATTTTGTCCGGCAAAAGCGTCGGAATAATCGTGATCATATTGGTAATGATCCCCATATCCCAAATCCTTCATCAAACCAGTGGGGGCATTTAATATAGATAAAGGCGGCATTAGAGAACCATGTTCCGTAGCCATTTTTTTAGCCTTCTTGAAAGCCACATAAGCAGCATTGGATTTAGGGGCCAATGCCATGTAAATAACGGCTTGGCAAATCGCCAATTCCCCTTCAGGACTTCCCAATTTTTCATAGGCGTGCAAGGCAGCTATCCCCTGGCTTAACGCTTGGGGATCAGCCAAACCGATATCCTCAACCGCAAAGCGGATTAAACGGCGGGCGATATAACGGGGATCTTCCCCACCTTCGAGTATCCGGGCAAACCAATATAAAGCCGCATCCACATCTGACCCGCGCAAGGATTTATGCAAAGCGCTAATTAAATTATAATGGCTTTCTTGCGATTTATCGTAAACCGGGGCACGCCGTGATAAAAGGCTAGCCAGATCTTCCGGGCCTAAATTCCGCTCTTTTTGATTGCGGGCGAAAACTGCTTCAATCATATTTAGTAAATATCGCCCATCTCCATCAGCCAAACTAATCATGCTTTGCAAAGCTGCAGGTGTTAACGGTAATTTCTTGCCCAAGATCTTTTCGGCTCGGTCAATCATTTGGCGAAGGACATCTTCTTCCAAACGTTTTAGTACAAAAACTTCCATACGCGACAACAAGGCGGCATTAATTGCAAAAGACGGGTTTTCGGTGGTTGCGCCAATTAAGGTAATGGTACCATCTTCAACCACGGGCAAAAAACTATCTTGTTGGGTACGGTTAAACCGATGGATTTCATCCACAAACAAAAGGGTTTCCCGCCCTATTTGACGGTTGCGTTTTGCTAGTTCAAACAGATTTTTTAAGTCCTGTACGCCTGAAAAAATGGCCGAGAATGAATGGAAATCGGCTTTCACCGAGCCCGCCAGGAGTTTTGCCAGCGTGGTTTTTCCACAACCTGGCGGCCCCCACAAGATCATGGAAGATAATTTTTGGTTTTCAATCATGCGCTCTAGGGGGCAGTCTTTTCCCAACAAATGCTCCTGCCCCACCACTTGGTTGATGGAAATGGGGCGCAACATGTCCGCCAGCGGTTTGACTGCCGCTTGTTGGAAAAGAGTGGTTTGGTTGTGAAATTGGTTTTGCTTCACCGGAAATTGATCGTCCTTAATTGTCCTTGACGGTATATCTGCACTTGCAAGGTTCGGGTGCCTTTCACTTTTTCCAAAGCCGCTGTTAAATCCGCAATGGTTTCAATTTTTTGGCCATTGACCGAGGAAATAATATCCCCGCGGATAAATCCGGATCGCCCAGCTAAAGCACCCCGTTCTGTGTTCAGGATAATAACCCCTGACCAAAACTCGTCCAAAGAATACCGCTCTGCAAAAGCAGGTGAGATATTACCAACCACAGCCCCTGCCAGGGCATTATCCCCTTTCAAGGTTGTTTGATTCAAATCGGGCTTATCAGGTGGTAAAATCGGCGTAACTGCCAAATTCATGGATTGTTTATTCCGCCAAATAGTCAGGTTGATGACATCACCAGCAGTGATCGTGGCCAAGCGGAAACGCAGGGCTTGGGAATTCTCAATCGTTCGATTATTCAATGCCGTCACCACATCACCTATTTTCAAGCCCGCCTGTTCAGCAGGGCTATTGGGAAATAATTGGGTGATGATGGAACCTTTACGGTCCGCTAATCCCAGTTTTCGCATATTATCAAAGGATAAATCCTCGCCAGCCGCCCCTAACCATGGGCGAATTAAACGTCCACCCGTTTTTTCAGCGTTGAGAAAGGCGCGAACCATGTTAGAGGGAATGGCAAAGCCAATACCCACCGAGCCGCCACCGCGGCTATAGATGGCACTGTTAATCCCCACCAAACGACCATCCATGGTAATCAATGCCCCCCCCGAATTACCCGGGTTGATTGACGCGTCCGTCTGAATGAAAAAAGAAAAATCGGCGATACCTATATCCGTCCTAGCCAAGGCTGAAATAATGCCGCTAGTGACGGTTTGGTTCAATCCAAAGGGATTGCCTATAGCCAGGACCAGTTCCCCAATTTCGACTTCATCTGAATCACGTAACTGCAACGTAGGAAATGGTTGATCACCACCTCTTATCCGAATCAGTGCCAGATCAAACCTTGGATCCGCTGCCACTACCTTGGCTGCAAATTCCCGCCCATCATTCAAGACGACAACAATTTCATCACTATCTTGAATAACATGATTATTGGTAACAATTAACCCTTCCGGGGAAATAATAACACCGGAACCTAATGATTGCTCTATCTGCGGGGCTCGCATCATTAAAGTATTATCAAAAAACGCCTTAAAAAAAGGATCGTCAAATAAAGGATTGGGGGAAACAGAGTTTTTGTTAACAGTTTGCGTATAAATATTGACGACCGCCGGTGAGACCTTTTTAACCAGCGGCGCAAAACTCAGCTGTATTTGGGCTTGGCTGGTGGGAAGTTCCTGCGCGCTTAAAGAACCCACCACTCCTAAAACAACAATAATATATAAGAAAAATTTTATGGATATAGATTTCATACCTTCTCCTGATGGCTATTCTAGTTAGTTAATCACAGATGCAAAACATGCCGCCTCTTGCGTGAGGGATGATAAAGGGTTATGGTGGGATCATCAACAAGTCAACATCATAAAACAGCCTTTATATAATCCCATATTACTAATGTGACAAGAAGGGTAATTTCCCCTGGGGATTATTGCAGCCACCAAAAGAACATATAATGAACATATGTTGATTTCAATGGCAGTCCTATTCAAGTATTTTCAACCGGAGTGGAGGTAA
>JBGAWJ010000053.1:0-10494 GCA_044227605.1 Alphaproteobacteria bacterium
AACTGCAAAATTTTCTTTAAACTGCGGCCCCGATCATCTAAACTATCTTCCTGGTCGCTACGAGCCTGGATACGCAACAAATATGTATGAGGGATGTATAAAGAAATGATTGGTTTTTCCCCCAAGAGATCTTGGTTCGTGGTGGTTATGCTTTCGGTTTGGCCGTTCTCTATTGCAGGCGCGCAGCCCATCCATAAAAATACCCCTTCGGCAACTGAGGGCTATTTACCCGGATATTTTGCCATGGGTGCACAAGATTATCAATCGGCCGCCGGTTTTTTTCAGATGTTGCTGAAGCAGCATCCTGGGGATACGGCCGTCCAACGCCAATTATTCCTGGCTCTTTGCCAGATTGGGCAAATTAAGGAAGCAGGTGCGCTGGTTGAATCGCTGCGCAAAGAAAATATTGATTTTCCGCTATTGCATTTGGTGGCGGGTGTTAGTTCCTTGACCCATGATTCGCAAAAGGAGGGGATTTCCACCGCGGAAGCCGAATTTAAAGCTTTGCAAAACCAAAAAGATGATTTTTTTAAAACATTTTCTATCTTCCTGCAGCTTTGGACAGGTGTTATGACCTCTACCCAAACATCGCCATTGGTGATCGATTTGGCATGGGCGGAACAAAAATTGCAATCCTTAAGAGATCGCCAGGGGTTGGCTGAAATGTACTGGTTGAATTTAGGGATCCTGGCCGAACTGGCGGGTAAAAGCGAGCAGGCCGATTATTTTTACAAAAAATTATGGCAGGCCACTCCAAACCCGTCCTTACGTACACTGGAAATTGTAGGAATCTTTTATGCTCGTTATACCCCCACCGCTACCAATCCGGTTGTGCTGAAATTACAGCAACAGCTGACGGTTTTAGGGCGCGACCCTAAAATATTAAATTTGATCAACATCTTAAATACCCCCGAGTTACTGCCGCCGCAAGCCATCAATTCCGCAGAGCAGGGGATAGCGGAATTATTTTTCAACTTTGCTGGCATGTTAAGTCAGCAACAGGAGGGGGAATTAGCTGTGCCGATTTATGAGCTGGCGTTGGAATTACGGCCGGATTTAAGCCAAGCCCGGCTGGCGCTGGCGTCCACTTTACAGCAGATGGGGCGTTTTGATGAGGCCTTGGCACAATATCGCCAAATAGGGGAAACATCTTACTTTTCACCCTTAGCGCAATTTCAAGTGGCGATGATTTTTTCGGGGCAAAATAAACCTGAAGAAGCTTTAACCCAATTGCGGCAATTATCTGCCGTTTATCCGGAATGGATCGCGCCTTACAATTTGATGGCAGATCTTTTGCGTGGGCAAAAACGTTTTGCGGAAGCGATCCCTTTCTATGATCATGCGCTTAAGCTTACGGAGAAATTAATGCTGCAAAATCCCAACTCAATTGAAATCAAAAAAGCGTTGGCAGGATTATATTTTAGCCGGGGGATCGCTTATGCAAGCTCGAAGCAATTGGCGTTGGGGGAAGCTGATTTTCAAAAATCCATCGACTTAGTCCCCAACATCGCCCCGGTGCTCAACTACTTGGCTTATAGCTGGGCCGATCAAGGGATAAAATTAGATCAAGCCCTTCAAATGTTACGCAAGGCGGATCAGCTGGAGCCGGGTCAGGGATATATTTTAGACAGCATTGGCTGGGCATACTACCGCCTGAAGCAGTATGACCAAGCGGTTGCGTATTTGGAAAGGGCGATTGTGCTTGAGCCGATGGAGGCAGAAATCAATGACCATTTAGGGGATATTTACTGGGTGATCAACCGCAAACGGGAGGCCTTGTTCCAATGGCAACGGGCGTTGCGGCTTAATCCAGAACCCGAAACCATCCCCTTAATCCAACAAAAAATCCAGCAAGGGTTGCCGAAATGACGGAGATAAAGACGGCTGATGTCAATAAGGATCTATCCCAAAAGATGGAAAACGGGCTGAGTGGGCATGCCTTTGCCAAGGTTAACCTTTTTTTGCATGTGACGGGCAAACGCCCCGATGGGTTGCATTTATTGGACAGCCTGGTGGTTTTTGCGGGGATTGGCGATAGTTTGCGCTTGCTGCCTGACCCGCAGGTTTCTTTAAAAATCAACGGCCCTTTTGCTGATGTGCTAAAAACTGAACCCAATAATATTATCTTAAAGGCCTTTCGCTTATTGCAGGATTATTTGTCATCAGGGCGGGTGATGCGCGGCGGCCAAATTACCTTGACCAAAAGGTTGCCGGTGTCTTCAGGCATTGGTGGCGGTTCATCAGATGCGGCGACCATGATGAAGTTATGTGCCCAGTTGTGGGAGATGTATTTCCACCCCCTGGAATGGCGGCAAATGGGATTAAGCCTGGGGGCAGATGTACCGGTTTGCTTGGCAGGACAGCCAAGGCGCATGCAGGGGATAGGCGAATTGCTTTTTAAAACACCGGCTATCCCGCCCTGTTGGCTGGTGTTGGTTAACCCGTTGGTTGCGGTGCCAACCGCGGCTGTTTTTAAGCAACGCCAGCATCAGGCCTTTTCACCTCCCGCTATCCCATTTCCGGAAGCAGGTTGGGCGAATGCCCAGGTTTTTGCCGATTATTTAAAATCATGCCGGAATGATTTAATGGTGCCTGCCTTGGAATTGCAACCGGTGATTGCCGATGTGTTGCAAGCCTTGCAAAAAACCAGCTCTTTATTAAACAGGATGTCGGGCAGCGGGGCCACTTGCTGGGGGCTTTTTGCCCATGAGGGCGAGGCGCGCCAGGCAGCCGCGGCGTTATCAACAAAATATCGCGATTGGTGGGTGGCGGCAGCCCCTATTTTAGATGATACAGATACGCTTGCCTTAGATGGCAATCAATATGTATCTGGTGAAGCGGTCATCAATCAATTGGGTATTAAGGAAAAGCCGTTTGTCGAGAGAGGGCATGCCCCTATCCCGGGATAGGGGGTACAAATATCCCTTTCGGCTGGCCGTAAATTTTAGAGGAAAAACAATCCCTTAAATGTCTTACATGCTTTTTTGGCAGGGAAGAAGAAAAGAATGATTATTTCCTCTTGCCGAAATCAGATGCCTACGTTATCTTCACTTTCCGTCGGCATTGATACCGACATCTATATCTGCCGCTGATTATTGGGGCGTGGCCAAGCGGTAAGGCAACGGGTTTTGGTCCCGTCACCCTAGGTTCGAATCCTAGCGCCCCAGCCAATTTACCAATCCATAAAATCAAATAATATCCTTCAAATATAGTGTCATCATTGGTATCAAGCCGTAAAGGAACGAGCCCTTTATGGGTTGAGAATCCGGGTCATTTATTTTTTGGCTTTCAAAGCTAGAAAAAGAAGCGCTATGATTGGCCACC
The DNA here is from genome assembly GCA_044227605.1 of Alphaproteobacteria bacterium. GTDB lineage: Bacteria > Pseudomonadota > Alphaproteobacteria > JAEUKQ01 > JAEUKQ01 > JAEUKQ01. Next base: position 3,325 of record JBGAWJ010000053.1, read on the forward strand.
AGCGATTTTCCTATTTGCCTATAGGTTATCATGTTAACAGCGTTTAAGCAGAATATTTTGTATCGGTATGGCGGGTTCCCAAAGCCGATTTATGGGATGGTTGTCGCAGCCTTCCTCAGGAGTTCAGGAAGTGTAACCATGATGTTCATGACGCTTTACCTGACGCAAAAGCTTAATTTTCCCTTGACCAACGTTGGTTATTTGCTTTTATGGTTCGGTGTTGGATCCTTGACGGGTGCCTATGGCGGGGCAATCTTTGTCTCCAGGATTGGCCCCCGCCGGATGATGGACCTGGTGTTACTGGTAGGCAGCTTGCCCTTTTTTATCCTGGTGTTCGTGCGCGATCCCATCTTGATAGGCATGGTTATCTTTTTTATGGGTCTGTTCGATGGGGCGTACCGGCCCACTTACAATAGCATTATCATGTATTTATGTTCGCCAACCGAACGGTCCCGCTCTTATTCGCTGTACCTGATAGGGATCAATGTGGGTTTTTCAGTTGCTGGTGCGGTGGGCGGATTGCTCGCCAACATCAACTATCATTATATCTTCGTGGTTAATGGCCTTTTGGTGGCAGCAGCCGGGTTGCTGATGCATCAGGTTATACCTGCAAGCATAAGCCTGGGAAAACAAAATCACAACAAGGCGGTGGGTAAGGGCGGGGCAACCGCTGCAAACCCCTATAAGGATTTTGGGTTTATGCTGATCTGCATATCTGTCCTTTTAAGTTTTTTGGTATCCAATCAAATCGGTTCCACCTATTCGGTTTACCTGACGGATTTTTATCATATCAGCCCCTCCCTCTACGGGCTGATGTTAACATTGTCTGGCCTGATGATCGTTGTCTTGCAGTTGCCCATGACGCAGCTGATGGAACGTTATCCAGGCGGGGCTATAGCCAGCTTGGGTACATTCCTGCTTTGTGCGGGTTTTGCCATATTGCCCTTTTCAACGGCCAGTTGGGTTGCTTTTTTATCAGTTATCATATGGACGCTGGGCGAAATCATGTTATATCCACCCGTGTTGGGATTGGTGATGGCGCGGGCGGAAAAAGGCAAGGCCGGTCATTATCTTGGGATTTATCATTCGTTATTTTCCCTTGTTCACTTCAGCGCCGCCCCGATTGGCACGGCCATTTATGGCATTTGGGGCGGGTCTGTGCTTTGGTATATATCCGGTGCGGTTGGCCTTGCTGCAACCCTTTTCATGTGGATTGGCACGCGGTTACGGGGATAATCGGGGATATAATGAATTAATTATTTGGGGAATATAGGGCAAAATTCCCGCAGGGAAGATTGATATGGAAACCTTTTTAACATGTTCCGGGCATAAATTTTTGATACATAGCAAGACAAATCTTGACGGCCTTGATGACCGTGGTAGCATGGGGCTGGTCAGTAAAGAACAAAAGTGAGGAAACAGGCCGTTGGTGGCTTGTTACCCTGCATCGTCATTTTGACGTAGTGAGGTTTTTGATGGATATTTCGAACGTTTCCCAACCCGCCGACAGCCGGGTGCAGCAGGCGGATAGAAGCAAAATTGCGGCCCTGGCAACCCTTTCCTTGGGCGCCTTGTTCATTTTCATCATCGGGTTTTCCCACATCGATGTGCTGCATAACGCCGCCCATGATACCCGCCATGCGGCTGGCTTCCCCTGTCATTAGCCATGCAGAAAATCTTACTCACGGCGTTGATTGCCGGATGTTTGGCAGGTTTATTAGTCTTCGCCATCCAAAGTTTCAAATTAACCCCCCTGATTTTGCAAGCCGAAATATATGAAGAGGCGGATGCCATAAAGCAAGCAGCCTCGCCTGAAACGGCGATCCAAACCCATCAACATGCGGAAGACGCCTGGGAACCAACGAACGGCTTTGAACGCAATGCGTACCGCTTGCTGGCGGATTTGGGGGTTGGCATTGGTTTTGCCTTGATCTTGATCAGCGCCTTTATTTTACGGGGTGAGCCGGTTGATGGCAAACGCGGGGTTTTATGGGGGCTGGCTGGCTTTGCCATATTCTCCCTTGCTCCCGGTTTTGGTTTGCCGCCAGAGTTGCCTGCAACCTTGGCGGGTGGGTTAACCGCCCGCCAAATCTGGTGGTTGGCCACCGTTTTGGCCACGGCGTTTGGGTTATATGCTTTGATATTCGGCAAATCACCTATTTTTAAAGCAGCGGGTGTTGCTGTCCTGGCATTGCCGCATCTTATTGGCGCGCCTAAGCCGCCTTTGGGTGGGGTGGTGCCGACGGAGCTGAATGCCCAATTCGCCGCGGCCTCACTTGCCACCATGGCCATATTCTGGGTGGTGTTGGGCGGGTTAAGTGGGTGGCTGTATGCAAAGCAGGGTGCTGGCAATGGCAGGTTGATCGGTAAATTTTAATTAACCGACTTAAAATTTAGAATTTGAGCAACAATGTAGTATAAGCGGCCAATAACTTCTTTATGCGCCCCTATCTTGACCTAGATATTCTGCTCCCCAATTCTTCATTGCGTGTAAAATCGGTTCCAAGGATCGTCCCAAAATTGTCAGGGAATATTCAACCTTGGGTGGCACTTCAGCATATACTTGGCGGTTAATGATGCCATCCCGCTCTAATTCCCGCAATTGGTTGGTCAACATGCGTTGGGTGATGCCCGAAATCGTTTTTTTCAATTCACCGAAACGCTGTGTTCCCGCCATTAGCCGGAACAGAATCACCGGTTTCCAACGTCCTCCAATCACGGAAAGAGTGGCTTCCACCGTACAGCCGAAAGGTTCATCATCAGATATTAGTTTCATTGGTTACCTTTTTGTATGTAGATAAATAAATAGTGCATACTTGATAATATAAAACCAAATGATATGTGTAAAGTAACAGAAATCAATCAAGGAGACATATTCATGTATACGATCGCGATTCAATCATTCGGAGGAGCGGATGTTTTTAAGGAAATGCAATTGCCGGAACCCCTATTAAAGCCGGGACATGTGTTGGTGACAGTGAAAGCCACCAGCGTCAACCCGGTTGATTGTAAAATTCGCAGCCGCGGGCCGCAAGAATTAGCGCCTGATTTTCCGGCCGTTTTGCATGGGGATTTTGCAGGCATCGTCACCAAAATCGGCAAGGGGGTCAAGGGTTTTAAAATCGGCGATGAAGTGTATGGGTGTGCGGGTGGGTTAAAGGGATTAAATGGCGCTTTAGCGGATTTGATGTTGGTTGATTCGCTCCTAATCGCCCATAAGCCCCCATCACTTTCATTTGCCGAGGCGGCGGCTTTGCCCTTGGTCGGGTTAACCGCATGGGAGGGATTATTTGATAAGGCCAAAATCCAAAAAGGCCAAACAATTTTGGTGCATGGGGCAACCGGCGGAGTTGGCCATATTGCCGTCCAATTGGCCAAATGGGCGGGTGCTAAAGTTTATACGACGGTCTCCAGTAAAGAAAAGGCGGAAATCGCCCGCAATTTGGGGGCAAGCCAAGTGATCAATTACCGAGAAGAAACAGTAAATTCTTATGTTCAGCGACTGACAAAGGGCCAGGGGTTCGACATTGTCTTTGACACGATTGGCGGAGCGAATATGGAAAAATCCTTTGCCGCCGCCGCCCATTACGGTCAGGTCATCGCTATACAATCCAGTGGCCAGGCAGGCTACGATTTGAAAACGATGCAAGCAAAATCCTTAAGCCTGCATTTCGTTTTCATGCTGTTGCCGATGCTGCGAAATATTGGCCGTGCCCATCATGGTGATATTTTAACCCAATTGACCGGTTTGGTTGAGCAGGGGCAGGTGCGTCCCTTAATCGATCACGTCCGTTTCACATTTGCACAAATAGGCGCCGCCCATGAATATCTGGAATCCGGAAAGGCTGTGGGTAAAGTGGTAGTGACGCGGGAGTGATAGGGGCGATGAATAGGGAATGGTGGAATCATTGAGAGAAAGGACAATGCCTTGGTAAAATTGAGGCGAGGATAGGGGTTGCCGATCTTTTGAAGCCATTATCCCTGTTGTAAATAAATCGCAATTGTTACCTCACGCCAGGAATAGTCTTTTTTTAAGATCTTTCAGGAAAATTTCTTGCGGCCCAGGCCTTTCACGTAAAGCTTGGGTTAAACCAGCACATGGAAATTTCATTTTCAAACTGGCCGTTGCTGAGATGGAACTTCTTGAAAGCCTGTCCTTCCACCACAAAGCCTGTTTTTTGATACAATGAAATCGCCGGGTGGTTGCTTGCAAAAACCGATAATTCCACTCGCAAGATATCCAGGTGTGCCGTGCGCAGCTTTTCTAGCAAGCTTTTTAATAACAGCGTTCCCAGCCCTTGCCCTTGAAATTCGGGATCAACCACAATAATCAAATCACCAAATACATGGTTCAGGAAAGCCGGTTTTTGCCGCCAGCAATGGATCTCGGCAATCAATTGCCTGGGAAGATCGGGGTGTTCAATTACCAATTGCTGCCCATCTTGGGCAGCTTGATCAAACAAACTGGTGATGAAGGCCAGGGAAATATCCCGCTCCCGCGCGGCAATGCTTAACCCGCCATAACCGCCTTGCCGCACCACTTTGCGGTAGAGGGGAAGGATCTGGGGGATATCTAATTGTAAAGCGGGCCTAACCGTGAACATCGGGTTTTTCCTAACAATAATATGCATATTTGTCTTTGCCGCTTTCTTTTAGCATAGATCAGCTAAAAGCAAAAGGGACTGGGAGGACGAAGAATTTTATAGCATTATCCCCTGCAATTTTTTATAGTGATGAAAGAAATCGAAACATGCCAAACCAGATCGTTTGGCTAACCGGAGGGAAAGATGAGCCGTCTTCGCCACCACCGCGAAAAACACGTTGTAGGCCGGATCAGATGGTTGCGGGCAGCCGTGCTGGGGGCCAATGACGGCCTTATTTCGACGGCTAGCCTAATTTTGGGCGTTGCCGCGGCCTCCGCTAGCCCGGCCGATATTTTGCTGGCTGGAACCGCAGGGTTGGTGGCCGGAGCCATGTCCATGGCTGCCGGGGAATATGTATCTGTCTGTTCGCAGGCCGATGCTGAACAGGCAGATTTGGCACGCGAGCGCCAGGAACTGCAAGACAATATCGGCCTGGAACTCGATGAATTAACCCAAATTTACGTCAAACGCGGGGTCGAGCTAAAGCTGGCGCGCCAGGTGGCTGAACAATTGATGGATAAGGATGCGTTGCTAGCTCATGCCCGTGATGAATTGGGCATTACCGAAATCACCAATGCCCGCCCGGTGCAGGCGGCTTGGGCTTCTGCCGTTTCTTTTTCGGTAGGAGCGGCCTTGCCCTTGTTGGTGATCGTATTATCCCCCGTCCGTTTTCTCATACCCGGTATCGTGGTGTCTTCTTTATTTTTTATGGCCCTATTGGGGCTGGCAGGGGCCAAAACCGGGGGTGCTAAAATAGGAGTGCCCATCCTGCGGGTCACCTTTTGGGGGGCGTTGGCGATGGCGACTACCGCCGGTATTGGGCATATTTTTGGCATAATTGTGGGATAAGCACACTCACTCATTGGGGCAAAGGGGGGAAGCGGGATTACCAATTGACAGGTAAAAGGGCATGATCTTAATCCCAACCAATGATTTGTGTGCTTTCACTTCTACTTAAAAATGAAGGTAAAGGAACTGACCATGATCAATTTTTCCTTATCTTACTCCTTATCTTATTCCGGGCAATGGCTTAACCGTGCCCACCAAATCCGGCAAAACCCCCAATGGATTAAGGAAATCCAGGATAAGCAGGACAGTTTGTTTATCCCGCTATGGCACAATCAATGTTTTTTGGCTTTGTCCGCGGATGCGCCCATCATCTTATCCCAAGAAAGGTTCCAGCAGTTAAGCTCGGGAAGCGAGCCATTCTTCTTAGGCCTTGATCAGGAACAGGCGCTTTTTGCGGTTGACCTTTCCGCCATCCCCCAAGCGGCTGCTCTGCAATTGCTCCAGGCTTCCATGGTCGTGGAAATACGCGCTTTGCTTGGAAAATGCACGGCAAAGGATGGCGATGTGCTGGCTTACGCCCGTGGCCTGCTATATTGGCATCGCCGCCAGCAATTCTGCGGGGTGTGCGGCCAAAAAACCATCAGTAAAAATGGCGGCCATTTTCGCGCTTGTGTCAATCAAGATTGTGGCACGTTATTTTTTCCGCAAATCGCCCCGGCGGTGATCATGCTGGTGGAATTGCCGGGCAACCCTGTCCGTTGTTTGCTGGCCCGTCATCAGGGGTCGGCGGAGGGGCGATATTCAACCTTGGCTGGGTTTGTTGATATTGGCGAAAGTTTGGAAAATGCGGTAAAGCGGGAAGTGATGGAGGAAGCAGGGTTGGTGGTGACGCAAGTGACCTATCAGGCATCCCAAGCTTGGCCTTTTCCGGCAGGATTAATGGTGGGGTTTCGGGCGCAAGCGGCCTCAAGTGCTTTCGTTTTGGACAAAGAGGAATTAGTTGAGGCGCGTTGGTTTACCGTGGCCGATCTTCAACAACGGTTACAAAAGCAGAGCGGTGGGCTTGTTCCCTTTAGCCCCGATTCCATTGAAAAATTTCTGGTTGAAAATTGGGTTAATGATCATTCTTAATCCAGCCCCGTTTGCCCGGGGAATAAAAGATTGATCTGCTTCTGATCACTTGGCTGAATAGTTAGGGGATGTATGGGTTAGCACCGGTTATTTTTAAATCTTCAACAGTCAATTGCGGGGTGTTTAAAGCCAGAAAACCGTTTGCACCCCGCAGGTCAACTCCAAGGTGGGCCATGCTTGAGGAACGGCTAGCCCTGTTACTTTTTTGTCCTTATCAAATAAGCGGATATAGCCGTTCATGCTGATGGATATACCGCCTGGGATAAATATCTCCAGCCCTGCCGTTGTTCCATAAAACACGGGTGTTTCAAGCTTTAACTGACCAATGAGGGTCATTATTTTTCTTTATATAAGCGCCTATTTTTTTTGGTAAAGCGGTTTATAGAGTGCCAATGATTAGTATGTTTCCTTGACAAGCGAGGATAAAAAAAACGTGAAGCTGATGGAAAAACATCAGGTCAAATTGGTTGCTGGGGAATAGGGCTTGTATCCACAATCTTCACACCGATAACAAAAAAAGGAACATGACATGAGACAATTTTATAACCGATTATTACAAGGTGGGTGTGTATTAGCCTTAACAGCCAGTGTTATAGGCTCAGCACAG
>JBGAWJ010000054.1:0-10213 GCA_044227605.1 Alphaproteobacteria bacterium
AAAATTTAGAGATTTTTATGTTATCCTTCAAAATCTTTCTGCCCTGCCCGATGATTTGTTGTTATCCACTCAGCAGAAATTTCAAGACAAAGTATCCCCCTTGTTGTTGTGGATTAAAAAATTGGTTTCAGCCAAAAGGATAAGCGAATCGGATATTCCGCAATCAATCCGGTCAGATTGGGTGACAGCTGATGGCTTCCACCGTTTGACGGTATATCCGGCTTTTAAGTTGGACAAACCCGAAAATATTGAAAAATTTCTTCAATCAATTAAGATTATCACGCCGCATTTAATAGGATTACCTACCAATATTATTGAATCCTCTGCCACCATTACCTATTCATTTATGTTTGCGGCGATATTGGCGTTAAGTGCCGCTATCCTAATTTTATTTTTTGTTTTAAAAAATATGTATCATGTTTTATATGTACTATTAGCGCCCCTAATGGCCACCTGTTTAACAGGTGCTACCTGCGTACTACTAAATATTCCTATTAATTTAGCTAATATTATTACTACACCCTTGCAACTTGGGATTGGGATAGCTTTTACAATCTATTACGTGATGGAATGGAGAAATGGGGAAAAGAACCTGATCTCCTCCAGTATAACATGGGCAATTATTTTTAGTGCCCTGACAACAGGGGTGGCTTTCGGCAGTTTAGCAATTTCCAGTCACCCGGGCACTGCAGATATGGGATTATTATTAGCCATTTCTCTATTATACACGTTGATGGTGAGTATTTTTTTCTTGCCAGCCTTTCTTTTAACCCGAAAAAATCCACAAGTTAATAATGCAATAGCATAACATGGTCGATCAGCTATCAGACAATAAAGGCATTGAAACTCCTTCGGGCAAGAACATTAAAACAGAAAATTTTCCTGTTGCTTCTTATTTAATTGCAAAAACTTTAAGAGAGCCAATTGTAGCTTTTTATCAATTTGCAAGGGCAGCGGATGATATTGCGGATAATCCCCAATTAAGTGCTGAAGAAAAAATTAAACGTTTAGATTTTTTAGAAAAATTAATTTACAACCCTGATGATTCAGGCGTTGGTCTCGCTGCTGCGCATTTTGGTTCTGTTATCCGGCAATTTAAGATTGACCCAGTCCACGCAGTTAATTTGTTGACCGCTTTTAGACAAGATGCCGTAAAATTGCGATATAGCAATTGGGATGAATTGATTAATTATTGCAACCATTCTGCAGCCCCCGTTGGTCGGTTTCTTTTAGATCTGCATCAGGAAAATAGCGTTAATTACGTCTTTTCAGACGCTCTTTGCAATGCCTTGCAGCTGATTAACCATCTGCAAGATTGCCAGGATGACTATATAACATTAGGGCGTGTTTATATTCCCCTTGATATGGTAAGTAAATTTCAATTGGATCTTCAGGATTTAAGTAGGAAAGTATCTCCTCCAGCTTTTCTCAAACTACTTCATTCATATTTGGATAAAGTAGAGGAATTGTTGGATATAGCTAAAAAACTGCCAGTTTCTTTGAAAAATAGACGTCTGGCCCTTGAAAGCGCTGTTATTATTGAACTCGCCTGTGCTATAACTAAATTACTGCGCCAGCAAGATGTTTTGAAATCGCATGTAAAATTATCAAAATCAGCTAGCCTTGTTTGGGCAGTAAAAGCCATGATAAGCTATGGGATAAAATTAATTTTACGGCAAATGAAAATATAACGTTGCAGAGCTTAAAAAATTCTGATCATTATAGCGCTAATAACCAATTACATCATCCAAATGATGGAGATTTTTTATGCCTTTTCCGACCCCTTTGCTGGATAGAGTGCGTACACCAGCTGATCTACGGCAATTGCCGCCAGAAGATATGGTGCAATTAGCTAATGAGTTGCGCGGCGAGACAATTGAAGCAGTATCGCTAACGGGTGGGCATCTGGGGGCGGGCTTGGGGGTTGTTGAACTAACGGTTGCCTTACATTACGTTTTTGATACGCCACGGGATATCCTTATTTGGGATGTTGGTCACCAAGCTTATCCTCATAAAATATTAACCGGTCGCCGTGACCGTATTCGAACAATTCGTCAAGGGGATGGGTTAAGTGGGTTTACCAAACGTAGTGAAAGCGAATATGATCCATTCGGTGCTGCCCATAGTTCTACCTCCATATCAGCAGGTTTAGGGTTTGCGGTAGCCCGGGATTATAAAAAATCCAATAATCATGTGATTGCGGTTATTGGCGATGGTTCCATGAGTGCAGGTATGGTTTATGAAGCCATGAATAATGCAGGTATTCGCAAAGAAAAATTAATTGTTATTTTAAATGATAATAACATGTCGATTGCCCCACCGGTCGGCGCCATGAGTGCGTATTTTTCTAGGCTTATTTCATCCAAATCATACCAATCCTTAAAAAAATTGGGTTCTGAAACTTTTCATCACTTGCCAACACGCTTGGCAAACGTTGTGGCCAAAACGGAGGAATATGCCCGTGGTATCATATCAGGCGGGACTTTATTTGAAGAAATGGGTTTCCATTATGTAGGGCCGATTGACGGCCATAATTTCGATCATTTATTACCCGTATTGAAAAATGCTAAATCTTGGGAAGCAGGGCCCATTCTAATCCATGTAATTACCCAAAAAGGAAAAGGATATGCTCCGGCCGAAACATCTGCCGATAAATATCATGGCGTTGTTAAATTTGATGTAGCAACCGGTAAACAACATAAACCTGCTACTCCGCCCGTAAGCTACACCCAAGTTTTTGCTGAAGCTTTGGTTAAAGAAGCGGAAATTGATCCAAGAATTATGGCTATTACAGCCGCTATGCCCAGTGGTACTGGGTTGAATATTTTTGGCAAAAAATTTCCTGAACGGACTTTTGACGTTGGGATTGCTGAACAGCATGCGGTCACTTTTGCTGCTGGTCTTGCTGCCGAAGGGTTAAAGCCTTTCACGGCTATTTATTCAACATTTTTACAACGGGGTTACGATCAAGTCGTTCATGACGTGGCAATACAATCTTTGCCGGTACGCTTTGCAATTGATCGGGCGGGGTTGGTAGGGGCAGATGGACAGACGCATGCCGGTTCTTTTGATGTGGCCTATTTAGGCTGTTTGCCTGGCATGGTATTAATGGCGGCTGCAGATGAAATTGAACTTATGCACATGGTGCGTACGGCAGTTGAAATTAACGATCGACCTTCTGCCTTTCGTTATCCCCGGGGGGATGCCAGCGGACAACTTAGGCCGGAACGAGGGGATGTTTTACCTATTGGTAAAGGTAGAATTATTCGTGAAGGCAATAAAGTCGCTATCTTATCTTATGGAGCACGTTTGGCTGAAAGCCTTAAAGCCCATGATATTTTAACCCAAATGGGTGTTTCTACAACTGTGGCTGACGCAAGATTTGCCAAACCTTTAGATCATGAGCTGATTACCCGCTTGGCAAAAGAACACCAAGTACTGATCACTATTGAAGAGGGGTCAGTTGGTGGGTTTGGAAGTTTTGTTTTACATTTCTTAGCTAATAAGGGATTGCTTGATACAGGTTTAAAGGTTAGGTCTATGGTTTTGTCCGATGTATTTCTGGATCATGATACTCAGGATAAACAATATGAAAAATGCGGGTTACAGGCTAAACATATTGTACAGACTGCTGCTGTATGTTTGGGCATACCCTTAAAAAAATAATTTTATTGATATAATCATGCCAGAAAGTATGGCAAATTCGCTGCTACTGTTTTTTTGTATAGTACCCTTGGTCATTTGGACATATCTGGGGTTCTTTCGCTATTTTTTCTGGCGTCCCATAGTTCTTTCCTCAAATATTTCGACCCATCCTATTAAAGATTTACAGGTTTTTGCAGTTATACCGGCGCGCAATGAAGCAGAAGTGATTAAAAAAACCCTGCTCTCGGTTTTACAGCAGGATTCTCCAGCACTAAAAAAAATTATTGTTATTAACGATAATAGCGATGATCAAACGGTCACGATGATTAATCAGCTGACTAAGGAATATGATCCCCTCAATAAAATATTATTATTGCAAGGAAAGCCTTTAATTGCAGGTTGGACAGGTAAATTATGGGCTGTTCATCAAGGAATACAAAAAATTTCCGATCTATTGCCCGCCAGTGAACAGCAAGATGTTTATGTTTGGTTGAGTGATGCGGATGTTATTCACCATCCGCAAACCTTATCTCATTTGCTATCAATTGTGCATCAGAAAAAGGTGGATCTTGTTTCAGTGATGGTCAAATTATCTGCTAAAAGTTTTTGGGAAAAACTTTTGATCCCAGCTTTTATTTATTTTTTCCAAAAACTGTACCCCTTTGCAGCTGTTGTGTCAGATAAAAGCAAAATCGCCGCTGCAGCTGGGGGATGTATTTTAATCCACAGGAAAATTTTAGAAAAAATAGGAGGGATGGTTTCTATAAGAAATCAGTTAATTGATGATTGCGCTTTAGCAAAACAGGTAAAAAATGTCAGGGGAAAATTATGGCTAGGCTTAACGAATACCAGTATCGCTGCTAGGCCATACGAAAATTTAAGCCAATTATGGGGCATGATTACCCGATCTGCTTATCGACAACTAAACCACTCTTTTATTTTATTAATTTTGACTTGTGTAGGGATGATAGTAACATACCTGTTACCATGGGTTTTTATTATTTTATCCTTGGTTGTATTTAACTGGGTACAGCTTCTTTTGTCTTTTCTAACCATTATTTTAATGATAAGAACCTATCTACCAACGCTTAGATTATATCAATTGCCTAAAATTTGGTCTTTATTATTACCCATAGCCGCTTTTTTTTATCTAATGATGACGATTCATTCCGCTTATCTTCATAAAATAGGTAAAGGGGGGAATTGGAAGGGGCGCTTGCAAGCAAATGGATAAAATGTATTTTTCATTATTTTTATTATCTCCGTTTTCATATGCCACTTTCTGAACAGCAAAAGATGTATGAAAATGATCGATTAGAGGTTGCAAGGATCGTTCGCAATAGCGGCAGTTCCTTCTATTGGGGAATGAGATTCCTTCGCCCCCAACAACGATTTGCTATGTATTCAATTTATGCTTTCTGTCGGATTTTAGATGATATTGCGGATGGAGATAGTGATAAAATTGTTTTGGGCTCTCATTCTGAAAATTCTTCAATTGATTTTCAAACACTGGGTTTCTGGAAAGAAGAAATTCAAAGAATTTTTTCTAAAGAACAATGTCTGACATCCATTGGTAGGGAGTTGGCTATTGCGGTTCAAGAATATAATCTATTAAAAGAAGATTTATGTGCACTAATTTCCGGAATGGAGATGGATTTAAACGGACCTATTTTTGCTCCCACTTGTGCCGAATTAGACCTTTATTGTGCAAGAGTTGCCGGAGTGGTTGGGCATTTGTCAACCAGGGTATTCGGTATTCCCCCTACAGCTGGCAAGGTTATTGCCTACCATTTAGGGCGCGCTTTGCAATTAACCAATATTTTGCGGGACGTTAAGCCTGACTCTTTATCTTGCAGGCTTTATTTACCGCAGGAATTATTATTGAAACATCAAATTCCTATAGACGGACAAGATATCCATCAAATTCTTGGGCATCCTCATATTAAGTTTGTCTGTCAAGCAATCCATCAACAAGCTTTTGCCCATTTTAAATATGCTGATTACTATATGAATAATTTTACCAAGGAGCAAAAACGCCCCATGCGCCTCATGGCAATCATGTACAAAAAAATCTTACAAAAAATGGAGAAGCGTGGCTTGGAAAATTTTCATAAGAAGGTGCGGTTAACAAAATTTGAAAAAATAAGGCTTGTATTCCAGCAGGTATTTTAAGCATATCATGACCATTCACATCATTGGGGCGGGCCTTGCCGGGTTGTCGGCTGCTGTAAATTTAGCTAAAGGTTCCAAAGATATTATCTTATACGAGGCTACCGGACAAGCGGGTGGGCGATGCCGTTCTTTTGATGATTTAATTCTGGGCCAAGAAATTGATAATGGTAACCATCTTATTCTAGGCGCTAATCATGAAATATTTAATTATTTAAATATTTTAAAAGTTGAAATAGACCATGTGTTTCATCGGTTGCCCCTTGAATTTAATATGATCGATTTATCCAAGGAAAGCACGTATACCATAAAACCAACTGTTGGCAGAATTCCTTGGTGGATTTTTTCAAAGTCCCGTCGCTTTTTAAAAAGCACTGCCGTGGATTATTTAGAAATAATAAAAATCTTTATTGCCAGGTCTTCAAGAACTGTCAGCCAATCTTTAGCGGCTAACAATATTTTATATGAGAAATTATGGCGCCCCTTAACATTAGCAATTATGAATGCAAAACCAGAAGATGCGTCAGCTAAAGTTTTTGGTAAAACATTAAGAAAAATATTTTTTGAAAAAGGTGGTATTCAACCTTTTATCAGCAAAATTGGATTATCAAAAATTTTTGTTGAGCCCGCTTTAGACTATTTAGAAAAATTTCAGGTACAGAAGTTTTTTAACTGTCCTTTAAAAGCAATCGATTTTACGGATAAGACCCCCAAGTTGGTTTTTGCAGCGAAAACCGTAGTTATTAACGCAGATGATAAGGTTATTTTTGCGGTTCCCCCTTATAGCATTAACAAATTAAATCTGCCTATTGCTCATCCACAGGAATATGAATCTATACTTAATGTTCATTTTTCTGTTTTACCAGATATTTGGGGAAAATTTTTACCCCAACTACCCAGTATGATTGGATTAATCCACGGTATCAGTGATTGGATATTTCTTCGGCCAAATTTGATTTCCATTACCAAAAGTGCTGCTAACGATATAGATGAAAAGATAAAGGTAGATCACATTTGGCAGGAGGTCAAAAGATCTATAAAAATTTATTATGGTATTGAGCAACTATCTTATATCAAGAGTAGGGTTATTATGGAAAAAAGGGCAACTTTTTTACAAAATCCCCATAATTGCCGTTTTAACCGTCCTTCATATATAACCTCAATCCCTAATTTTTATTTAGCAGGTGACTGGACGGATACCAATTTGCCAGCAACAATAGAGGGGGCAATCAGTTCCGGAAAGAACGTTGCAGCATTTTTATTATAAATTCTTAAAATTGTTTTTCTTGTGAATATCTGATGATAGGATAAAATCCGAAAATTCGCTTTTAAAAGATGGATCCGATGGTAAGAAAAGTTAGTTTTGATGTTCAATTAGACAATTTAATTAATGAAAATCGTTTGCACCTGAAGAAGCAACAAGCGGAGGATGGCCATTGGATTTTTGAATTGGAAGCGGACGCGACCATTCCTGCTGAATATATCATGTTGCAGCATTTTTTAGATGAACCCAATCCTAAAATTGAAGAAAAAATTGCCCGGTATCTTCGCCACACGCAAGAAGATCACGGGGGCTGGCCACTTTTCCACAAGGGAGACATGGATTTAAGTGCCAGCGTCAAGGCTTATTTTGCCTTAAAACTAGTTGGCGATGACCCTAATGCCTCCCATATGCGTAAAGCCAGGAATGCTATTTTAGCTAAAGGCGGCGCTGCATCAGCAAATGTTTTTACAAGAATTGCTTTAGCAATTTTTGGCCTACTGCCTTGGCGGGCAGTGCCAACTATGCCAATTGAAATTATGTTGCTGCCTAAATGGTTTCCCTTTCATCTGGATAAGGTTTCTTATTGGTCCCGAACGGTCATCGTACCCTTATTGGTGTTAATGACTTTAAAACCCCGGGCAAAAAATCCTAAAAGGGTTAGGATTGACGAATTATTTGTTATCCCACCAGATAAACAGCGCAAATATTTAACAAATACGGGTCATTTTCTTTGGGGACGGTTATTCTTGGGACTTGATAAATTGTTAAAAATTGTGGAGCCCGTTTTCCCTAAAAAAACGCGCAAAAAAGCATTGCAACTGGCTATGGATTGGTTTGCAGAACGCTTAAATGCAGAAGATGGCTTAGGAGCAATCTTTCCAGCAATGGCAAATTCCGTGATGGCGATGGAGGCTATGGGCTATCCAAAAAATAATCCGCAATTTGTTGCGGCTAAAAAATCCATCGATAAACTTCTGATTATTGATCAAGAAAAAGATATGGCTTACTGTCAACCATGTGTTTCACCTGTGTGGGACACAGCTTTAACCTTACACACGTTAGTTGAAGCAGGAGAAGCTAACCACGCTCCAACAATTATGAAAGGGTTGGATTGGTTAAAGCACAAACAAATTACTAATATTAAGGGCGATTGGGCAGTTAAAGCGCCTGATCTGAAACCGGGGGGATGGGCGTTTCAATATAACAATGCTTATTATCCAGATGTCGATGATACTGCTGTGGTGGGAATGATCTTGGACCGTGCAGATCGTCATCATTATTTAGAGCAAATTGATATAGCATCCACCTGGGTTAAAGGAATGCAATCACGTAACGGAGGATGGGGGGCTTTTGATATAGATAACCATCATTATTATTTAAATCATATTCCTTTTTCAGATCATGGTGCTTTGTTAGATCCCCCCACGGTAGATGTTAGTGCTCGCTGCATTAGTTTTTTAGCGCAGCTCGGCGTTAAAAAGGATGATACTCGGATAGTAAAAGCCATGAAATATCTTAAGAAAAATCAAGAAAAAGACGGATCGTGGTTTGGTAGGTGGGGTACAAACTATATTTATGGTACTTGGTCGGTTTTATGTGCCTTAAACGCTGTAGATGAAGATATGGGGCAACCATACATTCAAAAAGCAATTTATTGGTTATTCGCACGGCAAAACCCAGATGGAGGGTGGGGGGAGGACGGTGCAAGTTATTGGGTGGAGAGAAGACAAGAATGTAAAGCAAGTACCCCATCGCAGACTGCCTGGGCTTTGTTGGGTTTAATGGCGGCTGGTCAAGTCGGGCACGAGGCTGTTGAAAAAGGAATACAATATTTGATCAATTGCCCACGTGAAAAAGGTCGTTGGCAGGAAGATTGGTTTACTGCGGTTGGGTTTCCACGCGTTTTTTATTTGAAATATCATGGATATGCCCGTTATTTTCCATTGTGGGCTTTATCACGCTATCGAAATTTAAAGAATTCAAATAATATCCGTTCCATCCACGGGATGTAATAAAAAGTTAGGGAGGTTGTTTGAGAAAATTTTTATGGAGTAGTGTAATTGGCTTGTTTAAGTCACCTCGCAGGCTATTACCTTTAATAGCAATTATTGTGCCCATGAGCGGTATTTTGGTCGGGCTTTTTTATATTGACCGGCTTGATCAGGAAAGGTTTGTGCAATCGCAACGGAATGCAGTGTTGGATAGAGCCAGTGTCGTTCGGTCCCGTTTGGAAAGTACTTTAAACAGCGCCCTGTTGCTATCCCAAAGTTTAAACACATTTATTTCTATCCATGGCGATATAACAGAAGAAGAATTTCAAGCATTTGCAAAAGATATGTATGCGAAAAGCCCGGTTTCTTTAAAAATTCTTTTGATCCGCAATACCCATATTACGGACAGTTATCCAAGAACAGGAAATTCTATTCTGATTGGTCAACATATTGGCGATTACCAAAAATTATTTCAAAGTTTTCGTTTCGCGATGGCCTCAGGCAATTCCGTTATTGCAGGCCCCGTGGAAATGATTGACGGGGAAAAAACTTTTGTTGCATGGCTGCCGATTTTTTTATCGGCGGAAGAAAACGAAATTCAAGCTCTTTCATATTGGGGACAAATTGCCATCGTTATTAAATATTCAACCATGCTGACAGAGATTCGTTTTTCTGATGCAGCCAATGAGCTAAAACTGGCAATTCGTGGCGTTGACGGCAAGGGATCTTCCGGAGGGATTTTTGTTGGCGACAGCAGGGTTTTTTTAGAAAATCCCGTAATAGTTGATATTTCTTTGCCAGGCGGTTCGTGGCAAATGGCCGCAATTCCTAAAGATGGCTGGTCCTTTCAATCACCTAATCGTCCCACTCTTATTGGTATTGGATTAATTACGTCGCTTATTGTGGGATTTTTAAGTTTTTTTGTGGTTTCAAAAAATCAATCCTTAAAACAATATGTTGAAGCGCTTTCTTTAACGACAGATGAGTTACGCCAAAGGGATCAATATTTGGCCCAGCGCAATTTATTATTACAGGTACAACAAGAAGTTTCTGTAGATGGGATTATTGTTATCAATCCGGAACTGAAAATTGTTTCCCATAATAAAAAATTTGTAGATATTTGGCGGATGACGCTGACAGGTTT
>JBGAWJ010000055.1:0-10053 GCA_044227605.1 Alphaproteobacteria bacterium
CTCCTTCAGAAACAAGGGGAAGTTTTTGCGGGGTATACAGAGGTATTTTCGCAAGATCCGCTTGGCCTGGTTCCAGAAGTTCTCAATTCCGTTGATATGATTGTGACCATCAACAAAGTCAAGAAAGTGATTGATACGAGAATGCCCAAACCCCGATACATCCAGGACATTATAGGAACGATACCCATCGGTATAGACAACGCTATCAGGCTTGATCTTGTTCACCATAATAGCTTTCAGGGTTTTACTTGATGTGTCTGGCACTGGCACAGCATAAACCTTTCCCCCACGTTTGAGCAGGCCAAAGACTGGCACTTTCCAGCCGCCCCTCGACCGCGTTTACCCTTCCTAACTCCACCGAAGTAACTCTCATCAACTTCAATCTCCCCATCAAAAGGGCTTTCGTCTTCCAGCTCAGCAGCGATCATCTGACGGATCTTTTGATAGAAAAGCGTGGCTGAATGACGGTTGACCCCAACCAACCCAGCTGCCGTTCGGGCTGGGACACCCCCAACAAACATTTCCAACAACTTCGATTGCTTGTACCTACTTAATTTACAACGTCTTCTTGTCATTTCGCCATCCTAGATATTTATCCTTATCTAGGCCAGCCCCAAATCTTTTTCAGAAAAAGAATATTGGCTATTGCAGAATTCGCAGTTCGCTCCAATCATACCATCTATTTGTAATATTTTAAGCTCAGCGGGTGGAAAAGATTGTAAAACTTGCTGGATTTTGGCTTTCGAACAACGGCACTTGGCAATTAGAGGGCGCATTTTATGAATTGCCAGTAATTGTTCATGAAATAGCAAGTACAGTAACTGCTCGGATGAGATTTTTGTATCTAATATCTCCGATCGTTTTAGGGTGGATAAGTAAACCAAAGTTTCTTGCCATTTTGCGTCACGTTCTGCCTGTTGGTTGGGGTCATGATAGGCGGCGGTGGGCAGGGGAAGCTGCTGCAGCATCAGTAATTTGCCCTGCCATCCTTGGGCATTTTTTGCAATGGCTATGAAAAGGGCTGTGTTGATTTGTTCCGATTGCCGAAAATATTGCTGGACACAATCGGTGAGGGTCAGGCCGGTTAATTCAACAATTCCCTGGTAACGTTCGGTATGCGGCCCTTGATCAACTGTAAAGGCAAGATAACCCTGGCCGAATAACTTGGGGACACTTAAAAAGTTATGGGTTTTTTCCATCGGCAACTGATTTTCTTCAAACTGGGCATAACCCCGCAAATGTCCTTGTTCGGTACAATCAACTACCATCAACCTAATAGGCCCAGACCCTTTGATTTGTAAGGTAAAAACCCCTTGATATTTCAAGGCGCTGGATAGGCTTGCGGCCAAAAGCAGGCATTCAGCTAAAGCATAAGCGACGGGGTAGGGATAAAGGTGCTGCTCAATAATTGTATTGAAACTTTGCTGTAGTCCAATCAAGCGGCCTTGGATATTAGTTTTCTGGAGAGTAAAGGGTACAATACGGTCGGCAAGCAAGTCTTTGGGATCAGTTTTCTGTTTCATTCACCTATTCCACCTTTGTTATTGATGGGAGGGCATTATTGATAAAAAGCCGTCAAACAGGGCTAAAAATAACAATTTTTACTGAATAGGGGATAATCCATTCTTCTGTAGGTAGAGAAAAAATAATAATCACAGCATGCCAGATTACTATTTTTGGCATATCGTCGTTAAAATGGCGATTGCCTGGTTGATATGGCTTTCCTCAATAATCAGGGGAGGAAGCAAGCGCACCATATTATCGCCTGCGGTCACGGAAAGCATACCAGCTTCCCTTAAATGATCAACAAATTCAGTATTAGGGCCGACACATTTAATCCCAATCATCAAGCCTTTTCCACGAACTTCCGATAATTTTTTAGGGAAGCGCCTAACCAAACCTTCCAAGCCCACGATTAATTTTTGGCCGATTGCTTGGACATGTTTCATAAAACCAGGTTTTAATAGGATATCCAAAGCTGCGTTACCAACGGCCATTGCCAGGGGGTTGCCACCAAACGTGCTGCCGTGGCTGCCGGGTTGCATAACCGCCCCGACTTTAGCTGTTGTTAAACAGGCACCAATCGGGAACCCCCCGCCTAATCCCTTGGCAACGGCAACCAAATCCGGCTTTATGCCCGCCCATTCATGGGCAAATAGCTTGCCGGTGCGTCCCATCCCGCATTGAATCTCATCCAAGAAAAGCAGCAGGCCGAATTCATCGGCAATTTTACGGATTTCCCGCAAATATTCAGGCGACAAGGCCCGCATGCCGCCTTCGCCCTGAACGGGTTCAAATAGGATGCCTGCCGTCTCAGGGGTAATTGCCGCCCGCAATTCATTGAGATTGCCAAACGCAACCTGATCAAACCCTTCAACCACCGGGTCATAACCTTTGGAATATTTTTCTTGGCCGGTTGCGGCCAAGGCTGCCAATGTTCGGCCATGAAAAGCGCCCGCAAAGGTAATCAGGCGGTATTTCTGGGACTGTCCGATTTCATCATAATATTTGCGGATGATTTTAAAGCCGCATTCAATTGCCTCAACCCCGGAATTGCTAAAAAATACCGATTCCGCAAAGGAATTTTCAACCAGCCTTTTGGCCAGTTTCTCTTGCCCCGGAATTTCAAATAAGTTCGAACAATGCCATAATTGTTGGGCTTGGGTCGTTAAAGCTTGAATTAAATGGGGATGGTTGTGGCCAAAAGCGGTAACGGCAATACCGCTGACAAAATCCAGATATTGTTTACCGTCATTGCCAAATAAATACGCACCTTCACCTTTAACGAAAGACAAAGCGGCGCGTTTATAAGTGGGCAGGACAACAGGAAATTGGGGATTAAGGGGCATAAGCAAATCCAGTATCAACAGTAATCATTAATATCAAATGACAATAAATGGAGTGTGTCAAAAACGATCACTAATTTTTTAACCGGTAACCGCTTTTAAACAATTGATACACGCCAATAACCATTAGTAAATTGGTTGCCGCCAAAACCACAATCCCAATCCAAATAGAGCCGTCTGTATGGCCTGTAAAACCATAGCGGAAACCATCAATCATGTAAAAGAAGGGATTGGCATGGGCTACCCCTTGCCAGAAAACCGGCAATTGGTGGATAGAATAGAAGGTACCTGACAAAAAGGCCAGGGGGGTAATAATAAAATTGGTTAAGGCAGCTAAATGATCAAATTTTTGGGATATCAACCCACCGACAATTCCCAGTAAAGATAAAAGCAAACTAGCAGCAATTCCATGGAACAACACCATGGGCAGGTTATAAATATGAAGGGGGGTCAATATCCAGATAAACAGGCCAACCATACAACCCACCAACAGGCCACGGGTAATGCCACCCGCTGCTAAAGCGATGGTTAATTCGGCGGGCCTTAAGGGGGGCATTAAAATATCCACCACATTACCCTGCATTTTTGCAAGCATCAGGGAAGAGGATGTGTTGGCAAAAGCGTTTTGTACCATAGCCATCATCATAAGCCCTGGCGGCAGGAAGGTACCATAGCTGATATTGTTGATAACAGGGGTATCATGGCTGATGGCCAGGGCAAAAATCGCATAAAACAACAATGTGCTAACTACGGGTGCAAAAAGGGTTTGTGTCGCTACATTGAGGAAGCGCCGAACTTCTTTAAGGTATAACGTCCATAACCCCACCCAATTCAACAGACCAAATTCTTGACGCGACGGGCGGTAAAAATCAATCTGGGAGGAAGCAGCCATCTCTATCAACCTTTCAAGCTCTTTTTTTAGTGATGTGTCCGAGGGCTGGTACTAAAACCAGACCCGCCAAGACTAATAAGCCCAGGGCTATTAATGCGCGCCAGCTTAGAACAAAAGGACTAATCTGCAAAATCCAGCTTAACAAGAACCAAGCAATAACGCTGGCGGCCAAAATAAACAAAATTTGGCAGATAATCATGAAAATGCGGGAATTACGAAAATGCAGCAGCAGGTTGATGTAACCCAAATACGCAGAAAGCACCACCAAAACCAGGGCAGTTTTAGCGATCCCATCCGCATTTTTAGATAGGATAAAATCGCTTGTAAGCCAGGTTACATAAAGCCATAAAGCGAGGCCCGCAACCGAGCAAATAACGCCTAAATACCCGAGTATTTTTAACGAGCGGCCAGGAAGCAACAAAATGGAAGTAAGGATGGTGGCACTGAACCCCATCACCCCTAGGCTAGTGGTAAAAATTTGCAGTTCAATCCCTGTTCGGAAATCACTTAAAAGGATCATATAAATGCCGATACCCAGGCTTAAAACAAAAGACACGATGAAAAGCGTGTTTAAAGCTTTGCGGAACAAAGGGGAAGGGGTTATTGCGGTGTTTGCCATGAGAACGATCCTGATACAGAGCAGTTTTGTGCAGGATATCAGGCGTTTCCAGGATTGTCAAAATTTTTAACATGCAGGGTTTCATACATATTCGGGTGTCAACGCTGTTAAGCGAATTATTCGCAAACACAACAATATCAGGGTTTTTTTCTGCTTGTGCCAGCTATAGCTTTGGCGGGTGGGTCTGGCTTCAAACTAGCCAATAGAAGGCGTGGCGGGGGTATTGGCGCAAAGGTTAACATATCCCGATAATTGCACCCAATGGTTAGGTAGATTATCCTGTTTAGTGAGTATAACATATCCCATAAGGAACGACCCTGGTGCGTCAAATAATTGGTCTGTTTAGGCTTTATTTAGCAACTGATCAGAGGTGAAGGCGATTGTCACGCTTGACGAATGCGATAGATTATTCGATATCATTTAGAACAACAGTATAAGCGAAAAGTATTTGCCTAATATATAGATGATGGCTTGGAAACAAGGGGATGAAAATTTTAGCTATTGCTGATCTAAAGGAATTTTTCTTGCAATTTTTTGGTCAGTTCCGTTTAGGGGCTGAGGTATTTTTTAGTTATTGGCCCAATCTGGCCCAGCTGGGGTTAGTGGCCGCCTTTGGATTCATAGCTTTTTTAGGCCGGAATTATATAAAAAACCTCAGCGATCGTCGGCTACAAACACTGAATTCTCAATCCTTTAAAAAGTTTTTCTGGCAAGCTATCCAGCGGCACCCTTTTTGGTTTTTATGGTTTTCGCTGTTGATCATCGATCTTTCCCTTTCCCTTCCTCTCGTTATTTTTACAGATTTTTCTGGCCATATCTTATTCCTTGCATCGATTATTGCTGGCTGGTGGTTGCTTCATCGATTAGTTAAGGAAATGGCGCCCCAACGCTGGATTCCGCGGCTAGTTCTTTTTATTATTTTCTTTCTATTTTTGTTACAATTTTCAGGAATTTTACAGCCCATATCGGATTTTCTGGAAAGTATTGCTTTTAATCCCGGCAATCTTAATTTTTCTCTATTATTCTTGGTGAAAGCCATTGTTTGGTTGATCGTTGCCTTGGGTATCACTAGTTTATGCATGGAAATAATCGAACGTCGCTTACGTTCGGCCCCTGCTATTTCTCCGTCCGCCCAAGTATTGCTTGTCAAAATCTTGCGGGTGGTTTTCTATTCGGTTGCGCTTTTAATCGTCATGGGCGGATTGGGGATCAATCTAACTGCCTTGACTGTTTTTTCAGGGGCGATTGGGGTGGGAATCGGTTTTGGGTTGCAGCGGGTTTTCGCCAATTTGATCAGTGGGCTGATTTTATTGATGGATAAATCCATAAAACCAGGCGATGTCATTGAGGTTGGCAATAATTTTGGCACCATTACGGCTTTGGCTGGCCGTTATGTGGCGGTACGCACCAATTCGGGTAAAGAAATCTTAATTCCGAACGAAGATTTGATCACCCGCCCCGTGATTAATTGGACTTTTACGGATGACCGCTTGCGGGTGGAGATCCCTTTTCTCGTTTCGGGGAAATCCGATCTTATGG
This sequence comes from Alphaproteobacteria bacterium, assembly GCA_044227605.1. Classification (GTDB taxonomy): domain Bacteria; phylum Pseudomonadota; class Alphaproteobacteria; order JAEUKQ01; family JAEUKQ01; genus JAEUKQ01. The sequence goes on from JBGAWJ010000055.1 coordinate 5,897, forward strand.
AGGCCAAGGAATTGGCAATTGCCGCTGCCGCTAATCGCCGTATCTTGCAAGTGCCAAAACCAGATTGCTTGATCACTGATTTTGGAGAAAAAGGGGTGCAGATGATGTTGCAGTTTTGGATTGGCGATCCGCAAAATGGCATCAGCAATATCCGTAGTGAAGTGATGATGAATATTTGGCAGCGTTATCAAAAAGCGAAGGTGCTTTTTGTTTTCAATGAAATAAGTCAAAATACCATATCATCTGCCCCGGCCTAAAATTAATTATGGCAAATCCAAATTATCCGGTAGAATGAAGGGCAGAAATTTTTCTATCTAATAAATTTTCTAGGTGCGCTGATGACACAAGAGCAATTTCCCGAAGGAACATGGGGAAAAATTAAACAAAAATTGATTGACAGTAAACAGCAATGGGCCAAAGAAAAAAGACTGATCACCGGCAAATCCGGCGATCCTATGCAGGACCGTTTGCCCCCCGGGCAGCGGGAAGTGAAGAACTGGCCAGTGCTTGACCTGGGCATACAGCCTGATATTTCAATGGAAACCTGGCAATTGCGGGTTGATGGGTTGGTGAAAAAACCAACCACTTGGAATTGGCATCAATTTAGTCAATTCGCTATTCAGGATTTTACTTCTGATATTCACTGTGTTACTGCTTGGTCCCGTTTTGATAATCATTGGCAAGGGGTTTCAACCCGCGCTGTTCTGGAAGCTGTTGAACCTTTGGACCGGGCCAAATTTGTTATCTGCCATAGCCATGATGGCTACACCACCAATTTAACTTTAGAAGAATTTGCGGCGGAAGATGCGTTGCTTGCATTGGCATGGGAAGGCAAGCCTATCTCACGCGAACATGGTGGGCCGGTGCGGGTGGTGGTGCCTAAACTATATTTTTGGAAAAGTGCCAAATGGCTAAAAAGCATTGAATTAAGCGACTTGGATAAACCAGGTTATTGGGAAGTCCGCGGTTATCATAATCACGGCAATCCTTGGGAAGAAGAGCGTTATGGTCGGTAAAAAATTATGGGATAGTTTTAAATTAGTGAGTGGTATGATCATTCCGCCGCCTTTACCGGCGGATAGTAAAATCTCTGGTCTGCAGGATTTCACCTTTCCCTTGCTGGACGGATCGATTTTGCGTTTAAAAGATATGGCTGGCCAGGTTGTGTTGGTGGTTAATACGGCATCAAATTGTGGCTTTACCCCACATTATGAAAAGCTTGAGCAATTATGGCAACAATATCGGCAGCAAGGTTTTTTTATAATAGGCATTCCTTCAAATAATTTTGCTGGCCAGGAACCAGATTCCAACCAACATATTGCCAATTTTTGCCAAACCAATTTTCACCTCACTTTCCCTGTTACGACCAAACAAGAAGTGACGGGCCAACAGGCGCATCTGCTCTATCAATGGTTGTACCAGCAATTGGGGAAAAGGGGTTGCCCGAAGTGGAATTTCCATAAATTCCTATTTGACCGCCATGGGCATGTGCGGGCAAGCTGGTCTGCGTTAACAAACCCTGCAAGCGCCGTCGTTCGCAGAAAAATTGAAGAATTATTGAAAGAAAAATAAGCAGGGATCCCGGTGCTGCTTTTGAGAGATGCAGGATTTTTATTTGAGGAAGGATCAGGCAGGATTGGTGGGAACAGCGGCAGTCCCGCAACAGCAATCCAATTGAATTTTAGCGATAAATAAAGAAAATGTGATGAGAAAACGGAATGGTTAAAGGGTTAAAATCAGGCTCACGGTTTTTGGCGGTTCGTGTCAAAAAAACAACGGGGCGCAGCATTTCTTCCGCCCGCTGGCTGCAACGCCAATTGAATGACCCCTATGTCCATGAGGCGCAGAAAGTGGGATACCGTTCCCGGGCGGCCTTTAAATTAATACAACTGGACGATCAATATCATTTCTTGAAGCCTGGCCAAAAGGTTATTGATTTAGGGGCCGCTCCTGGCGGTTGGACGCAAATTGCGGTGGAGCGCGGGTGCAAGGTGACGGCTGTAGATATCCTTGATATGCCGCCAATTGAAGGGGCAGAATTCATCCAAATGGATTTCAGCTTAGCGGATGCGGCGGAAAAACTGCAGAAAAGAGTTGGCAGTAAAGTGCAGGTGGTATTAAGTGACATGGCCCCTAATACTACCGGTCATATCAACACCGATCATTTGCGAATTATGGCGTTGGCAGATATGTCCTATGAATTCGCGCACCTGATGTTGGCACCTAACGGTACTTTCTTGGTGAAATTACGCCAGGGGGGGGCCCAGCAAGAGTTGTTGAGGAGATTAAAACATGATTTTTCCCAAGTCCGCCATGTCAAACCCCCTGCCAGCCGACCCGATTCTTCTGAATTATATCTTCTGGCCCTTGGATTCCGAGGGACTTAGTATTCCAAGATATTATGATCGAAAAAGGTTGTTTCGGCTGAATCATGGGCGTATAAATAAGCCCATAGATTGGTAAGCGTTGGATGAATTGAATGATAATAATATTTGTAGGGATGGGGGGGCGGGAAGTTCGGGGTATTGCTGTGCCCTACATCTCCCGGAACGAATGAGGGGAAAACAGGAATGAGTTCAATTGCTGGCTTTGCTGTTTATGAGAATGGTATTCGTGTCACCGATGTCACGTTAGAGCAGGTAACCCAGTTAAAATGGGGGAAAGACCGTTTTGTTTGGATTGGCTTACATGAACCGGATGCCGAGCTTTTAGACAAAGTGCAACGGCTGTTCGGGCTGCATGAATTAGCAGTTGAAGATGCGCGTGTTGCCCATCAGCGGCCTAAAATCGAACTCTATGGCAATTCCCTGTTCGTGGTGTTGCATACCGCCCAAAAAAGTGCTGATAACCCGATCGAGTTTGGGGAAACACATGTTTTTATGGGCAACGGCTATATTGTGACGGTGCGGCACGGGGCCTCATCGGGTTATTCTGAGGTAAGGGCTAGGTGTGAAAACCAACCGCATATGCTCAGGAAAGGTCCTGATTTTGTCCTTTATTCCCTAATGGATTTCATTGTTGACCATTACATGCCGATTGTCAGCAATATCAAAGACAAAGTAGAGGATCTGGAAGATGATGTTTTCAAGAAGCCGTTCGATTCTAGAACCGTTGAGGACATATACGGTCTTAAACGCGACCTCATGTCATTAAAGCGGATTATTTCCCCCCTAACCGAAATGATTAACCGGCTGCTGCGCTTCGATATCACCTTGATTGACCGGGATACGCATGCGTATTTTCGCGATGTGCAGGACCATGTCATCCGGTTGCTGGAAAGTATCGATTCGATGCGGGAATTATTAACATCGGCGTTGGAAGCGCACTTGCTGTTAACCAGCGTCCAACAAAACGAAGTGACCAAGAAATTAGCTGGCTGGGCGGCTATTTTAGCGGTACCGACCGCCATTTGCGGCATTTATGGAATGAATTTTGATTTTATGCCGGAATTGAGGTGGCGGTACGGATATTTTACCGTTACGGGTACGATCATTAGCATTTGTAGTTATATGTTTTACCGTTTCCGCAAAGCCGGTTGGTTATAGGAAGGCCATATCTCATGAAAAAGCAACAATCGATTCCCCAACCTTTCTCCCTTTCAACCAATGGTCGACCAGGGGAAATTGCTGTCCCTAAAAAAATTATCCACGGGAAACCAGTCACCACTTCTTGGAATCAATTCACCGATGCCCATGAACAGTTTTTCTGCGGTATTTGGCATTCAACAATCGGGTGTTGGCAAGTGCAATATGATGAAAATGAGTTATGTTTTGTACTGCAGGGCAAGGTCCTATTGACAGATACAGGCGGCAACCAACAGGTTTTTCAAGCAGGGCAGGCCTTTGTGATCCCCGCGGGTTTCAAGGGAAGATGGGAAACGATTGAGCCCGTAGAAAAAATTTATGCAATCCATCTCGATGCAAGTAAAGCAATCGATAATCACCAGGCAAAAAAATAAAACCTGGTAAAAAATTGGCATTTCCCTGGAATATTTGTTATTCTTATTCAGCAACGGAAGATACAGATTATTAACCTTTTCCCGTTAGGATGAATAAAAAGCAATTCTTTGGATGAAATAATGAAAAATTCTTCCCCCTTTCGCTTGGCAACTTACAATATTCACCGCTCACTCGGGGTAGATGGTGAATTTGCACCGA
>JBGAWJ010000056.1:0-9999 GCA_044227605.1 Alphaproteobacteria bacterium
GATCTTGTAAAAGCGGCTGCAAATCAGCCAATTCTTTTTTTGCCTTATGATAGTCCGTGATAATATCCACCAAAGGCGTGATCTCAGAATATTCCTTTGATAATTTGGCAATCGTTTGGTTATCAACCGGTGGTTGCGCGGCTAGAATTGCCGATATTTCCTGCTGCCTGCGGACAATTTGCTGTAATTTATGCTCAATACTCACAACCGAACTTTCTTTGTTAAAATTTACTTTTAGGCGCCGTCATTTTATTATTTTCGCATCGTTATCTATACGTTTATCACTTGTTACAGGTTAGGGAAAGTTTTTCTAAAAGATAATGGCTTATTTATCAATCGCTATATTTTCCGAAGCCCCCGCAAGCAACTGGTGATCCCGCGCATAATCCCGCAAGAAAGGCCTTAAGGTCGGGTGATGTTGCTTTAATAATTGCTCAACAAATTCCTGCACCGCCACCACCGAAATCCGTTGAACCACCTCTTTAACCAGTGGGATGGCTGACGCCGTCATGGATAATTTGCGGAAACCGATCGCAATCAAGGCGATGGCATCGATAGGATTACTGGCCATTTCCCCACAAAGATTGATGGGTACATTGGCTTGTGCGCAAGATTTAACAATCGGTTTTAAAAAATTCATAAAACCTGGTGATAAAATGTCATAACGGTCGGCAATCATGGGGTTATCCCGGTCGGAAGCACTTAAAAATTGCCATAAATCATTGCTGCCAATTGATAAAAAATCAATATGGGGCAACAGATGCTCAAGCTGAAAAGCTAAAGCAGGGGTTTCCAGCATCACACCAATTTTTAAGGTTTTAGGCATGGATTGTTGGCGTTGCTTGGCCATTTCCCATTCAATTTGCAGGAATTCTTTGGCCTCCAAATATTCCTGCACCAATCCAACCATGGGAAACATCACGTGAAGATCATGGTCGCTCGCGGCCGCAATCAAAGCTTTCAGTTGCGAACGTAGCAAAAAAGGACGATCCAAGCTCATGCGGATTGCCCGCCACCCCATCGCAGGATTAGGTTCACTATGACGTTGCCAATAAGGCAGCAACTTATCACCGCCCACATCGAGGGTACGAAAAATAACCGGCTTTTCCTGGGCATAATGGAGAATTTTTTGATAAATATCTTTTTGTTGGGGAACAGAGGGTAGCGCATTCTGGGTCATGAAAGTCAGCTCCGTGCGGAACAACCCCACCCCAACTGCCCCACTATTTTGGAAGGTTGGCATATCCAGTAAAAGCCCCGCATTCATCCATATATCAACCGGCACCCCGTCTTGGCTAATCGCAGGTGTGGGTTGGCAATTTTCTGGAACCGGCCTATTTTGTCGGCGGTTTTGGATCGTGAGGGTTACCGTTTTGAGGATCGTATGGTTGGGCCTAAAAAATGCTTGGTGGTGATCCGCATCTAAAATAACTTTCTCGCCGGATTGAATTTGCATATGACTGGGAAGGGTTGAAACAAGAACCGGAATATTTAAGGCACGCGCAATGACCACCGCATGGGACATCGCATTTCCCTGCCCCAAGATTAAGCCCTTTAATCTTTTATGATCCCAATACAGCAATTCTGAGGCACTGATTTGCGGCGCCAAAATAATGACATCGTCCGTATTATTTGGTAATAATTGGGAAATATCTTCCCTTAAGAAAGCCAATAGGCGGTTGGATAAATCATCCATATCAAGGACGATATCCTGCCAATTACCGCTGGCCGGTGGCCGGATTTTTGCCTGGATATCATTTTTGACCTTAATTACCGCCATTTCTGCCGACAGCCCGGACTTTATGGCATCCACCATCCGTTTGATCCAGCCTTGATCCTGGGTAATGGATTTATAAACCTCAAGCAGTTCATGATGATGTCCAGAAACTTGCAGCTGTTCGGATAGGCATAATTGATGAAGACTGTTTTGCAAGTCTGTAATGGCTTGTATCAAACGTTTTGTCTCCACTTGCGGATTGGCAAACGTTCGATCGGGTAACAACGTTTTGGGTTGATAGTGAAAAACATATCCTATTTCCAAACCGGGACTAAGCCCTACACCTTGAATTCGGCTTGGTACAACAGCGCTTTCCGCATGGGCAGGCGGTTCGGTATATTCGGGGTGCGGGGCAACCAATTCGGTAAAAATAGTCCCCAGGATTTGCAAAATTTCGATTTCTTCAGCCAGGTAATGTCGCGGTTGATCATCAAGAACTGCCAGCACCCCTTGGCATGTTCCCGCCCGTATCATCGGCACTGCCAAAATTGTTTGATAATTGCCCCAAATCCAGTTTCCTAATGCCTGCATGTCATTTTTTTGTATCACGCAGCAGGTTTTATCGGCGGCGACCTTGCCAATAATTTCTGAACCAAAGAAAAAATACTGCTGATTTTTTGTAGGGGCCTCACCCCCGCCCCACCAAGCAATCAATTTTAACATCTCACCGGGTTGAATCAGATATAAGCAGCAGGAAGCGGTGGGTAATTCCTTGACAATGATTTCTAAAGATACCTGCAATTTCTCAAAAACCGTACCTTCTTCCGCCATCACTTGCCGCATCCGGCGCAATAACGGCAGGAGGGAAGGCAAATGTGATGGAGAAAGCGCTGCCATCCTTAAGAAAGGGCTTCCATGGCCGCAAAACGATTGCTGATCATTTGCTTTGCCTGTGATAGTAATTCTTCAACAATCAGCTGAACCGGCTTTTCCCCGCTGACCATACCAACACTTTGACCCGCCATTAAAGAACCGGCCTCGACATCACCCTCAAGCACGGCACGCCTTAAAGCACCCGCCCAGAAATGTTCAATTTCTAATTGGGCGCCTTTTTGATCCACTAGCCCTTGTTCAAAGCGATTGATTGTTTCGCGTTGAAATTGGATAAATTTTTGGGTGGCCTGATTAACCAGGGCCCGCACCGGAATAATGGGAAAACGTTGATCAAGCTGTACCGATGGTAGGGCATCCCGTGCCTGCGCTTGCATAAAGGCCTGTTTCATTTTGGGATGGGCAATTGATTCTTGGGCGCAAACAAATTTCGTGCCCAATTGCACCCCAGCCGCCCCCATTTCCAAATAAGATACAACCATTTCGCCTCGGCCAATACCCCCCGCCACAAAAACCGGCACCTCCCGGATAACCGGCAATATCTCCTGCGCTAACACCGCGGTTGCAACCGGTCCTATATGCCCACCAGCCTCCGCCCCTTCTATTACCAACGCATCCACCCCGCTGCGGATTAATTTTTTAGCTATCCCTAAGGTTGGGGCAAAACAAATAAGTTTGACCCCACTTTGTTTGATCCTGGTTATTGCCCCAATCGGCGGCAACCCTCCTGCTAAAACCACATGGGTTGCTTGAAGTTCCAAGCACATATTGACCATTTCATCCAATTTTGGATGCAAGGTAATAAGATTAACCCCAAACGATTGCTTGGTTAACCGGCGGGTCGCGAGAATTTCTGTGGCCAATTGCTCAGGTGACATAGCACCAGAAGCCAGCACCCCAAATCCCCCGGCATTTGAGATGGCGGCCACCAAATGATGCTCGGAAACCCACGTCATCGCCCCCCCCATCACGGCATATTGGCAATTTAAAAACTCGCGGCCCCTGTGCCACAAATGGTTCAACCATAATTCTGTTTTATTCCCGAATGACTGCAAGGATCTTCTCCCAAATGTTGCGGCGGCAAAAAGATGAATCTTTTCGCATGACTTTCCTTGAGAGTTTTATTAGAATTATCATGATTTTCCAACCATTTTCTTTACAAGCACATTCTTTTATACAAAATCAATAATTGGAGGAGGATGAATATCATGCAATCGGCAGCAAATGGACCGGGCATTTCCTCCCCCAAATCCTTTGATCAATGGGCAGAAAGTTGGTGGAACCCGCAAGGCCCCTTCCGGCCGCTTCACGAATTGCACCCAACTCGGATGAAATTTATTTTGGGTGAAGTCACCCGGCTGATTCCTTCTTTGCTGGCCCCGTTGCCAACACCTATGGGAAACCTACAGATACTTGATATTGGCTGTGGCGGCGGCTTGATGGCCGAGTCTTTATGTCGTTTGGGAGGCAAGGTTACGGCGATTGATGAAAGCGAAAAAACGATTGCGGTGGCTCGGCAGCATGCGGCTGAACAAGGACTTGCCATTAATTATCACCTATTGGATGCTGAAAAATTATTAGAAATGGGTGAAAAGTTTGACTTGGTGTTGGCTTTGGAAGTTATTGAACATGTGGACGATTATAAAAAATTCTTAGATATTTGCGCCCAACTAACAAAACCCCAAGGCTTCCTTATTTTTTCAACCCTTAACCGCACGGCTATGTCTTATATTAAAAGCATTTTGATTGCTGAAAATATCCTTGGCTGGATTCCCAAAGGAACCCATGCTTGGACAAAATTTCTAAAACCTTCCGAACTAGCGGCCCCCTTGCAGCAAAGAGGTTTCTTGGCAAAAAACATCCAAGGCCTGGATTATCAAATCACCACAAAAAGCTGGATATTAAGCAGTCGCTTGGATAACAATTACATTATTTCCTTCGGCAAATAATGTAAGCAACTTGCCGCAATTTTTATTGCTAAGCTGTTCGTTTTTTACCGGTTTGCGCCTATTTCTTGGCCAAAGTTATTAGCTGGCCCAACCATTATCCATTCGTTTTCGGCAGCCAGGGTATTTCCGCGTACTCAATCCCCTCTTCTGCCAGTTCCTGGGCTTCCTGCGCCGTGACATTTCCATAAATCCCGCGTTTTTTGCCCTCACCCAAATGAATTTTTCTGGCCTCATCGGCAAAACGATCCCCTACATGTTCGCAGTTCTTTTCAATTTCTTGGCGAAATTGCCGCAACATCTGATAGATTTTTTTTGTTTTTTGATCCGCCACACCAGTTTTCAGGGTCTCGGGTGTAACCACATCATCGCTCGCCACTGAGATATCTGCGGTTTTCGCTTCATCACCCTTACCTTCTGTTTTTGATAAAACCACCGCTGTTTTACCAATATGCGGAGCCATCGGGGCTTTGATAATGTTGACATCACCGCAACGGGGGCAAGTGATGCCGCCCGACGCACTTTGTTGCTCATAGGTCGCATTATTGCGGAACCAGCCTTCAAAAACATGTTTATTTGAACAAGTTAATGCAAATAAGATCATAACCAAATAATTCCAATGATTGCCTTTTAGGATCAATATTTCCTTTTCGCCGTTTGATTGTCCAAACCACAAAAGGCTGACGGTTCAAAACGTCAGCCTTCGTCATTATATCACAAAATCAGCGGATGGGTAAGATCTTTTATTCGGTAGGCGCTGTATTTTCGGCTTGGGCAACCTCAGCAGCGGAAAATTGCAATTTTTCTGTAATACGAGCGGCTTTCCCGGTAAGTCCACGCAAGTAATATAACTTAGCGCGCCTGACTTCACCACGTCGGGTGACCTCAATTTCCGTTAAACGGGGGCTATAAAGCGGAAAAAGCCGCTCAACCCCTTCGCCATAAGAAATTTTCCTTAAGGTGAAAGAAGAATTGATGCCAGCCATCCGGCGCGCAATGCAAACCCCTTCAAAAAACTGCACGCGTTCTTTTTCGCCTTCGATGACCTTCACGCCAACCCGCACATTGTCGCCTGGACGAAACTCAGGAACGGCTCTTAATTTCTCGATTTCCTGAATTTGTTGATTTTCCAGATCACTAATCACACTCATGGTATATTCCTTCATAAATTCTTAAACAGGCTACAGGAAACATATTTTATGGTGATAAGTCAATATCTATTCCATTTTCATTTGCTGTCAACCGTACCTTTATAATCTTGCCAAAGATCAGGACGACGTTTCTTTGTTATCTCTTCTGCCTGTTTTTGCCGCCAGGATTTAATGCGTTGATGATTGCCCGACAGTAAGACATCAGGAACCCCCCGATCTTTCCATATCGCCGGTTTTGTATATTGCGGATACTCCAGAAGCCCTGCAGAAAAACTTTCCTCCGTTAAGGATTCGGGCTGTCCCAAAACCCCCGGCAATAAGCGGATACATGCCTCGAGTAAGGCGATGGCTGCCGGTTCCCCGCCGGACAAGACGAAATCGCCCAAACTGATCTCTTGGGGTTGCCATTCCTCTAGGAGGCGTTCGTCAACCGCTTCATACCGTCCGCATAAAATAATCGCCCCTGGGGTTTTGGCAATATCGGCAACTATTTTTTGCGTTAATCTTTGTCCACGGGGGGTTAAATAAATCAAGGGCAAATGCGGAGCTTGTAGCCTAGCTTCCTGCAAAGCAGAATCTACAATATCCGCGCGCATGACCATTCCCGCCCCGCCCCCAAAAGGCGTATCATCCACCGAGCGGTGGCGGTTAATCGCAAAATCCCGGATATTCATGGTTTCAATTGACCAGATTTTTTGTTGCAACGCCTTGCCCGCCAGCGAATATTGTAAGGTACCCGGAAACATTTCGGGGAACAGAGTCAGGACGATTGATTGCCAGGGCTTAGGAGACGCTGGGACGGCATCATTCATGGGCATCCCATTCCGTAATAACTTTTTTTTCAACCAGATCAATCACCGGGATCAATTGGTTAGTGAAGGGGATTAATATTTCTTGCTTGTCTTTGGCAGCTTCAATTTGCAAAATATCGCCCGCGCCAAAATTAAGCACTTGTTTGATAGTTCCTAAAAGCTGTCCATCCCGGTTAAAAACAGGTAGTTGCAGCAAATCGGCAATATAAAATTCATTGTCATCAGGCAATGGTTGTAAAGATGCACGCAAAGCGTAAAGATCAAGCCCGATCAAGGCCTGCGCTTGTTCGCGGCTATCAATGCCTTCAACCTTCACCAGGCAATATTTGCCCGTGAATTGTTTCAGTTCTACAAAAAACTGGCGATCTTGAGCTTGGTTCAAAAGCGGGTTAAAATCCGGCAACGTTGCGGGATCTTCTAAGAAACAATCCAGCTTCAACAACCCTTTGATCCCATGGACGCCTTTGATGGAGGCAATCAAAATCGAAGCCGGATGATCCATTATCTAATTACTGAAATACTTGCTTGTTATTGGGCTGGCGCAGCCGGAGCGGCATCACTAGGCTTTTCCTGGGCCTTCTCAGCGGCTTTCAGGCGTTCCTGGGCTTTGGCACGCGGCAGATGCTGCTTGGTTTGCTCGGATTTTACTGTTTCCGGCAATACACCTGCCCTTGATAAGAATAAACGGATACGGTCGGTTGGCTGCGCCCCCTTGCTGATCCAATATTGGATGCGTTCGATATTCATCACGATCCGTTGTGGATTGGTATGTTCCAACCTAGGATTGTAGGTGCCAAGTTTTTCAATAAACTTCCCGTCCCGTGGGCTGGTCACGGCCGCCGTCACAATGTGATAAAAGGGACGTTTTGTTGAACCTTTGCGAGCCAAGCGAATCTTTAAAGCCATTTTTTCTCCGCATTCTAAGACTTAAATCATTATACTGATATACCCATTACGCCGGTAAATGACAAACAGCCTCTATCTTATGCCCATCCGGGTCAGTGATAAAGGCCGCGTAATAATTAGCATGATAATTCAGGCGCAATCCGGGTTTACCATTATCTTTACCGCCTGCTGCTATAGCACTTTGATAAAATTTGTCAACAGCTATCCGACTATTGGCCTTAAAAGCAATATGCATTGCCTGGCCGGTAACGCCACCCTTTATCTCCGGTTTGACAATCCAGAAAAATCTGTCTTCGGGGATGCCATAGCCGCACGAATCATCCGGGAAAGTCATATATCTTTTGAAACCCAATGGCTCAAGGGCGGCATCATAGAATTTTGTGCTGCGCTGCAAATCCTTGACCCCAATGGATAGATGATCAATCATCTCATATTTCCTATATTTTTACATTTACTGGAAGATTTTAGGCTGCTTTAAGGGTTTTTACAATCCCCTTTGCATAAAGCGGGACAAGCCTTGCCGCATTAATCCTTTTGAGCCGGATTTCCCCAACAACTTCATCATCCGTTGCATTTCTTGGAACTGTTTTAATAGGCGGTTAATTTCTTGGACTGATGTTCCTGACCCCTTGGCAATCCGCTGTTTACGTGAGGCTTTAATCAGGTCAGGATTCTTTCTTTCCATTTTGGTCATGGAGGAAATAATCGCTTTTTGGTGTAAAATTTGTTTTTCATCAATCTTATGGTCTGCCAGTTTTTCTTGGAGTTTACCCATTCCTGGCAGCATTTTTAACACACTGCTGATACCGCCCATCTTGCCCAATTGTTCTAACTGTTTTGCTAAATCATTCAGGTCAAACTGGCCCTTTTGCATCCGAGCGGTTAGGATTTCCGCCTCTTCTTTCTCAATGGTTTGGGCCGCTTTTTCAACCAAGCTAACGATATCGCCCATCCCCAAGATCCGGCTGGCAACACGGTCGGGGTAGAATTCCTCTAAATCGGCAATTTTCTCACCAACCCCCATGAATTTGATGGGGCAAGAAGTGACCTGACGCATCGACAGGGCCGCCCCACCGCGAGCATCACCATCCATCCGAGTCAATACAATGCCCGTTAAAGGCAACGCTTTCTGAAAAGCTTGTGCAATTTTAATGGCGTCCTGGCCGGTCATGGAATCGGCAACCAGCAAAATTTCTGCCGGTTTTGTTAAATCTTTGATGGCAGTTACTTCCTGCATCAGTTCTTCGTCAATATGCAGCCGTCCGGCGGTATCCAACATCACTACATCGTAGCCAGAAAGTTTTGCCACCTGCAAAGCGCGACGGGCGATATCCAAAGGTTGCTGGCCGCTGATAACCGGCAAGGTATCAACTTTAATCTGCTGACCAAGAACCGCCAATTGCTGTTGCGCAGCTGGCCGCTGGGTATCCAGAGAAGCCATCAAGGTTTTTTTGCCGTAGCGTTGCTGCAAGCGATGGGCGATTTTAGCGGTGGATGTAGTTTTCCCGGATCCTTGTAATCCCACCATCAAAAAAGGAATGGGCAGTTGGGCTTGCAAATTCAGGGGGACTGCTTCCCCCAACATCAATAAAATCTGGTCATGGACAATTTTAACCACCATTTGCCCGGGTGTCGTACTCTTGATAACGGTTTCCCCAATAGCTTGCAGGCGCACTTGCTCAATCACCTGTTTTACGACGGGTAATGCAACATCCGCCTCAAGTAAAGCGATCCTGATGTCACGCAGGGCAGCTTCTACATCGGCTTCCCGTAATACGCCCCGTTGGTTTAATTTATCAAAAACAGCGGTCAGACGCTGCGTTAAGCCCGAAAACATGCTCATGGTGATTTTATGTGCCTATATAACCTAAAAATTTAACTTGATTACTTTATATAAGGCTTTTTCATATATTGACAATGGCCTTCCCTAGATAAGGGAATGTTCCACAATTTAAAAAATAAAAAAGGGGAGGAACGAAGTTCCTCCCCCCTTTGGTTAAGTTGATTATCGGTAGTTAGAGTTTACCAACGGATGCCCAGCGATCCTTTGAACGTCCGCTCATCACGCTTGCCCCCAATGCTTTGTTGATACCCCACTCCCACCGTCACCGGGCCAAAACCCACATTCAACCCACCACCGCCCATATACATGTTCTTGCTCCCATCCGTCGACCGCACGTTAAACTCCGTCCCAGGCTGCTGGAACGATACTTCCCGGTCTTGATACCCCTTACCCACCAACACCCGCTCATACCCCCCCTTCACATACGGTTCAAAACTCACAACACCCGCATGGAACACCGCACTAACCTCCACCCTCACATGCCCACGTCCCTCCCAGCTCCTCTCCCTCTCCCCACTTAAACTCACCGCCCCACCCCCATTCTCCTCAAAACCCTTCTCTTCCACACGCGCCATCTTCAACCCAACCTCAGGTGTCACACGGATCATCCCCAAATTGATCCCATACCCCACCCCTACATCCATCCCAAACTCCCTCACACCCTCCGATCCCTTCATATTCCGTTGATTAGGTAACCAACTTCCTACAATCGATCTTGCAACCTTCTGCTTCC
>JBGAWJ010000057.1:0-9920 GCA_044227605.1 Alphaproteobacteria bacterium
GGTGCCATCCAAGGGATCTATAATCCAGCGATAAGCTGGGTCAGTGCCAATTTTTTCGGGTGATTCTTCGCTCAAAAAGCCAAAAGCAGGTCTAGCTTTACTTAGCTCTTCAAGTAAAATACCCTCAGCCTTAAGATCAGCCGCAGTCACAAAATCGCCAGGACCTTTGACCGATACTTGTAGATGAGCTATTTCGCCAAAATCACGTTTTAAGGCACGAGCAGCTTTTAAAGCAGCCCGCACCATAACATTCATCAAGGGCGATAATGTAGGGGTATGATCCAAAATAAATGGGCCTATTCTTTATCTTTTGCAACCCGGACATAAGTTGCATCACTGGTGTTAACAACGACCTTGACCCCACTGCCAATATGGGGGGGAACCAAAATCCTAACGCCGTTTACCAGTTTTGCTGGTTTATACGAAGAGGAAGCAGTTTGTCCCTTAACAACAGGATCTGCTTCCGTAATTTCCATTATGACGGTTTGCGGCAAGGTGATACCCACGGTCTCGCCATCATACATTTGAATATTCACCACCATTCCTTCTTGTAAGAACGACGCACCCTCACCTATTAAATCCTTATTGACGGTAATCTGATCGTAGGTTTCTGTATCCATAAACGTATAATCGGTACCATTTGTATAAAGAAACTGATAAGGCTTTTCATCTAATTTCACGAGTTCAACAATTTCGGTCCACCGAAACCGTTCGCTTAATTTCGTTCCGTTCTTTATATTGCGCAAGTCCATTTGCAAATAAGATTCACCCTGAGCTTTTTGGGAATGATGAATTTTAATAGCGCGCCACAATTTGTCCTGATGTTCAATTAATGATCCTAAACGGATATTACTGGCTGTTACTTTCATTCTTATTAACTTCTCTCCAACTATTATCAGGCAATTATATATTCAGTTTGCTTTTCATGCCTTGATCAAACGGCATCTTATTCGGGAAACCTATCAACATCTGCCGAACTTGTAAATGCTTATCAAGAAATTTCTTTCCACGCACAAATCTTTCAATCAAGACGTCTCCTGTAATTGTTTGGCCTCAAAAAAACAATAGCAGGTTTTCCTTGCCAACGCCCATAATGATTAACAATTTTTTTCACGCAAATAGACACTCCCCATGTCTCACTTTTATAAAAACGTAGCGTGCATTATTATCCATAGCATTAAACTAAAACTAAGATTAACGGTAAAATATATTCATTGCTTATATCAATTTGTGGAGCATATTGGGGAAGAGCTTTAAATGCTGGGATTGATTAGGCAATTTGGACTAATACAGCGATTGTGCTTATTATATTTTAAGATTATGGGAGTTATCCGTGATGACCAAACAAAAAAGGGAAGCCGCAACCACCTTGCAAGCCATCAAAAGAGGCGGCGGTTCAACCAATTGCTGCTCAGCCCTGCTGCCAAGCACAAACAATTGCTCAGAATCCCCAACCATCACCCACGGAACAATCAATCCAGGCAGCACCCTCAAAAAAGCTTAAATAAGTTATATTTTATTCGTTAAAGAGTTAAAGCCGGTTGAAACTGCAGGGCTGCTAGCCTGGCATACAAACCCCCTTGCTGCAGTAATTGCCTATGTGTTCCTTGGGTCACAATTTCCCCTTGATCAACTACTAAAATACGATCAACCTGCCTGACCGTTGATAAGCGGTGGGCAATAATGATGGTTGTGCGATCCTTGGTTAAATCAACCAGGGCCCGCTGAATCATTTGCTCGCTTTCAGCATCCAAGGAACTGGTCGCTTCATCCAGCAAAAGCAAAGGTGGATCTCGCAGCAAAGCCCGGGCAATGGCCAAACGTTGACGCTGCCCTCCAGATAACCTGACCCCGCGTTCACCCAGAACCGTTTCAAACCCTTTAGGAAGTTTCTTTATAAATTCTATGGCAAAAGCTGCCTCGGCGGCTTTATGGATTTGAGTCTCCGTCGCTTGGGGCACTCCGTACCGGATATTTTCCAACACGCTCATATCAAAAATCACGGGATCTTGGGAAACAAGGCCTATTTGCTGACGCAAATGATGGGTGGTCAAATCACGAATATCTAAATTATCTATTAAAATTTTACCCAAGCGCGGATCATAAAAACGTAATAATAGCTGGAATACCGTTGTTTTTCCTGATCCTGATGGGCCAACTAAGGCTATTTTTTCCCCCGGATTAATTTCAAGGGTTACATCTTTAAGAGCCAAAACATCTGGGCGTGATGGATAAGAAAAACTGACATGGTCGAAGGAAATTTTTCCTTTGACGGGAGAAGTTAGATATCGGGGATGTAAGGGGGAAGCAATTTCTGGTTTAATCGCCAATATATCCGTCAGGCGTTCTGCCGCACCGGCTGCACGTTGTAAATCACCGCCAACCTCACTTAAAGCGCCTACTGAGCCCGCAACAACAATCGCGTAAAAAATAAAAGCCGATAATTCACCGGTGGTTAAATCACCCTTTAACACGGCATATCCGCCAATCCATAAAACAATGCTAACCGCGCCAAAAATAAGAGCAATAACAATTGCTGTTAACGCCGATCGCCATTTAATACGCTGAACCGCCGTATGAAAAGCTTCTTTGATCAATTGTTGAAATTTTTGGTTATCTTCTGCTTCATGGGTAAAGGCCTGTACTGTCCGAATTTCGTGGATGGTTTCATTGGCATAAATATTTAAATTGCCAATTTTTTCCTGGCTTTTTTTGGATAAATGGCGTACGCGCCTGCCTAAAAATATGATGGGGATGATTACGACAGGCACCACAATTAACACCAATCCGGTTAAGCGCAAGCTAGTGACTGCTAACATCCCAAATCCGCCTATTAATAAAAGCAGATTACGCAAAGCAACCGAAATAGTTGAACCAATAACGCTTTGCAATAAAGTGGTATCAGTAGTTAAGCGGGAGAGGACATCCCCGGTTTTTGTTTTTTCAAAAAAGGCAGCGCTTAATGTTAAAACATGACGGTAGATGACCGCCCTGACATCTGCAACAACCCTTTCCCCAATCCAGGAAACCAGAAAAAAACGCCCATAAGTTGTTAAAGCCAGGATGATGGATATGCTGACCAGAATTAATAAAGCTTCATTTAAAAATGCTTCCTTACCTGCAACAAAACCATAATCAATTAAGGCCTGCACAGCCTTTCCTAAGCCAAGCACCGTGACCGCCGCTAAAGTTAAACAGATTAAAGCCCCGATAATAGCCAAACGGTAAGGCTTCAAAAAACTTCCCATCATTTTAAGATTTTTAATTGATCCCTTGTTCAGGGATAAATGATAAGGACTTTTGTTAAATTTCATTGATGATAACCGTTCGTTATTTAAAAAACAGAAAATTGTTCAAAAGGGTCCTTAGGCAAAAAAAAGTTTCTGTGCTTCGTGCCATTTTTCTTCCCCCAACCTTTCCCCTGTTTGTTGATCCGCCGTCATTTTCAAAAAACTGGCCGGGTAGGTGCCCGCTGGTTTTGAAACAATATCCAATCTTTCTATTTCTGCTGCCGATAAGTTTAAATTCAACGCTTGCAAATTATCTTCCAACTGTTCCAACCTATTAACGCCGATGATGACACTGGTAATAAATTTCTTAGCAAAGATCCAAGCCAAAGCTACGCTTGCCACAGATATTTGATGAGCAGTAGCAATGAGCTTTAATTGATCAATCACTTGGTAGCCTTGGCCATATTCAACGCTGGGAAATTCTGCTTTACTGCGTCGCCCATCTTGGGGGTGCGGGTTTTGCTTGGTGTACCGTCCGCTTAAAAAGCCTGCTGCCAAAGGGCTCCACACAGTCAAACCAATTTTGTTATGACGGGCAAAGGGGATAAATTCATTCTCGATATCCCGGCCAACCAAAGAATAATACATTTGGGCACTAACGAAAGGTTGGTATTGGTAATGAGATTGCGTGCTTAAAAGTTTTTGTGCCAACCAAGCCGGAAAGTTACTGATCCCCACATAACGCACCAAACCATTTTTAACTAAATCATCGATGGTTGCAGCGATTTCCTCAAGCGGGGTCAGGGGATCAGGCGTATGTAAATATAAAACATCAAGATAATCCGTATCTAACCTTTTCAAACTTGCCTGAACCGCCTGCATGATATGGTGACGCGAAAGGCCCCTGTCGGTGATGGCGGGCCCATTACGAAACCCACATTTACTAGCCACAATCATTTGAGAGCGCTTACCTTTCAAAGCCTGACCTAACAAAATTTCCGCCTGGCCTGTCGTATACACATCAGCCGTATCAAAAAAGTTAACCCCCGCGGCAATTGCCATATCAACCATTTTATTGGCTGTTTGCTGATCAATAGAATTGATAACATTGCCAAACATCGGCCCCTGACCAAATGTCATAGTGCCCAAACAAATCTGTGAGACAACTAACCCCGAAGAACCTAACGTTTGATAAAGCATTTCTTGCTCCCTTACATAGATAGATTTTTGAATAAATGCGCTCTAACCAATCAATTGATGAAGCAGAAGAATAAGATAAAAACTTTACTCAAGTAAAAACAATCCCTAAAAAACCCTATCATTGCTAAGATAAAACCGGACAACGAAGAAATTGGCAGAAGCAATGACAAATAGGTGTGTATGGCTTCAGACAATATTTCTTTATGCCGCTATTTTTAACCCTAGCCTATCCCATTCCAGCCTTAAAGATTTTACCAGATGTTTAATATCTTCTTCCGTATGCAAAGGGCTTGGGGTCAAGCGCAATCTTTCGGTGCCACGGGATACTGTGGGAAAATTAATGGGTTGCACGTAGATTGCATGCCGTTTTAACAAAGCTTCGCTTAATTGACGGCATTGTAAGGGATCACCCACCATAACAGGCACAATATGACTGGGCGAGGGCATGATAGGTATCCCCGATGCTTTTAACATTTTTTTTAAAAATGCCGCTTGTTGTTGATGCCAGTTGCGTAACTGCTGGTCTTTTTTAACCAACCGAATACTGGTAAGTGCGCCCGCGGCAATCACCGGGGGTAAAGAAGTGGTAAAAATAAAACCCGGCGCAAAACTACGGATAAAATCTACCATACCGGCTGAACCTGTAATATACCCCCCCATTAATCCAAAAGCCTTGGCAAGTGTCCCCTCAATGACCGTACAGGAAGAAGTTAACCCATCCCGATCCGATACCCCCCCGCCCTGGTTTCCGTACATGCCAACGGCATGAACTTCATCCAAATAAAGTAAGGCTTCATATTCTTCGGCAACCCGGCAAAAATCCTTTAAAGGCGCAATATCCCCTTCCATAGAATAGAGGGACTCTAAGGCAATTAGTTTAAAACGATCTGATTTTACCTGACCCAATAATTGACGTAAATGTTGTGGATCATTGTGTTTGATGATGTGTTTTTCCGCGCCACTATGACGAATACCCGCAATCATAGACGCGTGATTACATTCATCGGAAAATACAACGCAATCCGGTATCATCTTGGCAAGCGTTGCCAAAGTTGCTTCATTAGATACGTAGCCGGAGCTGAATAAAAGGGCGGCAGGTTTCTGGTGCAACAGCGCTAATTCTTGCTCCAACTCCACCAGCAGATGATGGGTGCCGGAGATATTGCGTGTCCCCCCCGCTCCTGCCCCATAGATATCAAGTGCTGTGTGCATCGCCTCCAAAACCTTTGGGTGCTGGCCCATGCCGAGATAATCATTACTGCACCAGATAGTGACTTCATAGGGTTTTTCCTGATCAGCGGGGCGATAAAGAGCTTGCGGGAAACGACCAGATAAGCGCTGAATATTAGCAAAATACCGGTATCTTCCCTCAGACTTCAGCTGATCTAGTTGCTGCTGCAAAAGCTTTTCAATTTTAAAAGACATCGGTTTATTCCCTTATCTATCAACTTGCTGATGAATTATTCAGCCAAATTTGGGTATCATCCAATCCTTGCCGCAATAATTTAAATAACATGGTGATTTGTTCGGCATTAATGATTAACGGCGGGCAACAAGTGATGGTGTCCCCATAGTTTCTTAAAATCAACCCCTTTTTTAACAAAAATTTTAAAGCTTCCCGACCTACATTCATTTTTACCTCAAAGGCCCGGCGGGTCTTTTTATCGGCCACCAATTCCACCCCCCCTAATAACCCAATTCCCCTAACTTCCCCCACCAAAGGATGATTTTGTAAGGCTTGCAGTTGTTTCTGGAATAGCACACTGACTGTTTGGATATGATTAAGTATGTTTTCGTCTTGGTAAATCTTTAAGCATTCAACCGCCACAGCCGCGCTGACCGGATGGCCAGAATAGGTAAAGCCATGGGCAAAAGTGCCGATTTTATCGGCATTTTGGCGCACCACCTCATAAATTTTTTCGCTGAGCAACACCGCGCCTATGGGCAAATAGGCTGAGGAAAGGCCTTTAGCCAAAGTGATAAAATCAGGTTTTAAATTGTAAAGCTCAGAGCCAAACATTTTCCCGGTACGCCCAAAACCACAAACCACTTCATCAGCAATCAGTAAAATATCATATTTTTTTAAAACTGCTTGGACTTTATCGAAATAACCTTTAGGCGGGATAATAACCCCGCCCGCCGCCATCACCGGTTCTGCAATGAACGCCGCAATTGTTTCAGGACCTTCTTTTAAAATGAGTTTTTCTAAATTATCCGCACAGCGTGCTCCAAAATCTGCCTCCGTTTCACCAGGCAACCCTTGCCTATAAAAATGAGGGCAATCGGTATGGATAATGCCTGCCAGGGGTAAATCAAAATCAATATGGCTGTTCGCCCTTCCGGTTAAGCTAGCGGTGGCAATTGTAACCCCATGATAGGCGCGATGGCGGGAAATAATCTTTTTTTTCTGGTGCCTTCCTAAAGCATTATTGTAATACCAGATCAGCTTGATAATACTGTCATTGGCTTCCGAACCAGAGTTGGTGAAATACGCCTTGGACATTGGGACAGGTGCCATATCAACCAATCGTTCGGCAAGTTCAGCCACGATTGGGGCAACACGGTGATTGAAGGTATGATAAAAAGGCAGTTGACGCATTTGCTTAGTTGCCGCCTCAATCAGCCTTTTTTCACTAAATCCTAAGGACGTGCACCATAAACCTGCCATGCCTTCTATATATTTTTTACCCGTTTCGTCATAAACATAAATTCCTTGTCCTTTGCTAATGATTTGCGGCCCGATTTCTTCATGAAGCACGGGATTGGTATAGGAGTGGAAATGGTAAGCGATATCTTTGCCCGAAATCGTCAAATGACGGGATTGTATGGAAATGGCAGAGGGAGCATCGGGTTTTTTCATATCATCAAGCTGCTAAAAAAAATCATTACCCATTTTCCGGAAGTGATCGATCCTGATCAATGATCAGGAAAATAATCATACCCTGTATTTTAGAAGGCGGCCGCCTTAGATGCAACATGAAAAACGGCTGATTCCATCATGCCGCATCTTAACCAAAGCGTTTTGTTAAGTGAATAAGATAAGCCACTGTTAAATCCTAACTAGAGGGGGTATTGTATGATCAGAAAGTTAAATGGAGGTTAGACCGTAGATAAAAGGAATATCTGGTACAGCCCCTAAAATTTTATGCCCCCTCTTTACGTAAAATAAGGGTACAGTAAGCCCCATGCTATAACCAATAACATTACGGCAATAAGTATATGCAGTAGCCGCCAGGTTAATTGCTTCCGAAATAGGGGTTGTAAAATTTTCGCACCCACTGCCAATCCATATAACCAAGCAGCGGATGAGGCAATGGTTCCTAAATAAAACCACCACCGATTATTGCCGTCATAGTGGGTCGAAATACTACCGATCAGTACCACTGCGTCTAACCACGCATGCGGATTTATCAAACTAAACCCTATGGCGGATAAAATAATGGCACGGGATGATGCAGAGGAAACCACTGTCCCAGAGAAATCTATGCCAATGGCTTGATATGCTTGATAAAGCGAACGAAAAGCGTAAAATATTAAAAAACATCCCCCGCCGATCGATGCAAATTTTAAAAGCAAATCAGATTGGGCAATAACCTGGCCTAATCCCATTACACCAAGAGTCAATAAAAAGGCATCACATAAAAAACTGAGGGTGGCGGCTAAAAAGGCTTTATCCCCTATTAAGCCTTGCTTGAGGACGAAAGCGCTTTGAGCGCCAATCGCCATGAATAAACCCAGGCCAATCATCAGCCCATCGAACCAGGAATGAATCATAAATTGGAATCTGCCATAGGTTGGATAAAAAAACTGCTCAAGATTATTATAGTCTTATAAGGCAACAAGGTTTTTTATGGTATGCCTCAGTTTAATCCGTGATGACCCATATCTAAAAATTTTTGCTGACGCATTTCCCGGTAATTTTTTTCTTGCCCCCCCAACAATCCGTCCAAAGATTCGGCAATGGTTTCACCCACATTATGAATGGCTTCTTCCGCGTGGCGATGTGCACCACCAATAGGTTCGGGAATAATCCGATCAATGATTTTTAATTGATAAAGATCGCTGGCGGTCAATTTTAAAGCTTCGGCGGCGTCTTTAGAGTAATTGGCACTGCGCCAGAGGATGGAAGCGCAGCCTTCCGGTGAAATGACCGAATATATGGAATGTTCCAACATAAATATTTTGTTGGCGGCAGCTAGGGCAATCGCCCCTCCTGAGCCGCCTTCCCCAATAATGACCGAAATAATTGGTACATTGACTTTTAAGCAAGTCTCGACGGACTTGGCAATCGCTTCGGCCTGCCCGCGTGCTTCCGCATCCACCCCAGGATAAGCGCCGGGGGTATCAACCAAGGTAATGATCGGCAGGTGGAAGCGGTCCGCAAGTTCCATTAAACGGCGGGCTTTCCTGTAGCCCTCAGGCCGTGCCATGCCAAAATTATGATGCATGCGCGTGGGCGTATCCGTACCTTTTTCATGCCCGATAACCATGACTGAATGCTGACGGAAAGTAGCCATACCCCCGATAATGGCCTGATCCTCACCAAAATAGCGATCTCCGGCTAAAGCCATAAGATCGGGGAATAGAACACGGATATAATCTTTAAAATGAGGCCTTTCCGGATGACGGGCAACTTGGGTTTTTTGCCAGGCAGATAGTTTGCCGTATGTTTGCTTGAGCAGCTTTTCAGCCTTGTTTTTTAGCTTGCTAACTTCTTCTTGTATATTTACCGCGCTGTTACCAGAAAGGTGATGCAATTCAGCAATTTTCCCTTCAAGTTCCGCAATGGGTTTTTCAAATTCCAGAAATGTGGGCATTCCGTTTATATCCATTTTATTAAAAAATTAACAAGCATTATAGATACTTAAAAGCGTAAATTGTGCAATATAATAACACCTATTTTATCCAAAATATACGAACTGGAATTAAAGTCACTTTTTCTTTAAAGGCTTTTCTCTTAAGGGATGATAATTCTGCACCAACGCCTTCTTACGATCGTCCGTAACATGCGTATAAATTTGAGTGGTGGCAATATCAGCATGTCCTAGCAATTGCTGGACAGTTCGCAAATCTGCTCCATGCTCCAAAAGATGGGTGGCAAAAGCGTGGCGCAAGACATGGGGAGAAAATTTTTGGTGATCCAATTTGGCCGTAATCGCTAAATTTTTTAGTTGGACGGCAAAATTTTGCCGCGTCATATGTCCCTGGGTGCTATAAGACGGGAAAAGCCAGATAGAAGGGATTTTTTTACCCTCACTTGAAGTTTTTAATGTTTCCGCCCGGTGCGTAAGCCATTCTTTTATTGCGGTTTGAGCAGGTGGGCTCAGCGGAACCATCCTTTCTTTCCCACCCTTCCCTTGGATCATGATAACACCGCCATGTTGGGGTATTTGGGAAATTTTTAAGGAAATAAGTTCTGAAACCCGCAAACCGCTGCCATATAATAATTCCATCATTGCTAACATCCGAAAACCATCAGCATTCTTTTGT
>JBGAWJ010000058.1:0-9896 GCA_044227605.1 Alphaproteobacteria bacterium
TTTGGTTGAAGAAGTAATACCGGCACAATTAGAAGTCAGCTTAGCTGCGGATTTTAAAGATATCATCGTTCAACCCAATAAAAATTACTCAGTGAGTTTAAAAGCCGACTATTTATATGGTGCGCCAGCTGCTGATTTGGTTGCTAGAACACAAATTGTTTTCAAACAAAATTCTGATCCATACCCGGAATTTGTGGGCTATCAGTTTGGGTTGGTTGAAGAACCTTTTAAATCCGTTATCGTTCAAACGGAAGCCACCACTACAGAAAAAGATGGCACCGCCAATATTTCTTTACCTCCCCAATTGCCAGATAGTCAACAACCGCTTCAGGCGCAATTAAGTGTATCGGTCATTGAACCCAGCGGTAGGCCTGTCATGCGCTCATTGACGTTCCCAGTTAGGGGAATACATCCCTTGATTGGCATCAAATCAAATAAAGGGATAGATATCAGTGAAAATAGCGTGGCTGATTTCCAGGTTATTTTGATTGGTCAAAATGGTAAACAGCAGAGTTTTGAGAATCTAGAATGGCGTTTGGTAAAAGAAAACTATCGGTATCAATGGTTTTATCACTCGGGATATTGGGATTATAAAGTCTCCATCCAAGAAGAAGAGATAAATAGTGGGAAGTTGTCGGGTTCAGAAAATGCACCTGCTATTTTATCAACAAAATTTGGCTGGGGACGCTACCGCCTGGAAGTTTTTAATCAAGAGGGTACATCCGCTTCCAGCATACGCTTATATGCGGGTTGGGGATGGGGTCTAGAAAGTGCGGATACCCCGGATAAATTAGAGATTGCCGCGGATAAACCATCTTATCTACCCGGTGAAAAAGCGAGAATATCCATTCGCGCCCCATTTAAAGGCGAGCTTTTATTAAATGTGGCAACAGATAAAATCATTAGCAGCCAAAATGTTACTGTTTCTCCGGAAGGTATAGTGGTTGAGATCCCTGTTAGTAAAGATTGGGGTGCAGGAGCCTATATCCTGGCCACCGCATTCCGTCCTGGCAGCACAGCTGATAAAGGCCCTGGTCGTGCAATTGGGGTTGCCTGGCTGGGATTAAATAAAGATATTTATAAAATTGGGGTTAACATCAGCGTTCCAGATAAGGTTAAACCTAATCAACAGATAACTATCCCTGTAAAAGTTTCCGGGCTTCAAAATGGCCAGTCCGCTTTTATAACGGTGGCCGCGGTCGATGAAGGGGTCTTAAGCCTAACGGATTTCGTAAGCCCCGATCCAATTCAGTATTTTTTTGGCCGACGGATGCTGGGTGTTGATCTGCGTGATTTATACGGCCAATTGATTGATGGGAAATCTGGGCGTCGGGGGCAAATTCGTGAGGGTGGGGATGCGTCAGCTGAAAAAGGCGCGCCTTCCCTTATTAAACTGGTTGCTTTGTATTCAGGGATGATTCAGGTCGATGCCCAAGGGAATGCAGCTGTTAAATTTGATTTGCCAGATTATAATGGTAAACTCAGGATTATGGCGGTTGTGCATACCCAAGATAAAGTGGGCTCTGCCAGTGCTAACCTCATTGTGCGTTCGCCTTTGGTTACAACGATGAATATGCCAAGATTTTTGGCATTAGGGGATAAAAGTCAATTTGTTCTATCCATCCAAAATATGGATGCCCTTCCCGGGTTATATAAAATATCACTAACAAGCCCCGGGAAAGAGATCCAATTGAGTGAACAGCAAGCGGTTTTTCAAACCGAACTCAATCAATCCCAACAAATTAACCAAGTAATCACCGTCCAAGCTGATAAATTGGGTGTTGCTTCCATCAAATTAAAGGTTGAGGGGCCTAATGGGTTTATCTTGGAACGCCAATTTGCCATCCGTATTCGTTCTGCCCAAGCCGCACAAACGGAGCGGACGGTTCAATTGCTAAATACGGGTGAAAGTTTTAAATTGGAAGCCAGCTATTTTACAAGGTTTGTGCCTGAAACGGTTTCCTTTAAACCTTCGATCAGTAACAGGCCTAATTTTGATGTGGCGGGTTTATTAGATGAACTGGATCGTTATCCGTATGGTTGTTTAGAACAAATAACTAGCCGTGCCTTACCCTTGGTATATTTATTTGAACTTGCCCAGAAATGGGATGTGGGTATTACAGATAATCCCGAGGAAATTAAGGGTAAAATTGAACGGGCTTTACAATTATTAACAGAAAAGCAGCGTTTTGATGGTAGTTTTGGTTTATGGTCATCCGGCTCGAATCCTGAACCTTGGTTGTCGGCCTATGTCATCGAGTTTATGGCAAGGGCGAAAGCGAAAGGTTTTGCCGTTCCTGATCTATCTTACCGCCAAGGTTTAGCATGGTTGGCAAAACATGCGGAAGATTACCAATTGACCAATTCTTCGGCCTTATCTTCCCGTGCTTATGCCTTGTATGTTTTGGCTTATACGGGGGCTGGGGATATTTCGACAGCTAGGTATTTCTATGATACATATCTAAAGACTTTGCCAGATGCCTTATCTATCGCTCATGTTGCCGCTGCCTTATCGCTTTATGGCGATCAAGAACGGGCAACAGCCGGGTTTAAAATGGCATTGGCACGTTATGAAGGTAATCTTGCTTCTTGGGCTGATTATGGCAGTTCTGTCCGTGATCTTGCCGCGATCATTTCTTTAACCAGCGAAAGCAAAGTACCAACCATTAACTATAGTACCGAATTAAACCGTTTGGTTGGGTTACTGCAAAAACGCCATTACCTAAGTACCCAGGAGCAGGTATGGTTAGTGATGGCAGCCCGTTCTTTGGCAGGAGAAAATGTGCCCTTAAATGTGGTTGTTAATCAATCGCAGAAGATTAGCGGGCTGAAGCCTAGCTTGCCTAACCAAAGTTTTGCGGATTTAAGCAAGCAAGGGTTCTCGGTAACGAATGCTGGCAGCCCAATGTGGGTGGCCGCTAGTGTTACCGGCGTGCCTGTTCAACCGCTGCCTGCCCTATCAAATGGGTTCGTCATCAGTAAAAGGTTTTATGATTTAGATGGGAAAGAAATTGAGCTGTCTAATATGAAGCAAACCGATATCGTGGTAGTGGTTATCGAAGGGATGGCAATGCATAAATCTTGGAATCAAACCCTGATTGTTGATTTGTTGCCAGCTGGGCTGGAATTGGAAAATTCCCGTTTGGCAAACACCAATTCCTTAAAAGATATCGCATGGTTAAAGGACGATATCTCGGTGCTTGACCATGTGGAATATTTAGATGACCGATTTGTGGCGGCTTTAAGAACGCAAGAAAATCTGAAATTCAAAGTTGCCTATATGGCCCGTGTTATTACCCCTGGCACTTATATGCTGCCAGCGGTACAAATTGAAGCCATGTATCAACCTGAAATTCGGGCGCGTGGAGAAATTTCTACAATCACTATTAACCCTTTTAAAACCGGAAAATAGAGATCGCATATAAGTTATTCCATATGAGACGTTTTTTTACTTTAACTTTAAGGATATACACGAAAATCCTACAAGCCCTGTTTTTAACAGGGCTTGTTTTCTTTGTTTTAAATTTTATATTCCCGCTTGAT
Source organism: Alphaproteobacteria bacterium (assembly GCA_044227605.1). Taxonomy (GTDB): domain Bacteria; phylum Pseudomonadota; class Alphaproteobacteria; order JAEUKQ01; family JAEUKQ01; genus JAEUKQ01. Next base: position 3,544 of record JBGAWJ010000058.1, read on the forward strand.
ATGACGAAGCTGCAGGAATATTCCGTGATCGTAACGGACTATCAGGGCCAGCCAATTCATATTTACCAAACCAAGAACGGATATTGGCGACTGCCTGTTAAGGCAGATAAAATTGATCCTAAATTTGTTCGCTTCTTACAAGTGGTTGAGGACAAAAGGTTTTTTCAACATCCAGGGATTGACCCTTTTGCTCTTTTTCGGGCTAGTTGGCAATTAGTAACAAACGGCAGAATTGTTTCCGGGGCATCGACTATTACCATGCAAACGGCTAGGTTGCTTGAACCTCGCCCTCGTAATTTTGCATCGAAAATCGTTGAAATGTTTCGGGCCGTGCAACTAGAATGGGGATATAGTAAGCAAGAAATTTTGGAAATGTACCTGAACTTAACCCCTTATGGAGGTAATATTCAGGGGCTTCGCGCGGCTTCTTTATTATATTTTGGTAAAGAACCCTTCGTGCTTAGTGATGCGGAAATTGCCTTACTGATAGGTTTGCCGCAATCACCCGAGTCAACACGTCCAGATCGTTTCCCAGAAAAGGCAAAACTTATTCGGGATTTTGTTTTAAATAAATTGGAAACAGCAAAGGCCTTAACCAAAGATGAGGTAATCCAAGCGCAAGCGCAAATTGTGCCCCATCGCCGATTGAATGTACCGAGGTTAGCCCCCCATCTATCTTACCGATTATTTAGCTCAGCAGAAAAATCAGTGCCTGCCCAGATTATCCCTACATCTTTGGATGTTAATATTCAGACAAGTGTGGAGCAATTGGCACAAAATAAACAAATTTTTCTACAAAACGGGGCAACCTTAGCTATTTTGGTGGTGGAAAATAAAACAAGGTTGGTGCGGGCGTATGTTGGCTCTGGGAATTTCTATGACCCAAAAATTCTTGGACAGAATGATATGGTTCGCGCCATTCGTTCCCCTGGTTCAACTTTAAAACCTTTAATTTATGGGATTGCTTTCGATCAACTTTTTCTACATCCGGAAACATTGATTAATGATGCGCCTGTCCGTTTTGGAGATTATGCGCCGCAAAATTTCGATCGAAATTTTCATGGCAATGTCAATGCTAGAAAAGCGTTGCAATTATCTTTAAATATTCCTGCGGTATTAATACTTGACCGGATGGGGCCCGACCATTTTTTAGAAATTCTTAAGAACTCTGGCATTATTTTTCATTTGCCACCCGGTATTCAGCGGGCGGGATTGCCCATTGCGTTGGGTGGAATTGGTATTAATTTGGAACAATTGGTAACCCTTTATACCGGTTTTGCTAATGATGGTTGGGTTAAGCCTTTAAATTATGCCCCTGTAACCCCCGCAACAGAAGGGATAAGGTTGATGGGCGACATCGCGGCATGGCACATAAGACAAATTTTACAAGATAGCCCTTCGCCCCCCGGTATGATAGCGGCAAAATATTTAAAACAGGGGCGGGAGATGGCCTTTAAAACGGGGACTTCATACGGATTTAGAGATGCTTGGGCGATTGGATATGATCAGGATTATACGGTTGGGGTGTGGGTCGGAAGACCGGATGGATCTTTTTCCCCGTATCAAATTGGCCGGGAAGAAGCCGCACCAATTTTATTTGATGTCTTTAACCAACTTCCTGTTTTGTCCTCAAGCGCCCCTAAAAAGCCTGATAATTTTCAAGAAATAAAATGGGAAGCCCTACCCATAGCGTTAAAATTTTTTAATAACAAGAAAAACGTCGTATCTTTAAACAGTTTATATTATCAATCCAATCAAATAAAAATTGATTTTCCACTTGATAAGTCTGTTGTTGAAGTTAAGACGCAACCGGCAATCGAATCAATTATGTTGGAAATAAGTGGAGGAAACCCCCCTTTTTTATGGTTTGTTAATGGACAACAAATTGATTTTCCTAGGTATCGGCGTAAAATATCTTGGACTCCCTCAGAGGTTGGTTTTGCAAGAATTACAGTTATGGACAGCGACAACCAATCTTACACAGTTGAGATATGGTTGAAGGAACATGCTTTATAATTGCCTTTACAGTCTAAAACCTTTTAAGGCAATTACATCTATCTTGCAGTCCACCCACCCTCAATAGGTAAGGCAATACCTGTAATGGAGCGGGCGGAAGAAAGGGATAAGAAAATGGCTGCTTCCGCAATGTCTTCCATTTCTACAAATTTCTTTATGGGTTGTGGGGCAAGGATAATGTCCTCGACCACTTTTTCGGTAGGAATATTATGTGCTTTTGCCTGATCTAAAATCTGTTTTTCAACCAAACTAGTCCGAACATAACCGGGACAAATTGCATTGCAGGTGATATTTTTTTGTGCCGTTTCTAAGGCAACCGTTTTGGTTAAACCTATCAGGCCATGTTTGGCTGAAACATAGGCTGATTTAAAAGGGGAGGCAACTAAACCATGGGCAGAAACAATATTGATAATACGGCCCCAGCCATTTAATTTCATGAATGGCAATGAAAATTTAATTATATGGAAACAGGCACTCAGGTTGATATCAATAATATCTTGCCACTTATCGGCTGGAAAATCCTCAATCGGGCTAACATGCTGGATACCAGCGTTATTAATTAAAATATCAATTTTACCAAAATTCTTAACGGCAAAATTTACTAAGTCTTCAATCTCATTGGCCTTTTTCATATTGGCAGGATGGAATAAAACTTGTGGATGTAGAGAATTTTGATCTTTTCCTGTAGGAGCCACGTGATTTATCTCATCGATCACTTTTTGGACTATCTCAGGTTTTTCTAAGCCATTAAGGATAATTTTACATCCTTTTTTAGCAAAAGCTAAAGCAATCGCTTGACCTATTCCCGATGTTGATCCCGTAATAATGACTACTTTTCCACGTAATTCTGAATACATGATTTACCCTATTTAAAATGACGATATTTTATATTTTTTGTTTATAGAATTTAGTTTTTTTGTAAAGAAAAGGTCTCTATCATTCCTTTTTTAATTAACAGCCCGCTTTCCCCCAGTAATATTTTAAATGCGTCCGCCCCAAACATCTCATAACGCCACCCTTCTAACAAACGATTAGGGAGGGTGGGTTGAAAAACCATATTTTCAATATCCTGTTGCGTGCCAATAACCCGCATAGCAATTTTTAGATTTTCTGCCTTCATTTTCATGTAAATTTTGATTAATTCGACCAGAAAAAGATATTCATTTTTACTGTTTTTGAATTCTATTGGCAGGTCTTCCAAAGGTTTTTTAGGCTTTTTGATTATCTCGCCAATTTCTGCAATAAATTGATTTTTATAAGAGCTAGTCTTTTGAGGTAGTACGTAAAGCTCCATTTTCTTCATTTCTTGAGAAGGCCGCCCGCAAATCTTAATAATATTATCATCGGTAATCATGTGTTGTCTCGGAACATCAATTGCTGCTGCTTTTTCCTCACGCCAGGCGCAAAGGTTTTTAAATAAAAAGAAATCTTTGCTTTTAATATAACGCAGACCGATTTTTTTCCAGGATTCTTGGGGTTTTATGATATATGTTTGCGGTTGTACCAATTCATCAATAAAATCTTTGATCCAATCAGCTCTTTGAAGTTGGGATAAAAGATTTTGTAAATGTTGATGAATAGGCAGCAGATATAAAACATCATTGCCTGCATACTCAATTTGCTCAGATGACAAGGGCCGTTTTAGCCAATTACTGATCCTGACAGATTTGTCTAAAGGAACACCAATAATTTTCTGTACCAAATTCTCGTAACTAATCGATTCCCCAAAACCGCAAGCCATTGCTGTAATCTGTGTATCAGCAATTGGAGAGGGTATCCTTTTCCATAAATGCCAAAAAACTTCCAAATCTTGGCGTGCGGAATGAAACACTTTAATTTTATTTTTATCAAATAATAGTTCAATTAAAGGATCCAAAACTAGTTCGGGTGATAAAATATCGATAACTCCCACTTCACGCTCTCCCGCCACTTGCATTAAACAAGCTTGCGGCCAGAAAGTGTGTTGACGCACAAATTCTGTATCAACAGCAATCATTTGTTGGTTGGCAAATTGTTCGCAAAAGGCTATAAGCTGATCTGTTGTGGTAATAAAATGTTTTGTCATACGATGGTAAAAAAGTTTCTTGCTAGGTCATAAGGAAATATCAATAATCACGAGATTATCTGGAAAGTTGATTTTAGCCAAAGATATTTTAATAAACAGAAGGATTTCAGTTTGATGCATGAATATCGTACCCATCAATGTGGGGCATTGCGTAAGGCAGACATAGGAAAAATTTGCCGTTTATCCGGGTGGGTTCACCGGAAAAGGGATCATGGCAATTTGTTGTTTATTGATCTGCGGGATAATTATGGAATTACCCAATGTGTGACGGATATATCCAGTGCCCATTTGAAATTATTGGAAACCGTAAAATCAGAAAGCGTCATTTGTGTTACCGGCCTGGTCGTGGCAAGACCCTTGGAGACAATAAATGCAAAATTGCCCACAGGGGATATAGAAGTTAAAATATCCGATATAAAATTGTTATCTTCTGCAGAAAACTTACCCCTGCAAGTCAATAGCGAAGAAAACGCCCATGAAGATATTCGTTTAAAATATCGTTTCCTGGATTTAAGGCGCGAAAAAGTTCACCATAATATTCTGTTGCGATCAAAGGTTATTTCAAGTTTACGGCAAAGAATGATCAAACAAGGTTTTGTTGAATTTCAAACGCCAATTTTAACGTCAAGCAGCCCGGAAGGGGCCCGGGATTTTCTGGTGCCAAGCCGGTTGCACCCAGGAAAATTTTATGCGTTGCCGCAAGCGCCCCAACAATTCAAGCAGTTACTGATGGTTGCAGGATTTGACAAATATTTTCAAATTGCCCCCTGTTTCCGAGATGAAGATAGTCGGGCTGACCGCTCTCCTGGGGAATTTTATCAATTAGATTTTGAAATGTCTTTTGTAACCCAAGAAGATGTATTCCAAGCGATTGAACCGGTTTTGCACGGATTATTTGTAGAATTTGCAAAAGACAAAGTGGTCAGTTCCATGCCTTTCCCGCGAATTACGTATGATGATTCGATGTTATATTATGGTTCCGATAAACCAGATTTACGTAATCCTCTTAAAATCCAGGATGTTACAGATATATTCCGTGATTCAGCTTTTGAATTATTTACAAAAGCAATTAAAAATAATTCTGCTGTTCGTGCGATTAACTGTAGCAATACTGCTTCTAAACCTAGAAGCTTTTTTGATAAATTAAATGACTGGGCGCGTGAGCAAGGCTTAGGAGGGCTTGGCTATCTTTCTTTCACAGATGAGGGGGCCAAAGGACCGATAGCCAAAAATCTTGATACGCAGAAAATAAAGCATTTACAAAGCTTGTTTAAAGCAAAGCCAGGGGATAGTATTTTCTTTGTTTGTGAAAAAGCCAATAAAATTTCTAAAATTGCCGGGCTTGTCCGCACAAAATTGGGGGAAGAATTAGATTTAATCAACCGCCAAAAATTTGAATTTTGTTGGATTGTGGATTTCCCAATGTATGAGCTTAATCCCGATAATGGAAAAATAGAGTTTTGTCACAATCCCTTTTCTATGCCGCAAGGCGAGCTTGAGGCCTTAGAAAAAAAGGATCCTTTATCGATTAAAGCATACCAATACGATATTGTTTGCAATGGGGTGGAATTATCAAGCGGAGCTATTCGTAACTATCGTCCTGATATCATGTTTAAAGCTTTTGAAATTGCCGGATATTCGCGCCAAGAAGTGGAGGCACGGTTTGGGGGAATGTTGAACGCTTTCCGTTATGGAGCGCCACCCCATGGGGGGTCAGCGCCGGGTATTGATCGAATTGTCATGTTGTTGGCAGAAGAAAAAAACATTCGAGAAGTGGTCGCGTTTCCGATGAATCAGCAAGCAATGGATTTAATGATGCAAGCACCTGCCGAGGTTCCTGCAGCCCGTATGAAGGAATTGCATATTAAACTTGATTTACCTGCTGAAAAAAAAGCTAAATAAGCATAGAATGCTGTCAGTAAGTGGTTTTATTAAAATTAAAGGAACAAAATGACTGTCCCTACCGATGAGTCTTTTTATATGCCAGCTGAATGGCAGCACCATACAAGATGTTGGATGGCGTGGCCGGAGCGTGAGGAATTATGGGGCGAGCATTTAGAAGCGGCGCGGAATGCCTATGCCGAAGTTGCCCATGCAATTGCTTTGTTTGAACCTGTAACAATGATTGCCAAATCAAAAAATGTGGCGGAAGTTTCGATCCGTTGTAAAGGCAAGGTAAATACCTTGGCAGTAGCGCATGACGACTCTTGGTTGCGTGACAATGGCCCAACTTTTGTGGTTAATCCTAAAGCGGGCGTTGCGGCTGTTCGGT
>JBGAWJ010000059.1:0-9886 GCA_044227605.1 Alphaproteobacteria bacterium
TAGGGGCAAATTTAAGTGAGATGATCGTTCAAGTCAGGGAGGTCGGGGGGATATTTAACTCCATCCAAGATTTTATTGCGCGGGTGGATAGTAAATCGTTAAATAAAAGACAATTGGAAAGCCTTATATGCGCAGGTGCATTTGATAGTTTATTCTCCAATCGGCATCAGGGTTTGCAATCTATAGACATTATCCTGCAACGGGCTGCCGTCGCTTCTAAAGATCGGCAAACCGGACAATTTGGTTTGTTTGGTTCCACACCCTCTCTTTCACAAAACGAAATTATCATTCCACATTCTGAGGATTGGAATAGCATTGAAAAATTACAAAGGGAATATGAAGCAATTGGCTTTTATTTATCTGCCCATCCCCTGGACAATTATGAACGCCAATTGAAACATTTGCATGTTACACCTTATATTGATTTGTTAAACGGATCTAAATATGAAGCACGGGTCATGCTTGCCGGAGTGGTTGTATCCAAAGTAGAAAAAATGTCTTCTAAAGGGAATCGCTATGCTTATGTCCGTTTTTCTGATCGAAGCGGTATTTTTGAAGTCATGTTTTTTTCAGATATTTTAAATGGTTTTAGAGATTTCCTGGAACCCGGAAACATACTGTTGATAGGTGTGGATGTCAGGGACGACCAGTCGGAAATAAAATTAACAGCACAAACCCTTAAACCTTTGGCGGAAGCTGTTGGTGACATAGAGAATAGCATTAAAATATATTTAAGAGAGGCACAAGTGATCGCCTCTTTAAGCCAAATATTTGCCAAAAGCAAATCTGGGAAGGATATTATTCGATTGATTGTTGAAATTGATGAAAAAACCCAGATTGAGGTAAATTTGGGGAAGAAATACCATTGGAGTGCTGAATTACAGCATCAAGTGATCAAATTATTGGGTCAAGATTGTATCGAAGAAACTAGCTAAAATGGGATGCAAAAACTTTGGAAGCCAAACGAACCGTGAATAAAGACTTCAAAAATATTAAAATTAGTTTTATTGGACTGGGTGTAATGGGGTTTCCAATGGCTGGTCATTTAGCTCAGAAAGGCTATTGCGTTACTGTTTATAATAGAACAGCACTAAAAACTCAGGAGTGGTTAAAAAAATTTTCAGGGTCGGTAGCACCTAGGTTAATCGATTGTGTCAACGCGGATTATATCCTAACCTGTGTCAGCAATGACCAAGCACTAAAAGATATTTTTTGGGGTTCAGCAAAACTGATCGACTATATTGCCCCTGGTACAATCGTGATTGATCATTCGACCACAACGGTTGATGTAGCTAAAGATATCGATGCTGCCCTTCAAAAACGCCAGGCTTATTTTTTAGATGCTCCTGTGTCAGGAGGGCAGGCCGGTGCCGAACAGGGCATTTTAACGATTATGGCTGGAGGTAGCCAGCAAGCATATAATCAGGCAGAAACCATATTTACTGCTTATGGAAAAAATAGTGTTTATATGGGGTCATCTGGTTCTGGCCAGTTAACGAAGATGGTTAATCAAATTTGTATTGCTGGGGTCATTCAAAGTTTGGCGGAAGGACTGGAATTTGCTTATAATGCCGGGTTAGATCAGGGAAAAGTTATTCATGCTATTAGTCATGGTGCTGCTGCTTCTTGGCAAATGCACAACCGGGCAGAAACGATGATCAAAGGAAAATTTGATTTTGGTTTTGCAGTAAACCTCATGAAAAAAGACTTAATGATTTGCTTAAATGAAGCCGTAAAAAACAATAGCTCTTTACCTATCACCAGCCTTATTACACAGTTTTATACCCAATTGCAGCAGAAAAACGGCGGTAGTTTAGATACATCCAGTCTTATTAAACTACTGCAGAAAAATCGGGACATATGAAGGCATCATAAATCTTTTATTGAGGGTTATTTTTTTTGGCTTCCTGCCAAAACAGTTCCAATTTTTCCTGCGTCACGTCACCCAAACGAGTCTGTTGAGCAGCGGCTAAATTCTCCATTTTGCGGAAACGGGTTTCAAATTTTCGATTGGCTTTTCTTAAGGCAGTTTCCGCATCAATTTTTAAATGCCTAGATAAATTGATACAGGTAAACAATATATCTCCCATTTCTTCCTCAATGTTTCCAAGATCTTGGTTTTTGATTGCATCCTTAAGTTCTTGAACTTCCTCATCAATTTTATGGAATATATCGCCTGCCGAACCCCAGTCAAAGCCAACGCTAGCAGCTTTTTTCTGTAGTTTCTCAGCCCGTAAAAGGGCTGGCACATGGAAAGGGATTAAGTCAAGAATGCTGCCATTTGGAGTGGAAGATTTCTGCACATTTTTTCTTATTTCCCAGGATTTTTCAATTGCTTCCGATTGATTGGAAAAACTATCTTTATTTACCGCAAAGACATGGGGATGACGTGCTATCATTTTTCTAAGGATATTTTCAACAATATCTTCAAATGTAAAAAGAGTTTTTTCCTCCGCTAAAACAGTATAAAATATGATTTGAAATAAAAGATCACCTAATTCTTCTTTTAAAAAATCAGGTTGATTTAATTCAACGGCTTCGACAACTTCATACGCTTCTTCGAGCGTATAAGGGGCGATTGACCTAAAATCTTGTTTTTTATCCCAATCACAACCGTTTTTCGGGTGACGAAGGTCGCGAACCAGTTCTAATAATTGGGTGATAAGGGAAGGGGGCATAGGAATATAATTTGATTAAATAGGGATTGGATTAATAACAAAAAATCATATCTAGTGTTTTTTATGTTTTTTCCTGCCATTTTCCGGATTCATTTTGTAAATAATATTTAACATTCCAGCCTTGAGAACGATAATCAAGAAAATTAGCGTCGCTGTTTTCAATTTCTTGGGAATTTAAGCCATCAACCAAAATAATAAGCAAAGCAAATGCTGTTGTTTTTGGTATTATAAAGCCAGGAATGATAAACGCGACCGACGCCTGATTAGGATTTTCTAATTGATGCGTAATCCAAACCAATTGCCGTTCTGGCTTACCATCCAAGGCGGACCCATGGGGAAGAAAAGCTTTTTGTTCTACCGTCCATAAACTGGAACACAAACTCTCCACCTCATCTTTGGTAGACGCGAGGACAACAGCACGTTGCCCTCGCATTAAGGTTTTTTCTAAAAGTTCTTTTAAGACCTTAACAAGAGAAAGTTTTGTAAACACATAAAATCGAACTTCTGTTGCCAACACTTTCGGAACAATCCTCTTTATCCAAAGTTATTCGTGCTGATCGGCGATAAAACGGTTCAATAACCTAACTCCAAACCCGGTGGCACCTTTGGGGGTAGTTGGACATTCACTCTCAGTCCAAGCAACGCCAGCAATATCTAAATGCGCCCACACAGTATCTTTTACAAAGCGTTGTAAGAAATGGGCCGCTGTGATACTGCCTGCACTTCCCCTGTTCACTGAGTTTTTAACATCCGCAATATCACTATTAATCATCTTGTCATAATGATCATGCAAAGGCATGTGCCAAATAGGTTCCGAAACTTTCTTTGAAGCTTCTATTAATTGATCCACGAGGGTTTGGTTATTGCTGAAAAGCCCCGCGTAATGATGTCCCAAGGCTACCACGATTGCACCGGTCAAAGTGGCCAAGTCAATCATAACTTTTGGCTTAAAACGTTGTTGGCAATACCATAAAACGTCCGCTAGAACCAACCGGCCTTCCGCATCCGTATTGATCACTTCAATTGTTTGTCCAGACATGGATGTTACAACGTCACCTGGGCGTTGGGCGGTACCGGAAGGCATATTTTCGACTAAGCCAGCCAACCCTACAACCCGAGCTTTGGATTTTCTGGCGGCCAAAGTCCTCATTAAACCAATAACCGTTGCAGCACCCGCCATATCGGTTTTCATTTCTTCCATATTGGCAGCTGCTTTAATTGAAATACCGCCGCTGTCAAAAGTTACACCCTTGCCGACAATTGCAACGGGTTGGGCTGCTTTATCAGCGCCTGGCCATTCCATGACCAATAGTTGGCTTTCATGAGCGCTCCCCTGACCAACACCAAGCAAGGAGTTCATGCCTAATTTTTTCATTTCAGCGACCCCAAGGACTTCCACTTTAACCCCCAATTGAGTTAAAGATTGAGCAGCTTCAGCTAAGCTTTTAGGGTAAATCACATTCCCTGGTTCAGAAACCAAATTACGGGTTAAATAAATCCCTTCCAACGTTTTTTCTAAAGCTTCATAAAACTTTTTTGCAGCAACGGGATCGGGTACCACGATTGTCACGTGCTCAAGGATAGGGTTATCTTGGGGTTTTATCCCAGTTTTATATTTACTAAAACGATAGTTTTTTAATTGCATACCATAAGCGATATGTGCCGCCAATTCATTGATATTCACTGGTTTTTTATCAGATGATTCAAATTCATCTAATATACAAGTACTTTCTTTTTCGTTAACTGATATTAACTGGCTGAAAATATGACCGCCAACATTTTCAGCACTTCGCTCGGTAAAAGCTGATTTTTTTCCTAACCCTGCCACAATTAATCGATCAAAGGGCAAGTGATTAGGGCTAGTGATACAGACAAATTCGCCTAAATTCTTTTTAAAACGATTGTGATATTGTATGGTTTTAGCAACAATCCCTTGACTTTGCTGGTCAAATTTTTGTGCATAACTACCCAAATTACCTTCTTCAAATATTCCAACAACCACTGTTCCAGCCGTGGCACTTGAAGATTTTACAAAATTAACCTTCATTTTCCCCTCATATAAATTATTTGGTGATTATACAGTAATAAGTACTAAAAATCTCATATAGCAGCATAGACATGTTTTTTAATCAAACAAGTGTAATAAAAATATGAAAATAAGTAGGAATTTATTTATCAGTGACAAAAAAAAATAATAGATTTAAAGGGAATCGTTTTAATGTGCCGCGTTAATAACAACTAAGTAGTAATGGTTATTGACAGCTAAGCTTGATCTTCCATAATTTGATGAGTTGGAGATGTTCTAAAGCTATATTATTTATTTCGAAGGGAAGAAGTATCGTGCCGCATATCCGATTTGTTTTTCTGGTAACGATTTATACATTTGCAAATTTGATTTGCAGTCCGTTCACTTATGCCCAAACTGGGTTAGGTATTGTAGCCACGGTAAATGATGACATCATTACAGAATTGGATTTGCAACAGCGTATATCTTTGGTTCTATTATCTTCCAGATTAGAAAATACGGCGCAGGTCAGAAATGACATTGCCCCACAAGTTTTACGTTTATTAATTGACGACCGGTTGAAACTACAAGAAGCCAGAAGGAATAATATAACGGTCAGTGATAGAGAATTACAATCACAAGTGGAAAATATTGCCGGACAAAATAATTTAACAATCAAGCAATTTTCTGAAGCTCTCGCACAGAACGGTATTTATATACAATCTTTAGCAGATAATTTTAGGGCAGAGATCGCCTGGTCAAAACTTATTTCCATGAAATTACGATCTTCGATAACCATTGGGCAATCCGAGATTGAAAGAAGTTACGAAAACATTCAAAAAAATGCTGGTAAAACACAGTATCATTTATATGAAATTTTTCTTATCGCTGATAATCCCATACAACTGGATGAAGTGCGTCAATCGGCTGAATTATTAAGTAGACAGGCAAGAACGGGCGCAAATTTCTTATTGTTAGCCAAAGATTTCTCCCAAGCAGCAAGCGCTGCAAATAGCGGAGAGGTAGGATGGGTTTTTGCTGACCAGTTAGATGAAAACCTTCGGAAAGTTTTGGTAACGCTTAAAGCGGGCGAAGCTTCTCAACCAATCCGCACAGGTTATGGTTATTATATTATTTTTGTTCGTGAGCAACGGCTTGCACCAGGCCTCAATCAAAATGATGTAGGTTTATCATTGGCCAGATTGTATTTACCTTTTTCAAGTAAAATGAGTGCATCGGAACGTGATACAATTATTGGAAAAGCAAAGAAAATAGCTTCTCAAGCTAACAATTGCGATCAATTTGTAAGATTAGCTGAGGAAACAAATACAGAGATTCCTTCCGCACTTCCTAAGTTAGCCTTATCTGATTTGCCAGCCAATTTCCAAAGCGCTTTAAAAGGGTTAAAGAATGACGAAAAAACCCAACCTATTATAACTAATGAAGGGGTTACGGTTTTGATGATTTGTCAAACATTTACGGCCTTGCAATACCAGAAAGAAAAAATAACTCAACAATTAACCCTTGAACGGTTAGAGCAATCAGCCAGAAGTTATTTAAGGGATTTAAGGCGTTTTGCGGTAATAAATTATCGTCGTTAGACACTGATTAAGAGGGTTTAACCTGATATAACCACTATGTGACACTTTTTGTTTACCTTCATTTTTTTAATATGCTATCATTAAAAGCTGGATGAACAATAAAAAGAATAATGGTAAAATGGCTCGTGTGATATTTGCAAAACATAGTTTGGGGCAACATTTTTTATTAGATAAAAACATTACGCAATATAATCGAAATTGGTCCCGGCCATGGTACTTTAACACGAGCACTATTAGAAGCGGGAGCTAAAGAGGTTTGGGCGATCGAAAAAGATCAAAGGCTGATTGAGCCCTTGCAGTTGCTGTCGAAAGAATTTAGTGGCAGGCTTCATATCATCCATGAAGATGCTTTAAAGATTGATACATCATTGATTTGCCCTGAACCCCGTCAAATTGTTTCCAATCTTCCTTATAATGTGGGAACAGAATTGTTCATCAGATGGTTACATCAATCCCATGCTTATCAATCCATGACCTTAATGTTCCAAAAAGAGGTTGCTGACCGAATTATTGCCCAACCTTTTACCAAGCAATATGGCAGGTTAAGTGTAATCAGCCAATTCCTGATGCATTCCAAAAAACTTTTTGATTTGCCGCCCTCTGCTTTTGTTCCGCCTCCAAAGGTTCATTCATCCGTTGTTCAATTAAAACCAAATCTTATAATCGAAAGAATTCCTTTATTGGAAAAGATTGAAAGAATTACGGCAGCAGGCTTTGGGAATCGCCGGAAAATGTTGCGTCAATCCTTAAAATCTTTAACCCCCAATCTTTCAGAATGGTTAAAAAATTGTGATGTACCCGAAACCGCTAGGGCTGAGGAAGTAAGTATAGAAAAATTTTTTCTATTGGCGAAGAGCCTATCCTAAGATAATACTAAGCAGGTCATTTTTAAAGTGAGAGAATAAATTAATGTCGTATAGGATATTTTCTTTGGTTTTGGGAGCTATTTTCTTTATTTGTAGTGGGTATAGTGCCCTAGCACAAAGCGTCTATCACGTGACGGGTGTCGCTGTTGATGTCACTGCCAATGATGCTTCTAAGGCTCGTCAGCAGGCCTTTAATAAAGCACAACGCGATGCTTTTGATATACTTTTATCTCGGATGTTGTTATCAACACTTGGAGGGTGACAAAGAGATTCTTTTCGAGGAAAGTAATGTCTGGCTAAACACTTGGAAAAGGGGGCTTCCTAAATTCAGTTTCTTGACGCCCATTTTACCGTTGGGAGACATTGAAGATATAGAATCTGTATTATTTATTGATAATAGGCTGCAGATTGAAGGTAATGCTTATCGTTTTTTATCGGACAAATATCAAATATCAAAAGTTATTTTAGTAAAGCTTTCTAAGATTGAGGAAAATTTTAGTAAAGTTGAAATAACAACTTTTACCAAAGAAGGATTGGTTAATAGCGAAGAAATTGTGCTTGGTTTACCTTTTTCCTCTTACCAAGCACTGGTCAATGCAACCATCGCTTATCTTGATCAGCAATGGAAAATAGAACATGTCATTAATAATAATTCAATTAATTCCGCAAAAATTTCTGTAACATTTGAAAACTCGGCCACGTGGTACGAGATAAGACAAAAAATTAATAAAATTTCTTTAATCGAGAAATTAGATCTTATCAGAATTTCTAACCACCAAATTGACTTGGAAATTCAGTTTAATGGCACCAATGATAAATTTATTCAAGCAATTCGGAATACGGGGTTAGATATTAAGGAATTGGGAACATCTTCCTATCTTATAACCAAACCATAGCGAGAGTGATATAATGGCTGCAGTATTAAAACTTGGTTGGCGCAATACCCTTTTTTGGGGTGCTGTATTCCTCTTATTGGTTGGGACCATATTTTTATTATCTGATATCATCATGCCGTTTTTTGCAGGGATTATATTGGCTTACCTTTTTAATCCTGCAAAAAAATATTTGGTGAAATGGAAATTAGGTAAAGGATTCTCAGCGTTACTTATTATAATTCTTTTTATTTGTTTTATTGCAGCTTTTATTTTTTTAATGCTCCCCGTTTTTATGGAACAATTTCAGGTTTTATCCACTAAAATTCCTGCTTATTTGGCAAGTATAACAGGAGAGGGAAAATTTTTCTTTGATGCCATCAGGCAAAATTTCAATAATTTAGACAATTCCTCCGTCTATGGCTTCATTAGCAAAGCATTACAAAATTTATTCAGTGTTTTGAATATTTTATCATTAATTTTCATTACCCCCATTGTAACCTTTTATCTTTTAAGGGATTGGGAACCCATGATCAGCAAAATCAATAGTTGGTTGCCTGAACGGAATGCGCCTATTATCCGCCAGCAATTTCAGGAAATTGATCTAATGTTAGCAGCTTATATTCGAGGCAAAGCAACCATCTGTCTTTTCTTAGCCATTTTTTATGGTGCAGGGCTTGCTATTTTGGGTTTGGATTACGGGCTAAGTATAGGCATTATCGCTGGGTTTTTATCTTTAATTCCTTACTTTGGGTTGATTTTCGGTATATTTGTAAGCCTGGGATTGGCTTTTATCCAATTTGGGAACAGTCTTCCTATATTTTTAACCGCCGGATTATTTGTCGTTGGACAATTATGTGATGATTATTGGTTAACACCAAAATTGATCGGTAATAAAACAGGGTTACATGCCTTATGGATCATCTTTGCTTTAATGGCGGGCGCTTCTTTATTCGGGTTTTTAGGGATCCTTTTGGCCATCCCAGTCGCGGTAATCATTCGGGTTTTTGGCCAGCACGCGATGAGAGCATATCACTCAAGTATGTATTATAAAGGATATAGATTAGAAACAGAGTGATAAGTATCCTTTTAATCTTTCATGACATATGTTATTTGATATGCAGCAATTAATTTTAGATTTAAACTACTTATCTTCATTTGCCACAAAAGATTTTTATATTGGTAAATCGAATGAATATGCCTCTGCTTGGATCAATGCTTGGCCCAAATGGCCCAAATGGGGTTTAGTTATTTACGGGGAGAAGGGTTGTGGCAAAACACATTTGGCCTATATATGGCAAAAATTAAGCAAAGCATTGTTCTTAAACCCTGAATCCCTACAAGAAAAATCTGTGGCATGGTATAGTTTTTTAGAAAAAACCCCTCAAGCAGTAATTATTGATTTTCCAGAAAATTTTGATTTTTTGAAAACCCCCGAATATCAAAAAAATTTGCTGCATTTCATTAATTTTTTAAATGAAAATGGTTCCCAGTTGTTAATTTGTCATCGACAAGCCCCAATCAATTGGGCGGGTATAACTTTAAATGACCTTCAATCACGTTTACAGGCGATGGTGGTCATTCCGGTTCATCAGCCGGATGATCAAATTTTTCGAGAAGTATTGACCAAATTATCCCTGGAACGCGGTATTCCTTTATCGGCGTATCATATTAATTATTTATTAAAACATTCAGAAAGAAGTTATCAGTCAGCACAAAATCTTATTAAATTTTTGGATCAGATAAGCCTTAGTCGGGGAATGCCTATAACAATTAATCACCTAAAAAATATTATTAAGCAAAATTAACGCCTGCTACATAAAGATCTGCAACTAAAAGTTATGTATTAATATGGCTCACTTTT
>JBGAWJ010000005.1:0-32835 GCA_044227605.1 Alphaproteobacteria bacterium
AAGGACGATTTTTTAACTTCAGGTTCCAGCCAAGACACGTATTTTGCTTGGATTTGTTGATATGTTTTGCGGGCCTCTTCACTCTGAGCCGCCACGACGCTAAATTTTGTCAATGACATGTAAGCAACAATAATTCCTAAACATGCAGATTATTTTCAAAGCCTACTTTAAAAAAATGAAAATAAAAACAGAAATAAAATGAGTTGGGTGCTTGCAAATTTTAATCATATATAATACTAATATAAATTGTTGTAGCGTGTGAAAAAGCAAAAATAAAATGGCAAAAATAAATGACTTCACGTGTTTTTGCTGCATTGATGCCTAATATAAGCAAGGCTGAAAATTGACTTGATATGTATAAAGGTTCTTCCGATGCCTAATCCCAATGAAATTTATGTTAAAACTTCTATTTCTTCTTTACAACCATCAAACGCAAGCCTGCATCGGGCGCAAGTTAAGTGGTTCAGCCCTTCCAAAGGATTTGGGTTTATTAGCGTAAACGCGGAGGGAGAAGACATTTTTTTACATATTTCATCTCTTTTGGAGAAAGGCATCCGAAATGTACTGCCGGGAACAATCATCGAATGTCAAATTGGGGATGGCCCGAAAGGCCAGCAAGTGACTAAGGTCGTTTCTATTGATGAGAGTAAGGCGGAGGCGAGTTTAACGCCCAATAAAGACTTTATTGCCCTTAATCGACCCCAGACCGATTTATCAAAGGCGATCGAAATTCAAGGGAAGGTAAAATGGTATAATACCTTTAAGGGATTTGGGTTCGTTTTACCGGAAGATGGTGGAAAAGATATATTTGTACATGCCTCCGTCTTAGCTGAAGCCGGGATTGCCAATCTTAACCCGGAACAGCAATTGCGGATGCAGGTTATTTCCTCTGATAAAGGCCGCGAAGCGGTATCGATTAGTTTTTAGGTAATGATTTATTTTTTATAGGGAAGGGCGCTTTTAGATGTCCACAAAATTGACCGGCTCTGAAATGGGATATTCTGACAATACTAATCGCTTCAGTAATAACCCAGCGATGGGTATAAGTAGTAAAACGGGTGCGCCAGCAATGGCTTCGGTTATCCGGAAAGATATCCGTGTTGTTGGGGATGTTATTTGTTCGGGTGATGTTCAATTGGATGGCATTGTAGAGGGGAATTTACAAAGTCGTGGGGCAACCATTTCCGAGGGGGCGCATGTTCACGGGTCGGTTTCAGCGGAGAATGTCCGCATTTTAGGCTCGGTCACTGGTCAGGTGCGCGGTAATAACGTAATGTTAGCCAAGACGGCAAAAGTTATTGGGGACATTTTGCATCAATCCTTAGCTATCGAACCAGGCGCTTTTTTAGATGGCCAATGTCGTCCTATTAATGGAACGACGAATACGGTTGATGTAAAACCAGCTAATTTGCGCGACAAGTCTGCCAATACACAACAACCCTTAATTCCTAGCCAAATTGGCGCGGCATCGGCTCCAAACTCCCCAGTCATGGGCAGCGTTACCCATAAATCTGGGCGCAATAATTAAAATAGTTGGCTGAAATTTGTAAGGGTTATGTGTCTAATTTTTACGCTTGTGCACGCCCATTAAAGCAAAGGCACTTATAGCTCAGAAATTTTTCTTACATATTTAAGGCTTTTATCAAGATTTGCGAATCGATATTGCCGCCGCTCAAAATAATTAAAACTTGTTGGCCAAAAAATAGATTAGCATGTTTCATTAAAGCTGCTAATCCCACAATGCCGCCTGGTTCAACCACCACATTCATATCTATGCAAGCAAATTTAACGGTTTTCAGCACATCCTCGTCGCTTACTGTTAGGCTTTTAACAGCCAATTTCCGAATAAGGGCTAACGGGATATCGCCAACCGTGGGGGTTGAAATAGCATCGCAAATGGAAGGGGTTGCCATCGAGTTTTTCTGTTTTTCTCCTGAATGTAACGTACGTTCTAAGTCATTATAATTTTCCGGTTCCACCGCATATATTTGACTTTGTGGAAATATATGGGCTGCCGCAACCGCACACCCAGCCACCAATCCCCCACCCCCACAAGGTATTAAGATTGCTTGGGGATTAACTCCTCCCACAGCAGATAATTGGTTGAAAACTTCCGGGATAATCGTTCCTTGGCCAGCGATGACGTCGGGGTCATTAAAAGGGGGGATAATTGCCCCGCCTATTTTTTCAGATAGTTCCTTAACAATGGCTTCGCGATCTTCCTTATACCGGTTATAAAAAACAATTTCAGCTTTTTGTTTTTTTACTTTGTTGATTTTTTCTAAGGGCGCATCTTCCGGCATCACCAAGATAACTTCTTTCCCAATGATCCTACCTATTGTCGCTACGGCAATGGCATGATTGCCAGATGAGCCTGCAACCAATTTCTGGGTTTCAGGGGAAGTCTGCATGATTTTTGATATTTTATGGGTAGCACCGCGAAACTTAAAAGATCCCCCGATTTGGAGGTTTTCTGCTTTTAAATACACCTTGCCTTGAATTAAGTTATGAAGAATTGGGTGGAATAATAAGGGGGTAACCGAAAGTTGGGATTTAATTTTTTGATAACACTCAATAATGTCTAGGGCAGTTACGGTCATTCAAATCCTCGTAAAAATTTTCTTAGGGCAACTTTGCATTCAGGCTCATTAAAGAATGGTGTATGTCCCACCCCGGCTACTGTCACCGGTGTGAAAGAAGCCAATTCTTGACCCATTTTTTTAAAGGTCTCAGGCGATAAAACATCGGATAGCTCTCCTCTGAAACCCAGAACTGGGCGTGGGGAAAGTTCACGGAAAAATTTCCATAAATCAGTCGGATAGTTGCGTTCTTTTTGTAAAGCCAAAGCGATATTCGTATCCCAATTATAATGCAGCAAGCCGTCTTCCCTTAGTCTGTAGGTTGATTTTACAAAACCATCTTGCTGTTCTTGAGGACGTTTGGCTAATAAGGGATATAGTTTCAATAACCACTGTAACGCTTCACGTTGGGATTTTTGGGGCCTATCTAATTGTATGTATTGGATGATACGTTCTAAGCCGTTGTTAATAATGGCAGGCCCTATATCGTTTAAAACCATTCCCAGAATTTTGTTAGGGATAAATTGGGTTAACCCCATTCCCAACAACCCCCCCATGGAAGTGCCAATCACTACAAGTTTTTCTTGGGAAAATTGGCTAAGTAATTGAAGTAAATCCCTAATGTAAATTTCTGCCCGGTAATTTTGCCAGTTTGTATCGTATGCGGAAAGCCCACGCCCCCTATAATCAACACAAACAATATTAAAATTTTCTTTGTATTCCAGTGAAAATTGATGAAAATCCCCAGAATTACGGGTTAGTCCGCTTAAACATAAAATCATAGGTCTTTTTTGGGGGGTGAGGGGGGAAGTATATGAACGATAATATAATCGCAATCCATCGAACGAAACATAGTATTTTTCTTCAAAAGATGTCATCGCTTGATTATTTTCCGTGTAAATAATTTTCTAATTCTATTGAAGCATTTTGTGGATTTAATCGATACCTATAAACCTCGGCTGCCTCTAAAACACGCTGCACATAATTTCTTGTTTCAGCAAACGGTATGTTTTCGATCCATAATATAGGATCAATGCTAGGGTCACGAGGATCGCCAAACGTGTCAATCCAATTTTTTACATTGCCAGGACCCGCATTATAGGAAGCTATAGCTAAAATATAAGAACGTTCCCACCTGGTTAGTAGGCTAAGTAAATATTGCTTGCCCAGTTTAATATTATAATCAGGTTGAAATAATTTTGAACGTTGATACGCAACAGACAATTTTTTGGCAACCCCCTTCGCCGTGCTAGGTAACAATTGCATAACCCCGTGCGCCCCCTTATCACTGACAATCAGGGGATTAAAACTGCTTTCTTGTCGAATAATAGCCAGAATGATTGCGGGTTCCTGACCTATGAATTGTTTGAAATATACGGGATAAAGGTAGTTAAGAAATATAGCACCTTGGCTATAAGCAATTCTCGCGGCACTCAATGCCAAATCTGGCCGCTTAATTTCAAGGGCCAACATAGCCAAAAGTTTTATTTGGGCCAAGTTCTGGTTGTTTTCAGACAGCAAATAATAGAAAAAAGGATCCACGAGATCTGATTTATTGACAAGGCTTAACAATTTAATTAATTGAACCAGCTTCTGTTGATAAAAGAAATCTTTTTCGTGAGGTATTATTTCTAAAGGGGTCTCTTTTAGGCTGAGACGCGATAAACCCCGATTTATTTTGTATACGGCTAGCTGGCCATAGAATGTTGTTTGGTATTGGGAAGCTAAACGGTACCATTTTTCCGACTCTTGCATATTTTTTGCTGTTGCGTAAGCACGACCGTTCCAATAAGCTGCCCTGGCTTGGCTAATAGGCGATTTGGATTGGTTATATAATTTAGTAAAATGCTCTATCGCGATGCTGGGCTTTTCATTATATTCATACGCTATCCAGCCTGACATCCATTCAGCTTCCGCAAATATAACACCCCGTTTTTCGTCATGATTTCGGATAAGTTGATAAGCCATTGCATAGCTGTTCTTTTTCAAAAGGCCTCTGACAATCATTTGCGCTTCTTGCCATAGCAAAGAATTGAAATTGATTTTAATAGGGGATAATAAAATTACTTCGGCGGCTTTAAATTCATTTTCTTGTTGGCGATACCATTTGGCTTGCAAATAGGTGACTATGGGGGTTTTTAATACCAGTGCGGGTAATTTATTAATAAGGTTAGGAACCGATGATTGCTTATGCCTAACCGCATCATATAGGTTGATTAAAGCTTGATAATAAGGGGTAACGAAAGGTTTTAATTCATTAATTGCCAACGCTTCCTTCGTCCAAAGCAGTTTTTCTAAGCGGCGTTCATGGTCTTCGGAGCGAAGGAATTTTTGAAAATTTCTTAAATAATTCTTTCGTTCATCTGCACTGCCCAGGGTGGTTTGCCAGCCCTTGCGAACAACCATTAAAAATAAGGGGGAAGGGGTTTTAGGGGATTTTTCTAATAAAGCTAAAGCATAAAGTTGATAGGATGTTAAGTTATCCGGGGGAAAGTTCTCAAACCATTCCAAACGCGCTTCTAAGGCAAGTTTGGGAATCAGCTTATCCTCAACTTTCTTTGTAATAACCGCTTGGCTTGGCCAATTGGTATTTAGCTGAAGAAAATTAGAGGCCATTGAATAGGATATAGGTGCTTGCGGGTCGGTTAAGGCATACCAATCAAAAAGATTTAGTAATAAAGGAATGTTGGTTTTTTTTACGAGTTCGAAAGCTTCTTTGAATTTATTGTTTTCTAACAAAGAAAAAGCTTGGGCAATCAATTTCCGCTGGGCGCCATTAATTTCTTGGCTATAAAGAGGGGCATTTAAAAAGAAAAAAATTGATAGGATAATTACAATAGGCCAGGAAATTGGCAATAATAGCCTAAAAATCTTATATATCATGACGTAATTGCCTAATTTTTTATTGATTTTATTCACCCACATATTGTCCGTTATAATCAATTAGAAAGGTAACGATCATATTGTATCATTTGCTAAAGATATGAAATAGGAAGCCTGCAAAAAAACAATCGAAATTTTTTGAGAAATAGCTTATTGTCCAAGAATAGGTCATTATCATAATAGCAAATATTAAGCCAATATATTATAAAATAAACATGCCCCAAAAAAAAACTGATGACAATCGTATCGTTACACAAAACCGTCGTGCCCGGTATGATTATTTTATTGAAGAGACCTTTAGTGCTGGCGTGGCCTTAGTTGGGAGTGAGGTTAAATCCTTGCGAGGTGGGCGCGCTAGCCTTGCCGATGCGTATGCGGATGAAAAAGACGGCGAGTTTTTTCTTTATAATTGCCATATACCTGAATATGCAGCTGCCAATCGGTTTAACCACATTCCAACGCGGCCACGAAAACTTTTAATTAAAAGAAAAGAAATTGACTATTTTATTGGCGCCGTACAGCAAAAAGGGAAGACCCTTATACCTTTATCTATATATTTTAATGACAGGGGGTTTGCAAAAATTCAATTAGGGTTAGTAACCGGGAAAAAGAAAGTTGATAAAAGGGAGGATATTCAAAAACGTGATTGGCAGCGCCAGAAGGCCCGTTTATTAAGGGATAGGGGATAGATGGTTTTGTAAATAAATATATTGTCTATAATATTAAGTGCAATCCTTTAGATGATTTTTGTGTTGGTAATGTCTTCATCAATACTTCAATCATTATGTTATTATGTAGCGTTGAATTTTAATCTAAGTCATTTATAAACAATGATAAAATCTATATTTATTCGTACTGGTATATATGTTGCGATTGGATCAAATCTGCCAGGACTTTATGGCAGCCCTCTACAAAACTGTCAAAAATCTGTTGAGATTTTAAATCAACATCATATTAAGGTTACCAAAAATTCTTCTTGGTATCAGACGGTTGCCGAACCTGACCCTACTATGGCCCCTTATATGAATGGGGTGGTGGAGGTAGAGACAGATTTCCAACCCCAACAACTTTTAAATCAATTATTAAGGATAGAAGAATTATTTGGTAGGGTAAGAAAAAAAAGGAATGATCCCCGTTGTTTAGATTTGGATTTATTGGCTTATAATCAATTGGTCATAAAAGAATCTTTCCTTGAATTGCCACATCCAAGAATTTCTAGCCGCATATTTGTTTTAAAGCCATGGAATGACATTAACCCTTTATGGACACACCCGATTTTGGGTAAAACGGTTCGGGAAATGTTAGCGGATTGCCCAAATAACTGATTTTTTAAGTGAAAATTACTAAAAAAATTTGATAAAATAATAACTTGCAGCTATTTAACCAAGTGAAAATTAATTCTTTTTTTTAATAATAAAATCATATTGTCGCAATATATAACTTATTTATAGTGGTTGTTTTTAACCGGAAAGTAGAAAGATTATAAAAATACTTTTTTAAAAACTAGATATTTTCTTTTTTATAGCAGTAACCCGTTGCCAAAAATAAAATGTTCGGGTAATTTATTAGGGATGAACGAAGCATAAGGGATAAAGGAAATAATAATAAAATGGCTAGAGTAACCGTCGAAGATTGCATCCAAAAAGTGCCGAATCGCTTTGAACTGGTGGTTTTAGCGGCACAAAGGGCGCGAGATATAGCTGCGGGGGCGCAGATTACCGTAAACCGGGATCGCGATAAAAACCCGGTGGTTTCATTGAGGGAAATTGCCGATACCGACGTTTCTTTAGATGGGTTGCGTGAGAATGTGATCAAATCTTTACAGCGCAATGTTTCAAGCCAAGCGACCCACAAAAAAATGACACCCCCGCCCGCTGGTGACAATGAACTGCTTCAAGAAATTAATGAAGTCCAGTCCAATATGCAAGATGAGGTCACACAGGCGGTGATTGATGGGAAGTTTGAAGATATCAATCTTGCCGATGAACAATAATATTTGTTTATTAATGTAAGATTCTTTCATCAACTGCTTGATATTCGCTATATCGACCCTCCCTTAGTTTTTAGGGTATGTGAGGTTGGCACATGATTCGTCAGTATGAACTTGTGGAACGGGTTAAAGCCTATGACCCCGATGCAGATGAAGATTCCTTAAACCGTGCCTATGTGTTTTCAATGAAGGTACATGGGTCACAGTCACGGGCAAATGGTGACCCTTATTTTTCCCATCCCTTAGAAGTTGCTAATATTTTAACAGGGATGCGTTTGGATACTGCTTCAATTATCACAGCGCTTTTACATGATACCGTTGAAGATACCAACACCACCTTAAAAGAGGTTGAGAGCTTATTTGGTAAAGAAGTCGCTAAATTAGTGAATGGTGTTACCAAACTATCCAAACTTGAACTGCAATCAGACCACACCAAATATGCCGAGAATTTTCGCAAACTCGTTTTAGCCATGTCTGATGATATTCGGGTTTTATTGGTTAAGTTGGCGGATCGGTTGCATAATATGCAAACGTTGCGTTATATCGAAGATCCCGCAAAAAGACAAAGGATCGCCCAAGAAACCTTGGAAATTTATGCCCCCCTGGCGGAACGAATGGGTATCCAGGAAATGAAAGAAAAATTGGAAGATTTGGCATTTGCCGAATTATTTCCAGATGCCAGGAATTCAATTATTCAGCGTTTAGGGGTTCTTCAGGAAAAAGGGGGCATTATTCAGCGGATTACAGACGCTTTGAAAAATTTGCTTCTGAAAGAAGGGGTTGAGGCCACAGTTATTGGGCGCGAAAAAACCCTTTATTCCATCTGGCGCAAGATGCAAAACAGAAATATTAGTTTTGATCAGCTGTCAGATATTATGGCTTTTAGGGTGATTGTGGCAGGTGTTCCCCAATGCTACCAAATTTTAGGGATTATCCACAATTTCTTTTTTGTTATACCCGGGAGGTTTAAGGATTATATCAGCACGCCTAAACCCAACGGTTATCAATCGCTTCACACAAGCATCATCGGACCTGAACAACAACGGATTGAAATACAAATCCGTACACAAAAAATGCATGAAGTGGCGGAAAGGGGTGTTGCAGCCCATTGGCAATATAAGCAAAATAGCCCCACCCAAGAGGGTATGCAATATCGCTGGCTAAGGGAATTGCTTGATATTTTGGAAAACGCCTCAGGACCTGAGGAATTTTTGGAACATACCAAGCTTGAGATGTTTCAAGACCAAGTTTTTTGTTTTACCCCAAAAGGGGATTTATTTGCTTTGCCTAAAGGTGCAACTGCTATTGATTTCGCCTATGCGGTTCACTCGGATGTTGGCAATCACTGTGCCAGAGTCAAAATTAACGGCAATTTGATGTCCTTGCGAACCCTTCTGCAAAATGGCGATCAGGTTGAAATTATCACTTCCCGTACCCAAACGCCTTCGCCAGCTTGGGAACGTATTGTGGTTACAGGAAAAGCACGAGCCTCTATTCGGCGGTTTTTGCGCAATCAAAAGCATGGTGAGTCTATTGATTTAGGAAAAAGCTTTTTTCAAAAGCATTTAAAGGCGGAGAAGATTGAAATCAATGATCAGGCTTTTGATGCCTTAATAAAAAAATTAAAGTTTTCTAGTTCCGATGAATTTTTTGCGGGATTAGGTGAGGGGAAATTATCCGCTAAAGATATCTTTTCCACGCATCATTCTGATCAAACTCTTCCCCAGGATTCCCGTGATATGGAATTATTGAAAACGATGATCCCGAAGATAGATCAGGCAAAAACAGAGAAGCATCTAGATAAGATTTTAGAAAAAACTGGTCCAATCAGTGGGTTAATACCAGGTATGGCCTTTCACTATGGGGGGTGTTGCCATCCTTTGCCCGGGGATAGGATTGTAGGAATTGTCCGTACGGGGCGCGGTGTTACTATCCATACAAAAGACTGTTATAATTTATTGCCATTTCAAGACCAACCCGATCGTTGGCTAGATGTTGAATGGAATAAATATAATAAAAACCAAGTCAATACAGGTCGCTTAGATATTATTGTTGCTAATAAGCTGGGGGCTTTGGGTAATTTAGCCACCACTATTGGCCGATGTGATGCAAATATCACCAATCTGAAAATAAAAAAGCGCTCGGATGATTTTTTTGAGCTGCTTATCGACATTGAAGTTAAAGATCTTGCACATTTAATGAATACGATTGCTTCCTTAAAAGCCCTTCCTATTGTTAGTGTTGTTGAGCGCGTAAAGAATTAACCTTGTAATTTAGTTATCATTTTCTACAGTCATTCAGTTATAAGAGTATATTTTTA
The DNA here is from genome assembly GCA_044227605.1 of Alphaproteobacteria bacterium. Taxonomy (GTDB): domain Bacteria; phylum Pseudomonadota; class Alphaproteobacteria; order JAEUKQ01; family JAEUKQ01; genus JAEUKQ01. Next base: position 9,773 of record JBGAWJ010000005.1, read on the forward strand.
AATGACGCTCGCTTTTTATTGGACAATCATTTTTGACAGATTACCATTCACTGTGATTAAAATATGACGTTGGAAAAATATTCATGATTTTAGGAATTGGCATTGATATCATTGATATTAAGCGCATCCGGCATGTTTTCGATAAATTCGGGGAACGTTTTTTGAAACGGGTTTTTACACCGTTAGAAATTACTAAAGCGCAGACACGCCAAGATATAGCGCCCACTTTAGCGAAAAGGTTTGCGGCGAAGGAGGCTTGTGCAAAAGCATTAGGGACCGGTATCTCCCAAGGGGTTTATTGGCATGACATTGGTGTGGTTAACCAATCCAGCGGGCAACCAGGGATTGTCTTGACAGGAGGGGCCGCCCGGAGGCTAGAAGAAATGACGCCTACCAACATGCAAACAAAAATTGATTTAAGTTTGACGGATGATTATCCTCAGGCTCAAGCATTCGTGATTATATCTGCCATACCATATGGCCAACAAAATTAAGGGGTCCCATGTCACAAGGTAATCAACCGAACACTTTAGTGTCGAATCCAACAGCGCGACAAAAACCTTCAGAGAAGAAGCCTTCCCCTTTCGGGTCTTTCTTAAAAACACTTATTTATGCCGTATTGATTGCATTGGTTATTAGGACTTTTGCCTATGAACCTTTACGTTTTCGTTTCTAAATTCGCTTACGGTTATAGTGGATTTTCCGTGCCTTTTTTTAGTTTACCCGTGGAAGGCAGGTTGTTTGGGTCAATACCCGAAAGGGGTGATGTCGTCGTATTCCGGTTGCCCAAAGACGGCAAAACCGATTACATCAAACGATTGGTGGGGTTTCCAGGCGATGAAATACAGGTTAAGCAAGGGCTGCTTTATATCAATGGGCAGCCGGTGAAAAGAGAGAAAATTGAAGATTATATTGAGACATATAGGCCCGGGGTCACAGCGGCATTTACTCAATATATTGAAACATTTCCCAATGGCAACCAACATCGGATCATTGAATTAAGTGATAATCATACTTCAGTGCCAGATCCTTTAGTACCCTTACCCTATAACACGGCAGATAACACACCGGTTTATAAGGTACCTGCTGGTCATTATTTTATGATGGGGGATAATCGTGATAACTCAGCAGATAGCAGGGTTTTGTCGCAGGTAGGTTTTGTTCCTGAGCGCAATTTGATCGGGAAAGCACAGCTCCGGTTCTTTTCCTTGAAAGATGCTGCCAGTATTTGGCAAATATGGTTATGGCCCAGTAAGGTCAGAACCGAACGTTTATTCACAGTCATTCGTTAAGGGTAAGGTGGATAAGGAAGTTGGGCGGGATTAATACACTTCTATCGGCTGCGCAAATTAATCATTTGAAAGAAATTTCAGGGGTTGATATAACGCAAGCTCGCTTGTTAAGCCATGCCTTAACCCATAGCAGTATGGGGGAAAAAGATAATGAAAGGTTAGAATTTCTTGGCGACCGGGTGCTTGGCCTGGTTATTGCTGAATATCTCTATCATAAAAGGCCCCAAGAGGAAGAGGGGCATATGGCAAAAAGATTTGCAAGGTTAGTCAGTAAAGACATCTTAGCCGAGGTGGCAATAAAAATAGGCTTAGATGATGTTGTTATTATTTCTAAATCTGAGGAAAATACTGGTGGCCGAACCAACTCAACAATCTTGGCCGATTGCTGTGAGGCTGTTATTGCCGCGTTATATATAGAATTTGGTTGGAACACAGCCAGACATTTTATCATCAATCATTGGAAAGACTATTTGATGATTGATCAGCCTCCCCCGCGGGATCCGAAAACAATTTTGCAGGAATGGGCGCAAGCAAAGGGGTTGGCATTACCCCAATACGAGATTTTATCACAATCAGGTCCCTCTCACCAACCTTTATTTGAGGTTGCAGTTCATATTGCAGGGTATCAGATGGGCAAGGGCAGTGGTTCTTCCAAAAAAATTGCAGAACGTCAAGCCGCCGAAAACTTTATTGAGATAGTGGGGTGGGCTACACGGGCTGGTGACAATGATTAAAATCAGTTAAATCTATGGGGTGTTTTCCGCCCCGATAATCCGGGACTATTAACAAGCAAAACAAACGAAAAAATTCGCTTGAGAAAGAAAAATGTTTATGACAGAGACCCCAAGTCAACGTTGCGGTTTTATAGCGATTATGGGTGCCCCCAATGCGGGGAAATCAACTTTGCTTAACCGATTTGTAGGGCAAAAAATATCGATCGTCTCTCCCCGCGTTCAAACAACACGTACCCGAGTTTTAGGCATTTGGATGAAAAATGAGGTGCAGTTGGTTTTTATTGACACACCCGGTGTGTTTGACGCTAAAAAAGAATTTGAAAAAAATATGGTGCAAAATGCGTGGCAAGGCCAGCAGGGGGTTGATGTTACCATTGTTTTGGTCGATTGTTCACGGGCAAAATCGATTGAAGAAACAATGCTGATTATCAAAAAACTTGGAAAGAAAACCCCTGTTGTTTGCGTATTGAATAAGATTGATTTAATTGAGCGGGGAAAGTTATTGGAATTAGCGCAGAAATTATGGGATAAGAAAATTTTTGAACAGGTGTTCATGATTTCTGCAGCTGAAGGAGACGGGGTTGATAAATTGGTGGAATATTTAATGGAACAAGCCCCCGAACAACCTTGGCACTTCCCCAGTGATCAGGTTTCTGATTTATCTTTGCGGTTACTGGCAGCAGAAATTACTAGAGAACAATTATTTAGGCAATTACACGAAGAAATCCCTCATGAGTCTGTTGTAAAACCAGAAACTTGGCAAGAAAAGCCAAATGGCGAATTTATCGTCCACCAAATTATCTATGTTTTAAGAGAGGGGCAGAAAGCCATCATTATTGGAGAAAACGGTACCAAAATTCGCTCAATTCGTCAATCGGCCCAACGTCGAATGGAAGAACTTTTGCAGGCAAAAGTTCATTTGTATATAAAAGTTGAAGTGTATCCAAAATGGCGGGAAGACAAAAAACTGCTCGCTTTAGTGGGCTTTACCTCTGTATAAAATTGCTTACTTTAGAAAAACCGCCGCCATCAAGATGTTGCGGCGGTTTTCAGACGTGGCAATTAAGGTGCCTTTTATTGACGATTGATACGGCCTTCGGTTTTAGGCGCAATCGCCGGGGAATTTATCGATAAAAATTGAATGTATTCCACCAGGGCATCTTCCAAATTCATCCCATTATCTGAGGGATTAATGGCTTTTTCTTTAAACACAGAAAAACCATCGCCACCCATGCGTAGAAAATCGTTGGTTGTCACTTGGTAAACGATGTTGTTTTGAAGAGGGGTAAATGTTCCATCCGCTTGCCGAACTTGAACATCCACAATACGGCTGCCAACTGGTTTTTTAGGATCCCAACTATAGCGCAGTCCACTGACTTGTAAGAAACGGCCTGTTCCTTCATTGGTATTGTTTTCCGCGCGGCTAACGCCATTTTCCAAGGCTATACGGACATCACTGCCTTTTAAGCCAAATACGGATATGTTATTAGAAAAAGGCAGAACTTCAAGAATTTGCCCCAAATTTATTTTACCCTGAGGTACGCTTGTTCGAATACCCCCACCATTTTGGAATGCAATTTGTGTCTTTTGTTTTTTTGTGGCATACAGCAAGGCATCACTAATAAGATTCCCTAAATTACATTCTTCGTAACGGCAAACATCCCGGTTGCCCACAAGTTCAACACTAGTGGCACCCACTTCTTTTTGACGGAAAGCTTGCAAGGGTTCGGCCAATTTGGCAACCATGGCCACCAGTTGTTGATCTTGCGGGATTCTGCTGTCAAGTAAAACGGTATCCCCTTTCCAACTGATCGGAACGCCTTTCTCATTAAATGTAACTTCTAAATCACCAAAATAAATTCCAGCATAATATGCTTGCACGACTAGCGCGGGATCACCGGATGGGCGCTTTACCACAATCGGATAGGGGTTACTGGCGTTTTTACTGGTATTGCTTAATAACGTGTGGCTGTGACCGCCTACATACACATCCACTCCTTCAATAGCCGCTGCCAATTTAACATCTTCTGCTAGGCCAATGTGGGTGAGGGCTATGATTTTGTTAACCCCTTGCGATTGAAGGATTTTGACTTCGCGTTCCAAAGAGTTTTTTAAATTCTCAAAAACAACATTTGGCCCTGGACTGGCTAAGATCGTTGTTTCTTCAGTGATTAAGCCGATAACGCCAATTTTTTCTCCTTGTTTGGTAATAACAGTTGAACGGGAAATATAAGGCTTTAGGCTGGGTTCTTTATCTGTATTGATATTTGCCACAACCAATTTTAGATTTGTGCTGTTTTTCAAAAATTCGACTAACTCGGGCACGCCGTTATCAAATTCGTGATTGCCTAAAGTTACTGCATCATATTGGATGTAGTTGATAAAAGGCCATAGAGCGGCACTTTTATAATATGTATAAAAAAGGCTTCCTTGGAATGAATCACCGGCATTTAAAACGATAACAGCCTGATTGGCTTTTTGTTGACGGATTTGGTTAATAAAACTAGCGATTCTTGCATACCCACCAAAACATTTTTGAGCTTCCGCATCTTTAAGGGTACAATTTGAACCGCCCATCGTTACCTGGTCCACACGCGCATGGACGTCATTGTTATGAAGGATTGTCAATGTGTAATTAGAAGTGGGGGTTTGAGCAGTGGCTATCAAAGAGGTGGCAAAAAAAGGTAATAAACTACCAATTGTAAATCGGCGAATCATGGCCAATATACTCCTTATAAAGGGTTGATAAATTAATGGCAGGGGTGTTTATAAAAACGATTTAACTATAGTGCAAGCTCTTATCATATTGCAGATCAGTTAGGCAACCATTACCCACATTGAAAATGAATCTTTTTTATTCTGCATGCGAACAAAAGCAAAAATCCTTAGGAAAACCTAAGATCTTAACAATTTATTGAGAATGAATTTCTTGTTTCGAAAATTAGATGATAAAGGTAGTATAAAAGGTGTGAGATAAAGAAATCTATGTTTATGGGACTAATTAAAGCCTTTAATAAATAACGAAATTAGGTGTTTTTAAGTATGGAATGGACCGGTCAAGGAATTGTACTTTCTTCCAAAGATTATGGTAATGGACAAGTCATATTAAGCATTTTTACAGAGCAACATGGCCGTTGCCAAGGGCTTGTATATGGAGGGCGAAGCCAAAGTAACAGGGCGGCGATACAAACAGGCAATTTCGTTCACGCCACTTGGAAATCTCGGCTTGAGGATCAATTGGGCTATTTTAGCTTAGAACTATTTAAGGATAATAGTATTTATCTTATTCAAAATCCTTGGTCATCCTATATCATAACAGCAGCGACCGAGATCGTTTATAGGTTGTTCCCAGATCGCCAGACACACCCCAAAACATATCATGCTTTCTGTGCGCTATTGCAGGATTTAAATAATGGTTTTTGCCAAATTATTTCCCATTATATCCAGTGGGAAATAGTTTTATTGTCAGATATAGGGTTCGGGTTGGATTTGTCGGGTTGTGCGGTAACTGGTCAAAAGGATGATTTGAAGTATGTTTCCCCCAAATCTGGACGTGCTGTAGGAGGGAAAGCAAGCACAGGTTGGCAAGAACGGTTGCTGCCTTTACCTGATTTTTTAACTTCAGTAACTTCTGAAGGTAAAACGCAGTCTTTGAAAGAACTTCTGCAGGGACTTGATTTAACAGGCTTTTTTCTCGAGAAATATGCCTTATCACAATCAATCTCTATACCAAAACTGCAAGCCAGAGAAAGATTGATCACGATGATTCGTTCGCGGCATAAAGCCACTACAGCGGTTGATTTTGTAGGGACAGGGTTGCACTAATGACAAAGTTGTTCGGACCACGCCAAATAGCCGTGATTGGGGCTGGGTATGCAGGGTTATGTGCGGCCAATTACCTGAAACGGGATGGGCATCAAGTAACGATTTTTACTTCCCCTGAAATGGTGGCAAACCAGACCCAAATTATTTCGGGTATTGCGGGTATAGCCCCTGAATCTTCTTTTATGCTGGTTCAAGGTTTTTTGCGAAATTTTTTATTAGGGTTAAAAGGTTCGCAAGGAACGTGGGCAACGAAATGGCCTTATTTCCTTAGAAATGTTAAGGCGACTGCTGCTATAACGCGAATGGCCCACAAATCGAAATGGTCGGAGCAGATTAAAAATTCAGGGAAGTTATTAAAATTAACCTATCAGGCTTATAATGAGTTGCTGGGGCAGGAAGTAACCAGCCGGATTTTTTTTGAAACCGGTGGTCTTGTTCTCAGTGATCATCCGCATGATAACCATAAATTTCAATTTGTTTGTCAATTATTGCAGGAATGTGGCGTAGAACATGAGTATTTGGAACCATCCACCCTTCAAGATTTTGATCCGCATTTGCCAAAAAAGGTTATTGCCGGAATATATTTTCCACGAATTTCTTCCGTACCCGATCAAAATTTGTTATTGCGGGTTTTGCAGCAGCAATTTTTACAGACGGGGGGGATTATTGAAAGGCAACTTGTTAAAGGATTTACTATGGAAGCCCTAGGGCCATCGCATGTGATTGCCGAACAAGGAAATTATCCGGTCGACGCGGTAGTTTTAGCAACCGGGGTTTGGTCCAAAAGTTTTTTAAAGGAACTTGGCTACCATATTCCTGTTCTTCTTAACCGCACCTATCATTTAAATTTTTATGAACCAGCGATTAATCTAAAAATCCCAAGCTTTTTTCCTGCTGACGATCTTTGGATGATCCCTTCTGAGATGGGTCTTAAATGTGTGGGAGGAAAAGAATGGACAAGCTTACATACCCCCCCAAATTTTCGCCGGACAATAGGGTTGCAGCAAAAGATCCAAGAGAAATTTCCGGCAATCAATATTAATAACCACGCAGAATCAATCGAATATCAGGCAGTTTTACCAGATGCGTTGCCTTTAATAAGCAATTCATCCGTCCACCGGAATGTCTTTTTCTCACTTGCCTATGACAATATGGGAATTAGTTTGGCAGCTATTGCCGGGCGGATCATACGTGATTTAGTTGCCGATCGTGATCCAGGCTTTGATATTGCCGATTATTCTGCTGACCGTTTTGAGTAAGGTAATGTAATAACCCGATATTTGATTTTTAAAGGCGTGGCATTTTATGGCATCTCAAGAAAATACAGAACCACTATCTTCAGATAATCTTTCTCGCGTCTCCATCCAGTCGGTACAATTAGTTCCTGCCTTGAGCCAACGCTATTTGGCATATGCTTTGTCCACAATCATGTCGCGGTCATTGCCCGATGTTCGGGATGGTTTGAAACCAGTTCACCGACGATTAATTTATGCCATGAAACAACTGCAGCTTCAGCCGGAAACCAACCCTAAAAAATCAGCCCGGGTGGTCGGTGATGTCATTGGTAAATATCATCCCCATGGTGATACCGCGATTTATGAAGCCATGGTACGGTTAGCGCAAGATTTTGCCCAACGATATCCTTTGGTGGATGGCCAGGGAAATTTCGGTAATATCGATGGGGATAATCCGGCCGCCATGCGCTATACGGAAGTTCGGTTGACGGAAGTCGCCATGTTGATGCTGGAAGGCATTGATGAAGATGCCGTTGATTTCAGGTTTACCTATGATAATGAAGGCCGGGAGCCTATCGTTTTACCAGCGGCATTCCCCAATTTGCTGGCCAATGGGTCCCAGGGAATTGCGGTGGGAATGGCAACGAATATTCCCCCCCATAATGTGGCGGAAATTTGTGACGCCCTCATATTGCTTATCAAAAACCCCCAAACAACGAATGCCGAAGTCTTAAAAATCATTCAAGGCCCTGACTTTCCAACCGGAGGGGTTTTACTAGAAACCAAAGAAAACCTTAATAGGATCTACGAACAAGGAAAAGGTTCTGTGCGTTTGCGCGCGCAGTGGCAAACAGAAAAACTTAAAAGCGGTCAATGGCAGGCCGTCGTTACCGAGATACCTTATCAAATTCATAAATCGAAGCTAATTGAGCAAATTGCAGAGCAAATTGATCATAAAAAATTGCCGCTTCTGGACACAGTTAGGGATGAATCAACCACTGATATCCGCATTGTCTTAGAGCCTAAAAGCCGTAATACAGAACCTGACATTTTGATGGAACATCTGTTTCGCCAAACTGATCTTGAAATTAAATATTCCTTGAATATGAATTTACTAAATGCGGACAACGTTCCAGGCATCATGTCCTTGCAGGAAATCCTCCAAGCATATTTAACCCATCGTCAGCAAGTTTTGACGCGTTGTAGTCAGTTTCGTTTATCAGCCGTTAATAACCGATTGCATATTGTAGAAGGGTTATTAAAGGTATATTTAAACCTCGATGAATTAATCCGGTTGATTCGGGAAGAAGATCACCCGCATCAAGCCATTATGAAAAAATGGCATTTGACGGATGTTCAAGCTGAATCTATTCTTAATATGCGCTTAAGGTCTTTGCGGAAATTAGAGCAATTTGAAATTGAGCAGGAATTTCAAAAATTAACCGAGGAAAACAATAAACTGAACATCCTTTTAAAGGATGCCTCATTGCAATGGCAGTATATTGGGCAGGAAATTGCGGGATTAAAAAAAAGGTTTAATAAAAATACCCCTCTTGGTAAAAGGCGTACGCAAATATCTAACCCGTCCCATAGAAGTGAGAAGTTAGAAGCCATCGATATTAGCCTGCCCTCAGAACCAATGACGATTTTCTATTCCGCAAAAGGTTGGATCAGATCTTATAAGGGTAGCTACCTGAATGCCGATGATATCAAACATAAAGAAGGCGACGAGGCTTATTTAAGCATAGCCGCTGGAAGCAATGACCAATTATTGCTTTTTTCGGATCAAGGCCGTGCGTATTCATTAGATACAAAAGCTTTGCCCGGGGGCAGGGGTTTTGGCGAACCGTTGCGTTTGATGATTGACCTGCCGCAAGACCAAAATATTATTGCCATGGCCGTCTATCAGGCCGACAGCAAGATTTTACTGGTTTCCGAACAGGCAAAAGCTTTTATCATTCAACAGTCGGATGCCTTAGCTCAAACAAAAAACGGCAAACAAATTTTTCAGCCGCAAGCTGCTGACCGGTTAAAGTTTGTGCAACCCTTGAATCCAGCAGATGTAAGTTTAGCCCTGTTAAGTTCACACAATAAATTGTTAATTATCTCGACCGAAGCCGTCCCCCAAATGGCCAAAGGGCAGGGGGTTATTTTACAAAAATATCTGCCCGGGGCTTATTTAAAACAAATTTATCTCTTTAACCGTCAACAAGGGCTCCCCTGTTTCATACGGCAAAAAAGCCAAATTTTGTCTGATCTAGGGAAGTGGATTGGCAAAAGAGGCTATGCGGGCGCGCCAGTTGATCAGGATTTTCACCTGGGGCATGTATGGGCCGCAACAACCAAAATATAATGGTTGTTCATTTGCTCACCATTGATTAATTTCTTCATAAGATCTCATAAATTTTATTGCTGGACAATTGATTTAGAAGTATCTTTTAGAAAAAAAATCAGGGAGTTATTTCATTGAAATTCATCGGCCGATATGTCCGTCTTATTGATTTATTAAATGAATATATAGGGCGTTTAGCTTCATGGCTTGTTTTGGGCTGTGTGTTAACTTGTTTTTTAGTTGTATTACTAAGATATGCTTGGAATACAGGGTTTGTTTGGATGCAAGAATTATATGTTTGGCAACATGCCTTGGTTTTTATGCTAGGCGCTGGTTATACCTTGTTACACGAGCGACATGTCCGGGTTGATGTTTTCTATTCAAAACTGTCTCCGCGAGGTCAGGCCTGGGTTAATATTGTGGGAACGTTGATTTTTTTATGGCCTTGGCTGATGATTGTTTCCTATTATGGCTGGTCTTATATCGCGAGTTCTTGGCACTTGCTAGAAAATTCTCCGCAAAGCGGCGGATTGCCTGGATATTTCTTGCTTAAAACAGTTATATATGTTTTTTGTGGGCTGTTGCTGTTACAAAGTTTGGCAAGCATGTGCCGCAGTTTGCTGCTCATCGTCACTGGTCGTGAATTACCCTTAATCCATTCTATTAAGCCAGGGCAAGAAAATGAATGAAATATTAGCACTTGGATTATTTGCAGCGACCATCTTGGTGGTGTTGCTTGGGTTCCCCATAGCTTTTTCTTTGGCCGGAATTTCGCTGATTTTTGCCTTTATAGGCAATTTATTAGGTCATTTTGATTTATCTTTATTCACAGCCTTGGTATCGAGATATAGCTATCAAATGATCAATGAAACCTTTGTTGCAGTTCCTTTATTTATTTTTATGGGGGTGATGTTAGAGCGGTCAAAAATTGCCGAGAATTTGCTGCAAACGATGGGGCAGTTGTTTGGCAATTTAAGAGGGGGATTGGGTTTATCAGTCATTATAGTTGGGGCCCTTTTGGCGGCTTCTACTGGGATTGTGGGTGCAACAGTTGTTACGATGGGACTGCTTAGCTTGCCTGCAATGTTGCGCGCCAATTACGATCCAAAATTGGCCACGGGTATTATTTGTGCTTCCGGTACTTTGGGACAAATTATTCCTCCCTCCACGGTATTGATTTTTATTGCTGATTTTATTCAGACAGCTAATTCAACAGCCCAGTCAAATAAAGGCAATTTTAATCCAGATCCGGTATCTGTTGGAGATTTATTTGTCGGTGCCATTATCCCAGGATTTGTTTTGGTTCTTTTATATATGCTGTGGGTAATATTTAAAGCCATCACCCAACCGTCCACCGCACCAGCTTTGGTAATGACCAGGGAAGAACGCCAACAACTTCCTTTAAAGGTTGTGAAAGCTATTATCCCCCCATTGTTGCTTATTATGGCGGTGTTGGGATCTATTATCATGGGTTTTGCCACCCCCACGGAATCAGCATCGGTCGGGGCGATTGGGGCAATGTTGCTATCCGCTTTGCAAGGGCAATTAACTTTGCCTGTATTGAAGCATGTGATGCGAGAAACCTTGAAAATCAGTTCGATGGTTTTTGTTATTTTGCTTGGCGCTTCAGTTTTTTCCCTGGTTTTCAGGGGTCTTCAAGGGGAAGTGATTGTAGAGGATTTTCTATTAGCCTTACCAGGTGGCAAGTATGGGGCTATATTTGCCGTGATGTTGCTGATGTTTTTATTAGGGTTCTTTTTGGACACCTTTGAAATCATTTTTATTGTTGTGCCGATTACTGCGCCTATTCTGCTGGCGTTTGATGGAGTTAGCCCTGTTTGGTTAGGCGTTATCATGGCTGTTAACTTACAAACAAGTTTCTTAACACCGCCTTTTGGCTTCTCTCTTTTTTATCTGCGGGGTGTGGCACCAAAATCTGTCAAAACGGTTGATATTTATCGAGGAATTATTCCATTTGTTGTATTACAAATAGTGGCAATAATAGCTTTGGTAATATTTCCCCAGGTCATTACCTGGCTGCCGCAAGAGGTATATCAGGAAGAATTTGTACCAGCGCCTGTTGACCAAAATGGTGATGTAATTTTTCCATCCGATAGCTTGATTGAGGATAATTTGGCCCCCGATTTCTAATATATAGCGAGTATTTTTTGTCATAGTAAAAGCCGTAAGTACCGGTACTTACGGCTTTTGGTTAGAAAAATAAGCGAAATAGAATTAGCCAGGATATTTAAAATTCAAAGAACGGGCATTAACATAAGCCTGATCACTGATTTGTGTCCAGCGGCGGATATTGGTGCGGAATTTAACATAAGATTCGGCAATCTTTTTCGTTTTAGCGTCACCTTTATCCAACAGGTCTTGGACAACTTCTCCGGCAGCGTTTCCAATGCCTTCTAAAACGTCTTTAGGCAATTGCTTTAACTGAACGCCATGTTGACGAATTAATGTTTCAAGAGCATCCCCGTTGCGGGCATTGAACTCAGCCAACATCAAGTCATTTTCTGCGCGACAACAAGTTATCACTAATTCTTGTAAATCTTTTGGCAGCGCTTCAAATTTGGATTTATTAACCATGCATTCCAATCCAGCACCTGGCTCATGGAACCCTGGCCAGTAATAGAATTTGGCAACTTTGTAAAAACCTAAGGACAGGTCATTATAAGGGCCAACCCATTCAGCACCGTCAATAGCACCTGATTGTAAATTGGCAAAAATTTCTCCACCTGGTACCGTAACAACTGTTACCCCAAGTTTCCGCAAAACATCGCCGCCTTGACCGGGCATCCGGAATTTAAGTCCCTTCATATCTTCTAAAGATTTAATTTCTTTTCTGTACCATCCAGCCATTTGCACCCCGGTGTTACCAGCTAAGAATGACCGAATTCCAAAATCACCATAAAGGTTATCCCACAATTCTTGCCCGCCTCCAAAATAAACCCAAGCATTTAACTCAGCTGCGGTCAATCCGAAAGGTACCGCTGTAAAAAAGGCAGCCCCCAATGATTTGCTTATATGGTAATAGGAAGCATCATGAGCCATCTCTGCCGTACCATTCGAAACTGCATCAAAACATTGCAGGGCAGGAACCAATTCACCGGCAGAATAAACCTTAATACTCAGCCGGCCACTGCTTAAATCGGTAATACGTTTGGCTAATCGTTCCGCACCTGTACCAAGACCAGGCAACCCTTTTGGCCAGCTGGTCACCATTTTCCATTCTAATCTTGATTGGGCAATGGCAGGGGCGGATATTATCGAGACGGCGGCTACAGCCGAGGCTGCTGCTGCACCAGTTAAAATTTCACGCCTATTTAATTTTTTCATATGTTATCCCTTTTTAATAAATTGCTGCCGTAATTATTTTTAGTTTATCGGTACATCATATTTTATGTAGTATAAAAGTCTATCGCATATAATCTATTTATTCGCAGGTGTTTTTTAGCCTTGGTCTGTCGAGGAATGGTTTTTCTAAGGGTTGCCAACCATTTTTATTGCTATAAATCTCATGAGGGGAAAAGGATAATTTGTAGTCCATATGAGGGCTGTTTTTAATAAAATAACCCAAATATAAATGTGGTTTTCCAATAGATTGGGTATGTTTTATGGCGGATAAAATCATAAAATTTCCTAAGCTTTTAGAAGGAAATTGGCAAGTATAAAAACTATAGACGGCAGATAATCCATCATTGACGATATCAACAATCATACATCCTATTATTTCTACGCCGCGGCTAAATTCCATTATTTTTGTGGCAACCGGTGAGTTTTCAATCCATTGGCGATAACCTGCAAAAGTGATTCGTTCCATCTGGTGATGGTGTCGTTCGATTAAATAATTTTTAAAAATTTCAAAATGTTCCATTTTTGCAACAGGTTCTAATAAAGAAAAAGTAATGTCTTGATTTTTTTTCATGATGCGCCGAAGGGATTTCGTCCCATTAAATTCATGGATTAAAACGCGGACGGGAACACATTCTTGGCAAGATTCGCACATAGGTTTATACGCGTGTTGGCCGTTTCTGCGAAATCCAAGCTGGCAAAGATTATCGTATAAAGAGTGGGTGGCGTCAGGTGAGGGAGGGTTTTGAGTTAAGGAAACAACCAGATCTCTCTCCTGGCGACTTGGCAAATAAGGGCAAGGAAAGGGATCACTTAATTCAATGTTATAAGAAAAAGGAAGCGGCTGATATTCTCTGCTCATTTATCAAACAAATCTTTTGGAAAAACAGATGCAATATTTTTAACACTAGAGCTTGATTGTAATCAATTGCTACCGGCTAAAACAATCTTTTAATACAAAGTAACAAAATTTAGCCTACAATTCCCTATTTTAAACAAGAAACATGATAATAAAAAACTTGCTAAAAATCTTATCAGACGCTATCAACAGCAGCATGTAGTCCATGAAGGATTATATAGGATAAATTCACACGCAAAAATTGCCGTCATGAATTGACGGGCAATATCCGGTGTTAATCGATTGAAAAATTGTTAACTCCATTTTGCGGCGGACTAACCGGAAAGAAAGGAATCGTTATGTCTGTAACCAATGCTAATTTTACTATGCGGCAACTTTTAGAAGCGGGCGTTCACTTCGGGCACCATCGTCGCCGTTGGGATCCCAAAATGGCCCCTTATCTTTATGGGGTACGCAATGATATCCATATCATTGATTTGACCAAGACTGTTCCTCTGTTGACCGAAGCTTTGCAAGCCATTCGTTCGGTGGTTTCGGAGGGCGGTAGATTGTTGTTTGTTGGAACAAAGAAGCAGGCGTCTGAAAAAATTGCAGAATCCGCAAAGAAGTGTGGCCAATATTATGTTAACCATCGGTGGTTAGGTGGTATGCTATCAAACTGGAAAACAATTTCTAATTCCATTAAACAACTGAAAGATTTTGAAGAAAAACTACAGGGCGATCATACCGGCTTTACTAAAAAAGAACTTCTTCACCTCACGAGGCAACGGGATAAATTAGAACGTACCTTAGGCGGAATTAAGGAAATGGGGGGACAACCCACCATGTTATTTGTGATTGATACAATTAAAGAACATATCGCCATTTTAGAAGCTCGTAAGTTAAAAATCCCGGTTGTGGCAATTGTGGATAGCAATTCTGATCCTCGGCTGATTGATTATCCAATTCCCGGTAATGATGACGCAACCCGAGCAATTTCCCTGTATTGTGATTTGGTCAGTTCTTGCGTTCTTGAGGGGTTAGAGCAAGAAGCTGTGGCGCAAGGAAAAGATATTGGCGAGTCAGAACAAGGAATAATTGAAGATCTTTCCGTACATGCAGAAGGCACAGGTAAGAACTCTGAAAACTCGCACGATTCCCTTAAGGATACTTAGGTAAAAAAGGCAAGACCACGTACCTTGCCTTTGAATTTTCATTACAAATATTTGCCGTTTTATATTGTGGAGATGAACAATGACAGAAATTTCACCAGCCCTGGTCAAGCAGCTTCGTGAAACAACGGGCGCAGGGATGATGGATTGTAAAAAGGCCCTTACTGAAACAAAAGGGAATTTAGAACAAGCGCAGGACTGGCTGCGTAAAAAGGGTCTTTCGGCAGCCGCAAAAAAAGCAGGACGCATTGCATGTGAAGGGTTAGTGGGCGTTGCGGTCGATGGTACAAAAGGGGTGGCGGTCGAGGTCAATAGTGAAACAGACTTTGTGGCGCGCAACCCCGATTTCCAAAATTTTGTTGGAAACGTTACCAAATTAGCCTTAACCAGCCCTGATATTGAAAAATTAAAACAAGCAAAGTATCCGATGTCTAAAGATACTGTCGCAACTGTTTTAACGGGCCTGATTGCAAAAATCGGCGAAAATTTATCATTAAGGCACAGCCAATTTCTTTCAGTTAAACAAGGCGTTGTGGCAAGTTACACTCACTTGGCTCAAACACCAGCAATGGGGAAAATTGCAGTTTTAGTGGGAATTGAATCCAGCGGAAACCAACAAGATTTACTAGCCTTGGGGAAAAAAATTGCCATGCATGTTGCGGCGGCGAGACCCGTTTCGGTTAGCTTGGACAAATTAGACCCATCCCTTATCGAAAGAGAAAGGGCGGTTTTACTTGACCAGGCAAAGAATGCTGGAAAATCAGGTGATATTCTGAATAAAATAGTTGATGGCCGGTTGCAGAAATTTTACGAAGACGTGGTTTTATTGGAACAGATATTTGTTGTTGATGGGGAAACCAAAATTAAAAAACTTGTGGATGAGTTGGCTGCAAAACTGAAAACCCCAGTCAAAATTACTGGCTTTATAAGGCTAGCTTTGGGGGAGGGGATTGAAAAAGAAGAGAAGGATTTTGCCGCAGAAGTTGCCACTCAATTAAGAAGATAAAAAATTTAAGGAAAGCTTTTTAAATGGCGCCAACGTTATATAAGCGGGTGTTACTGAAAATTTCTGGGGAAGCCTTGATGGCAGATCGGGATTTTGGCTTGGATCCTGATACCGTAAGCCGGCTGGCAGCCGAAATAAAAACTGTTTACCTTTTGGGGGTCCAGGTTTGTTTGGTTATCGGCGGCGGAAATATATTTCGTGGGGTTGCGGGTGCCGCGCAAGGGATGCAGCGCGCTTCAGCTGATTATATGGGAATGCTTGCAACTGTTATCAACGCTTTGGCTTTACAAAATGCTTTGGAGCAAATTGGTGTTCAAACGCGGGTACAGTCGGCTATTCCAATGGCGACCGTTTGCGAACCTTACATCCGTAGGCGGGCCCAACGGCATATGGAAAAAGGACGGGTAGTCATTTTTGCGGCGGGTACTGGAAATCCTTTTTTTACAACGGATACGGCAGCTGCCTTGAGAGCTTCTGAAATGGGTTGCGAAGCTTTATTCAAAGGAACCAAAGTGGATGGCGTTTATAATGCAGATCCTAAGACAAACCCCAAAGCCATTCGTTATCAACGTTTGACCCATTTAGAAGTTTTATCGCAAGACTTAAAGGTGATGGATGCGGCTGCAATTGCCTTAGCACGTGAAAACAAAATCCCCATTATTGTATTTTCCATCCATCAAGCAGGAGCTTTTGCTAACGTATTGTCCGGGAAGGGTACCTATACAATAATTACTGATTAAATAAGTTGAAGAGGAAGTAGGAAAATGACGAAAGAATTATTTGATGATATAAAACGCCGGATGGATGGATCGATTGAAGCGCTTCGCCGCGAATTTGCAGGGTTACGCACAGGTCGTGCCTCTGCTAGTTTATTGCATGGTGTTATCGTCAATGCTTATGGCACGAAAACGCCTATCTTACAAGTTGGCACTATTTCTGTAACAGAATCACGAATGATAACGGTTCAAGTGTGGGATAAAGGCCTTGTCACTGCCGTTGAAAAAGCGATCAGGGAAGCGGGGTTGGGGTTAAATCCGGCTGCAGATGGCCAGTTTGTTCGAGTGCCTATTCCTGAATTAAGCCAAGAACGTCGTTTGGAGTTAATTAAAGTGGCGCATAAATATGCAGAACAGACGAAAGTGGCCCTTCGCAATGTCCGTCGCGACGGCATTGAACACCTGAAAAAATTAGAAAAAGACGGAAACTTGTCGAAAGATGAGCATCGCCAAAAGGCAGATCAGGTGCAAAAAATTACGGATGAATATGTTAAGAAGATTGATGATCTTCTGCAGCATAAAGAAAAGGAAATTCAGCAAATCTAGTGTTATTATAAGTTTGGCAGGTCACCGGATTGTCAGATCTAATGGGATTATCAATCCCCCAACATGTTGCAGTAATTATGGATGGTAATGGCAGATGGGCCCAATCGCGCCAATTACCTAGAATTGCTGGCCATCAACAAGGTGTTCTGGCCGTCCGGGAATGTATCAGTACCGCAATTAGTCAAAAGGTTAAATTTTTGACGCTGTTTGGCTTTTCTGCCGAAAATTGGAAAAGGCCCGTCGGAGAAATTAATGAATTAATGGGTTTATTGGGATTTTACCTGCAACATGAAAGGCAACTTTTGCAGGAAAAGGACATTCAATTCCGTGTGATTGGGCAGCGAGATCGCTTAACCCCTGAAATTATGAAGCAAATTGATATTCTTGAAGATATAACAAAAAATAACAAAAAATTACAATTAACTTTAGCCCTTAGTTATGGTTCCCGCCAAGAAATTATTCA
This sequence comes from Alphaproteobacteria bacterium, assembly GCA_044227605.1. Taxonomy (GTDB): domain Bacteria; phylum Pseudomonadota; class Alphaproteobacteria; order JAEUKQ01; family JAEUKQ01; genus JAEUKQ01. Next base: position 27,352 of record JBGAWJ010000005.1, read on the forward strand.
AGCCATCCAACAAATTGTCGAGCAAAGGATCAAGTACCCTTCGGTTGCTCATCCGATGGTCGATGAGCATATCGTTAGCCAGTTTTTGTGGACGTCCGGCATACCAGATCCAGATTTAATTATTCGTACAAGCGGAGAAAAGCGGTTAAGTAATTTTCTTCTTTGGCAAAGTGCTTACGCCGAATTAATCTTTTTGGATGTGCTGTGGCCTGATTTCTCAAAAGATGATTTTATTCAAGCTATTCATATATTCCAGCGACGCCAACGTCGATATGGGATGATTAATGAGATGGAATCATGAGGTATCAGCGCTTAATTTCAGCGCTGATATTATTGCCTTTGGTACTCATGCCCATGATATTGGGTCATCCATGGTTTGATATTTTTCTTGTTATCGTGGGGTTTCTGGCAATTTCTGAATGGTTCTTGATTTGTCAAAAATCTTGCCCGGTTAATCCAAAGATTGCCAGCCAAACCCGATTCATATTAGCTGTCCCTGTTTTATTGTTATTAATAATCATTACGATTTTAGCAAGAACTTCCGGCAGCATAAATACTGCAACATTTTCAGCAATCACCTTGGGACTAATGGTTGTTTTGTTTCTGATGGCTTGGCGGCTAAAAATATGCGCTTTATTTTTATCTTGGTTTGGGGTCATTTATATTGCTATGGCTATTTATGCTATGTTGTGGTTACGTTATGATGGAAAATCCGGGTTATATAATATTTTATGGCTTTTCTTGGTTGTGTGGACAACCGATATATTTGCTATGGTGGTAGGCAAAAAAGTGAAGGGTCCAAGGCTTGCCCCTCGCATAAGTCCCAATAAAACCTGGTCAGGATTAATGGGTGGAATGATTGCTGCATCTATCATTTCTTTGATATTTGCGTATATACAAGACAGTGCCTATTTGCTGTTATGTGCTATTTTTGGGGCAGTTTTTGCCATTATTGAACAAATGGGTGATTTACTCGAATCCATGCTTAAAAGAAAATTCGGGGTCAAAGATAGTAGTCAACTCATTCCCGGCCATGGCGGAGTTTTAGATAGAATTGATGGATTATTATTGTTAAGCATATGTATGGCGTTGATTTTTTATTTTTTTAAAATTGAATGGTGGAAATTGGCATGAAAATGAACCCAAATCTTTTAGATCCGATGGAGCCGCGCAAAGTTAGCATTCTTGGATCAACAGGATCGGTCGGTTGCAGCACAGTAGATCTTGTCGCACGCTATCCAGATAGCTTCCCCGTTCAGGTATTGGTTGCCAATAAGAATTGGCAATTATTAGCCCAGCAGACAAAGCAACTACACCCTAAACTAGTTGTGATTGGCGACGTGGCGCATTATAAAGATTTAAAAAATGCTTTATCGGATACCCGGGTTGAAATCACCGCCGGGGAGGAGGCGGTTGTTGCAGCCGCTTCTTATCCTACCGATTGGATTATGTCAGCAATTGTAGGCGCCGCTGGCTTAAAACCAACCATGGCTGCTATTAGGCAAGGTAAAATGGTCGCTTTAGCAAATAAAGAATCACTTGTTTGCGGGGGGCGGTTATTAATGCAGGAAGTTAAAAAATATCAGACCCAATTGTTGCCGACCGATTCGGAACATAGTGCCATTTTCCAGGTGTTTGAAAACCAACATTGTAAAACTATTGAAAAGATTATCCTAACGGCTTCGGGCGGCCCATTTCGGCAATGGCCAATTGAAAAAATGGCAGATATTACTCCCGAGCAAGCGGTGGCCCATCCGAATTGGTCGATGGGAACAAAAATTTCAATCGACTCGGCTACTATGATGAACAAAGGCTTAGAGCTTATTGAGGCTTTTCATCTTTTCGGCCTTGACGAGAAGCAAATTGATATTGTTGTACACCCGCAATCTATTATTCATAGCTTGGTCAGCTATATCGACGGTTCTGTTTTGGCGCAATTAGGAATGCCGGATATGAGGACTCCCATTGCTTATGCCTTAAGCTGGCCAACGCGAATCAAAACTCCTGTTAAACGATTGAATTTAGTTGATATTATGTCGATGAGCTTTGAAGCACCCGATATTAAACGTTTTCCTTGTTTAAGATTGGCTAGGCAAGTGATTGAATTAGGGGAAGGGGCAACCACCGCCTTAAATGCTGCCAATGAGGTGGCTGTCGAGTATTTTTTAAATCGGAAAATTTCTTTTTTGAATATCCCAGCGGTGGTCGAGGCTACTTTGGATAGTATTTCAAACTTTGGTATAAAAAATATCGATGAAATTTTTTACATGGATCATTTGGCACGAGAAAAAGCTAAAATGATCTGCCATGGAAAAACCATCAATAGAGCAAGATATGTAGCCCCATAATGAATAAAATGATCGTGATTCCCTGTAACCATAGAAAAAGCGTAACACCCTGATCATCATGGAAAGTTTTTTATCGGCCCTGTATACTATCGTTGGTTTTATTGCAGTTATCACCATTGTGGTGTTTGTGCACGAGCTGGGTCATTTTCTGGTTGCCCGTTGGAATAATGTAAAGGTTGAAATTTTTTCAATCGGCCTTGGCAAAGAAATATTTGGTTTGACAGATAGGTATGGCACGAGATGGCGTGTTAGTTGGATTCCGTTAGGCGGTTATATCAAAATGCTGGGAGAAACAACCCTACAGCACAACAATAGTCTTCCACAAATATCCCAATCAGGTCAGGCTTTCATTGACAAGAAGACATGGCAGAAAATAGCTATAGTTGCAGCTGGCCCCATCGCAAATTTTATTTTTTCTATTATACTATTTACGCTTATTTTTTGGGCTTTTGGCAAAATGGTGGCCGCACCTGTCATCGCTGAGATACAAACAGATATGCCAGCGGCAGCGGCTGGGCTGATGCCTGATGATAAAATTCTGGCTTTAGATGGAAAAAAAATAAATTCCTTTGAAGATATTGCCCGTTATATTCAGTTGAATACTGGACAAGCCATTAGTTTTCTTATTGAACGAGATGGAAAGTCTTCAACCTTAATTATTAAGCCGATCTTAAAAGCCGTTACAGACATATTGGGCGATAAACAATGTGTTCGACAAGTTGGAATAAAATTTGCAGAAATCTCGCATCAAGAATTTGCATTTTTTCAGTCTTTTGAGATGGCTATTGCCCAGACACAAAATATTATCAGCGATAGTTTAACGGCCCTATCCCAAATTATTATGGGTGAACGTTCGGTAAAACAGTTACAAGGGATTGTTTCAACTGCTAGGGTATCGGGGGAAGCAGCCAGAATGGGTATTTTGTCGTTACTGTTTTTAGCAGGATTTTTATCTGTGGCCATTGGATTATTTAATTTATTCCCTATTCCCTTACTTGATGGGGGGCATTTAATGTTTTACCTTGTCGAATTACTCCGGGGCAAGCCCTTGAATATAAAAATACAAGAGGCAGCCTTTAAGATAGGATTGATCCTAATTGCTGGAATTTTCATATTAGCTTTATACAATGATCTAATAGGGGCTTTTCAAATGCAGCCAACTCCTGAATGTTAAACAGAGTTTTCTACTATCATTTTATATACATTTGAATATATTAAAACCGTCAATTACTAGGAAAAAAGAAAATACCATGACCAATAAATCCCCCAGATTAAACCCCTTACAAAAGCTTTTTTTTCTAACATTGGCTTTTTGTTTGTTCATGAGCACTTTTATATCTGCCACTTATTTGCAGGCACAAAATATACCTACTATTACCGGTATAAGGGTTGAGGGGGTGCAGCGGATAGAAGCAGATACAGTAAGGGCTTATCTTGGTTTTCAAGTAGGGGATCCTGTAGATTTACGTTTAATTGACGAAGGATTGAAGTCCCTATACGCCACTGGTTTTTTTGCTGATGTGCAAATTTTGCGTGAAGGCAATGGGATAGTCATAAAAGTCAAAGAAAATCCTATCATTAACCGGGTAGCTTTTGAGGGAAATAAAAGGATTGACGACAAAATCTTAACGGTTGAAGTACAGTTAAGGCCACGGGTTGTTTACTCGGCCACTAAAGCCATTGCAGATGCAAAAAGGATCCAAGATGTTTATCGGCGCAATGGCAGGTTTGCAACAACGGTTGAGCCAAAAATTATCCAATTAGAACAAAACCGCGTTGATTTGGTTTTTGAGATTAAAGAAGGAACTCGCACAACCGTAGCCAGTGTATTATTTGTAGGTAACAAAATTTTTAGTGATAGGATCTTGCGTTCCCAGATTATTACACATCGTAGCGCTTGGTATCGGTTTTTATCAACCAATGATAATTATGACCCCGATCGTATCGAAGCGGATGTTGAGCTGTTAAAAAATTATTATGGTCAGCATGGATATGTTGATTTTAATGTATTATCCAATGTGGTGGAATTTTCCCCGGAACGTAATGCTTTTTTCGTGACATTTACTGTGGAAGAAGGCAATCGTTATAAAATTGGCACTGTCAATTTAACCACCAATCTGCGTAATCTAAATGTTGACCGATTAAAAAAACTGATTAGGTCAAAAGCAGGTTCATGGTTTGATTCAAGCCTTGTTGAAGAAACAATATTAGATTTAACCGAAGAAATAGGGACGTTGGGGTATGCTTTTGCCGGTGTGGAGCCGGTTCTAAACATTGACCGGGAAAATCGCCGGGTTGATATCACTTATCAGATTAAAGAAGGTATCAAAGTATATGTTGAGCGTATTGATATAGTTGGAAATGTCCGAACTTTGGACCGCGTTATCCGTCGTGAATTTCAAATTGCAGAAGGAGATGCGTTTAATGCATCTAAACTAAGGACAACCCGTCAACGATTATTCAATCTAGGCTTCTTTAGCAAGGTTGATATCCAAACAAAACAAGGCAGTGCCCCTGATAAGGTTGTTTTGGTGGTTGATGTGCGTGAACAATCGACGGGCAGTTTGAATTTTGGTTTAGGTTATTCAACATCAGACGGGCCAGTTGGAACAGTGACGCTTAGCGAACAAAATTTCTTAGGCAAAGGGCAAGCTTTAAGTGTTAACTTGACATTGTCCGGGTTGCGTTCTTCTGCACAAATCAGTTTTGACGAACCTTATTTCATGGGGCGTGATCTTCGTGCTGGTTTTGATGTGTTCCGGACGCAAGCTGGACTCTTTAAGATTGGCAGCGTGGATGAGCAATCTTACAGAGAAACCAGTACGGGGTTTACCTTGCGCGCTGGGTACGACCTAAGTGAGCATTTAAGTCAGAATTGGAGTTATTTGCTTTCATATGATCAAATTTTTGATGTCAAAAACGGGGTATCCGCAGCTGTACAACAGCAAAAAGGCAACAGTATCAAATCTTCCCTGTCGCATTCCTTAGTTCTAGATTACAGGGATAGCCGTTTTGATACACGCGAAGGGTATTCTATCCGGGTATCCAATGAATTTGCGGGACTAGGGGGTGATATTTCCTATTTAAAATCCAGGGTTTCTGCTGGTTATTGGGTTCCTGTTTTTAATAAAAATGT
>JBGAWJ010000060.1:0-842 GCA_044227605.1 Alphaproteobacteria bacterium
AAGCTATCACCTAAGCGTTCGGCATCTTCCCCGGGGATAATCCCCTCATCACGTGCGTCTTGCAACAGTTGCAATCCCTTATGCAGATGCCAGGCTTGCTGCTGGGGCAGGGTGGCCGAGGAGGCAAGGGTTTGATGTTTTTGCAGCAATGGCTTTAAATTGCTGGCGGCTGATTGGTTAACCCCTGCGGCCTCATCAGCTTGTTTCTGCAAGGCCAAGCTGTGGGTTAACAAATCCGCATCCTCCAGCACCTGGCCGGGTAGATATTTGGTACCCGCCAGTTTCTTGCCCTGCATCAGGCTATCCAGCATCAAACTATGGGCGTTGATCAAGGTTGCGGCAGGCTTGGGGGTTAGGGCGGGCAAGGGGGAATGCAGCGTGAAATCATCCATGCCCCCCTCATCCATCCCGCCATCAAAGCCGGTATTGCCCCACCCCGCCGCCTGCCCCCACCCGCTATTGAGGCTAAGGGTGATGCCATTCGGGTTAAAGGGTGAATCCTTAGCCTCCCCCCAGCCTTTACTTGCCGGATCATCCTGGTCCCGGTATTTAGCCCGTTCTTTAAAATCACCCATCCTTACCTCCACTCCGGTTGAAAATACTTGAATAGGACTGCCATTGAAATCAACATTCGTTCATTATATGTTCTTGTTGATGACACAGTTTTTTAAAAGAAAAATCCCCTGCCTTCATCATGATAAGCCTGCGGAAGATGAAGGATTAAGAAAATGATAGGACGATATTCTTCCTGAACAGCTTGATTAAAAACCTAGCCATCCATGGTGGTGATCTGCGGTACAATGGCTAATATCGTCATCGGCAAGGGTTGTTGCTGCCGTACC
>JBGAWJ010000060.1:852-9875 GCA_044227605.1 Alphaproteobacteria bacterium
CGCTTATCCCCGCTAAATAACGGGGGGCTTTGATCCATGGGCATGCCGCTGTCGCGGAAGGGTATCTCTTCCAAATAATGGGGATCAAACCCCAAACTGCCACCTAAACTATCCAACAATTTAACGGTTGCCCGGGTAATCCGCTTGGGTTTACCTTGGGCTGACCCTTCGGCTGATCCCGCCTCTAGATCAAGGGTTTCCAGGACACTTTCATATGGCAAGCCAATATGGATTAGCCGGGCCGGGCGATCCAACGTTACCTGGCCGCCGGGTTCCACGGTTTTATCGGGGTGGGTGCCGCCATCGGCCAGTATCTGCACCCTTTGCCCCACCAAATGGTCAAGCCCTCGAATATGCAGGGTTGCCGCCCCTTCATAAGTCAAGCCGCAATCTACAAAAAAAGCACTTTTGGTGTCGGTTGAATGATTGGGCAAAAATTCGCTTTCCATGACCTCAATCATTTGTAGCGCCTCATCCCCCACCCCGCGTTTAACCGCCAGCCATAATTCATCCTGGCTAATACCCGCAATGGTCGCTATCGACATAACCCGCACATCCTGCCCCCCCAACCTGTGGCGGTGCCAACCCACCACCTCCTGCTCACGCAAATAGGTTAGACCCAACAACCCCCCATCCGCCAATGTTACCCACAATACCGCCCAGGGTTCCTGTTGGAAGGCAATTTCTGTAATGCCACCTTGTGTCAAATGACGGGAGAGCAAGGTCATTTCAGGGGCGGCCAGCCCGTCACTGTCCAGGCTGTAGGCGCTTTCATATAATTTGCGCCCCGCCCGCTGCACGAACAGCACCGCCTGGTTAATCCGCACCGCCATCTGATCAGCTGAACCCACCGTGCTTTCCCGCCGTACCGTGATATTATCAGGCGTTAAGGCCTCATTGAGGGTGGAGGCGCGCACCGAAAACTCACCGCCCACCGTGCCTACCGCTAAGGTTTTGCCAGCACTTAACCAGCGGATGGCGTTGACCCGGTCATCCGAGATGGTAAAATTCAGGGAATTATCCGCTAGCACCTTGCTGTCACGGGTGGATGGCGCGAAATTTTCATAATCACCCGCCATCGAGGCCCACAAGGTTTGCGGCTGTTTGCGCGTGCCTGCAAAAAACAACCGTTCCTCATAAAAGGTAACGCAGGATGGCCAGCCATTCCCCTGATCCCACGCCCCTAACCGCCAATTTTTGGTGGCCGTTGCCGCATTAAAATTACTTTTAACGGTTACCGTCACTACCTTGGTACTGCTGACCGCGGTGATTTTGGCCCAACCCCAAATATCAGCATGCTGCAACCGCACCATCCGGCCCACATCGGTTGGCACAAACACATCGTTCGTGGCAGTGATTGTGGTGGTGCCGCTAGTCGCCGCGGGTTGCAGGGTGGTGTCGCTGATATTGATTTCCCTATAAGGCCCATCGCTGCTTTCAAGGGGCGTCAATTGCCAATTGGTATGGCTCAGGCGTGATAATTTATGCGGCTGATATAGCGGGTGGCATAGATAGAGCACATCCGCCGATTGCGCCCATTTTAGCCCCGCCAAATGCTCGGCCTTGTAAGGTGTTGCGATCTCAACCGGTATGCCCGGCATGGTTTCAATGCGGCCACGGTCTTTATAAAAGCGGAAATAATTGCCCCCGGCTTCAATCATATAGGCCTGGGTGGTTGAATATTCAAAAGGGATCAGGCGCATTGGTTCCATATTTTTGGCCAGCGCCACAAAGCGCGTGCCCGGGCGGCGGGTGGCCGCCCCTTGCGGCAGCGGGATAAAATTTAACAGGGTGCGGCAGGCATTTTGGTATTTGGGCAAATCCACCCGCCCATACAGGCTGGGCGACCATTCGCCCGCATTAAAGGTTGTGAAAATCGGTGATATACGCGGCATAAGACCCCCTTGATGTTCATCGGACATGTTAGCGGCGGCTATTCAGCCATTCATCGGCCTCAATCATATCAGCACGACCCTCCTGCGCGTCCATGGCGCGCGCTTCCTGCAGGGCTTCGCGGTAATGACTGCGCATGGTTTCAATCCGGCTGGCACTTTCGGTCAAGTTGCCCGCTAAATAAATAGCTAGGCGGGCGGAAATCGCCTCGGCCAACAACGGGTCAAACTGGTTCGGATCCAAGACCTGACCGATATAGAGAAGCGGCAAAGGCGGCGGGTAATCGGTTAGCAAGCGGCGCCCTTCAATCCGGTAATCATCGCCTGCCATCACCTGATATACCCGTAAACAAGCCGCTGGCTCAGGCCCCGTTGGCAGTTGATACTGGAACCGGTAGCCAAACATTGGCACCGTGGCCAAGGCTGGCAATAAAGCGCGACACATCGCTGAATTCCAAGGATAGGCGCGCAACACCGTATCGCGCACCCCTTCATAATTACGTTGGCAGAGACGGGCGGCCTTGCTGTCATCAGCCAGCGAAGTGATGGGATCAGCCCCCAATAAATCAAGCGCCCGGTTACAAATGGCAACAATGGATAAAGACATGGAACCTCGCTATATAATGCGGTTAGGATGGGATTGTTAAGGATTGGTTATTTTGTAAAAACTGTTATCAAGCCGCCTTGTTTTTTAAAAAGATGATAGGCATGATGGAGTCACCAGAACTTTAAAAGGCACGCAACCGGCAAAAGCACATGGATCAACCACTTACTTCTGCACAGGCTGTAGGCAAACCTGCCTCAGCCGTTACCCCAGGCAAAAAGCCGCCCGCCTTTATCCGAGGGGTATCAAGGCTTTCTATCCCTGATTTTCTTGGTGATTATGACGGGCTTGTATCGGGTGGATTGGGTCAGGCGCTTGGCGGTTTTTTTGACCCTGTTGGCCTTGGTAGGCCTGTTTTATGGCGTCAGGGTTTTGACTTTGCGTTTCTCATTAGCAGGGGTGCTTGTTTTGATGCTGCGGGGATCCCATTGGCTGAACCCAACCCTATACCCCAGTGATGATTGCTGGCGGCGTTCCAATAATAGCCTTATCGCTTACCCCTCTTATCCTTAACTGTCCAACATCCTGTTGATATTGTGCTGCATCCCGTGCTATCCTGCCAGCTCTTTACCTATGTTAATAGCCAAGTAAGGATGCGAAATAAGGCAAAGATAGATGAGCAAGCAAGAAAAACCACCTATCAGCCCGCATTGGCGACGCCTGGATAAAAGCAGCAGTGTTGTGGGCCGCACTTCCGGCAGGCCAGCTGCCGCAATTTCCCGCACGAACACAATAACCCCGCCTAACCCAAATTCGCCCAGCGACCAGCTAGATAAAGCCCCATCCATACCGCAACCTTTGCCTGCGGCCGCATCAAAACAAAATCCTATCTTATCAGATCAGCCCTTCTGGCAACATATTCCGGTGTTTTCATCCCTCATTCCCCTATGGCTAAGGATGTCGAAATGGGTCATGAACAGTTTTGTGAAAGACGAAGCAAAACCCGCCACCCAACCCCAAAACCACGATGAATATGATCAGCTGCTGGCCAAATTATGGGTCAAGATAAAAGCGGTTTTGTTTTGGGGAACAGGGGCTTTTCTAGTTATTTTACCATTTCGTTGGATCCTTGGCCAAACTAACTTGATGAAAAAATCTATTGTGGGTGGTGTGTCCAACCACCTGGATACCAAAAAACCCTCTGCTATCCCTTCATGGATCAAGGAAATCCTATTGATTGTAGTGGGCACCCTTTTATTACCGCTGTACCTGCGCGAAAAAATTATGTTGGGTATGTTCAAGGGCCTATGGCTTGCCACCAAACAAACCTTTCTCTTTGGCACGCGCTTTTGCCTGTGTTTCCCCTTGGCCGTATTTTTGGCCATCCTGCTAACTGGCCCCGACTGGCCGTCCCCTGACGACGGATACCTTAACCCAATGAACTATTCGAATGTTTATCAATGGTGGCGGGCGGTTCAGTATAGTGAGGGTTTACGGATCAATCGTTTTTAAAAGTTAAAATTTTTATGTGCGGCCCTCAATGTTTGGCCGATCCTTTAGGCTAAGGTTTATGTTGATCAGGAAACAAATATTTAATAATTGCCCATAACATGGCAATAATATTGGCGGTTGTGGTGGTTAATAAAGCAATTAAAACTGAATCCGATAAATTTTTCATCCAACCAAAACCAACGCATAAAATAATCGCCATTACAAAATATAACCACCCAAAAACGATAAATAAAACAAAACGATACGTAACGCCTCGATGCTTCAGTTTTTGTTCATCTTCCCGGTATTTCTGTTCAAAAACCCTCTTTTCCTGTTCTACCTTTTCATCATTGGTAGATGAGGAAAAGGAAATATGGTCAGGAATCCTGGTAAGATCAGATCCAAAGGTCAGATGATTGGGATTTCTTTTATCCATTTACCGGAACTTTTTGGGCTTCAAAATGTTTGGCAATGGTATCGTTGGGAACATCCAACCCCTTGGGCAAGGATCCGGCATATTCAGCGGTGGCCAGATCCCAAGGTGAACCCTCTTCATGAGTTAGGGTTGACAATTGAGAAGCCGTAAATCCCCCATAGACATTCCAGATTTTCTGAATCAGATCTTTAACGTCTTGTGGCAGAATTTTTTGATTGCGCATCACAGCATTAGGAATAATTGGCCGGCTGCCGTATTTTTTATATTCCTCATACAGCGACGGAATCACCGGCCCATATTGCCAAGCCTCTATTGTTTCATCCAACAATGGTTTGTTCGTCAAGCCCAGATGCCAACCATGCGCAAAATACACCAGCTTTTGCAATTTCATATGCGATAAATGTTCGCCGTTTTCATCGGCGATTTTCACAAATTCCTGAGCGATATCCAATGCACTATAGGTTTTCATTACCAACACATCCTTAAAAATCCAACCCTAAAATTGTCCCATTCTTACGTTATCTTATATAATCTATCTTCCTATATTTGACAAGATATATGAGAACATAATCAAAACAAGTAGGTGGGGCAGTTTCCTGTCCCACCCTTTACCCCGTTAATCTAGCGTGTAAAACAACTGCAAGCGCAAGACCCCACCAACCGGCAAGGCATTAGCGCCCACCGTGATGATCACGATCTCTTCCCCATTTAAGGCTTCGCCCACATTTTGGGTGTTGCCAAACAAGGTTGGGATGTCGGCCACGGTTAAGGTGGCCGCTGTCTGATATTTGGCTGGTTTGCCGCTGATACCCACCGCCAGGGTGCTGATACCAAGTGCGGTATCGCTGGTCAACACCCCGTAAAGCAGGCGGGCGCCACACGGCAAGAACCCCGCCTCAATCACATCGCCAACCGCTTGGCCGATGAGCGTGATTTTTTCATTAAAACAGCGCACCCGTCCACCCACATCCCCCACTTCGGGCATGGTTTGCGGCCGTAAATTACGCAGTTTGTTCATCTGATATCCATATGATTTTGCCATAATCCCTCTACTCCTTACAGGCGATTTCGATGATTTTTTGCTCTTCCATCCGGCTGGCCCCGCAAGATAAGCAGGCATAGACATAGGTGGAGAAGCTTTTATCGGGACGCGGGGCAATTTGGCCCTGCATATCCTGGCCAACCGCCACCAGCAAGCCATTTTGCGCCCAGGCGATTACCTGCCTGTCCCCCGCCCCATCTTTAGGCAGGCGCTGCGTGGTGATGAACTTAAAGCCCATGAAGCTGTCAATCTGCCCCTGAACCAAGGCTTTCACCGTATTGTAATCGGATGATTTAACCTCGGTCGTGTTCAGCAAATTGGTGATTTGCCGGGCCGTGACCGCAATATAACGCGGCTCATCGGGGTCAACCTCAGCAGAGTCAAGCTTTTCCTTGGCTTCAAATAATTTCACTAAGGTCAAGCCGGTGGCAGCTACGGCAATTTTCTGCGATGCGGGCAAGGGCACAATCACAGAGCCGTTTTTACCGGTGTAAGACGTGCCCAAGGCCGCATCAATAATCACATCATCCATCCGCCTGCCCAGCGACCACATGGCCGATTGCAGGTAATTAGATGCCGGATCAACGAGCAAGCGGACTTTATCTGGTTTATCCACCATATCGCCCCATTCAAAATCACGCTGGTTGACCCGACGTCTGCTGTGCGGTGTGGAAATCAACGGGCTATCACCGTGGCGGGCAGTTTTTTCCTGGGCTTCGGTCGCACCGATTTGGTCGAAATAACATTCCTCACCGGTTAGTGATTCCTGACGCACCAGGGCGCGCAAGCGCGAACCTTTTTGCTGCACCAAATATTGCAAGGTGCTGCTATATTGCTTCACAAAAGCTGTATCAACTTGAAAACTCATAAATGCCTCCAGAGCATGGGTTAAAAGGAAAATCATTGCTCAGAGGGGGTACCCAGCCGGGCTGGACCCATCCTGGATAATTGCGCCCATCCTTGGGGGTTGAACCCATTTTATGGGTAATCCCGGGCGGCCTGCTTTCAGGCGGTCAGCGGAACCGGTCACCGGCTGCCGGCGTCTCCGCATCCTTACATGCCAGTGAAACTTTGGATATTGATCAAAGGATCAATGAAATTATTTGCCATATATAAATATCTATTTCAGAATTTATAGATGATTTTAATTAAGTGGTTCTAAAAGGAATTTTCATGACCCAAGCAAATTTTGATTGCCCACATTGCGGTTCACAAAGAATGACTTTCGATTCAGTAGGTTCGCATGCCGTCAGTAAAGAAAAAATCTGGGTATTTTTTATATGCCGAAAATGCAAAGAAATCGCGACAAGTATATATAAAGATACTGTCCGCAGAGAATGGGACGAAATAGGCGATCCTCATCGTTTCGATGGGTATATAACTGACGATGGTTTTGAGCAAATAAATTTTTATCATTTACCCGCAATCTCTGATCCCTTAAAATTTTTACCCTTAGATATAAAAAAATTACACTCACAGATGATGGATAATTATAAAAATCATCATTGGGATGCTGTAGGTATGTTGGGTAGAAAGATAATTGATGTATCAACTCAAAGAAAAATACCAGCGATAAATGTTTTAGCAAAAAGAATAGATAAATTAATTGAACAAAATATTTTACATCCTGACATGGGTGAATGGGCTCATTATATTAGAGTAGACGGTAATAAATCAGCTCATGACCCAATTCTTTCCGATGCTAAAATGGCTGATCAGATGGTAAAGTTCGTCGATATTTTTCTTATATATTTTTATCAAGTTCAACAAATGCTACATCAACGCAAGATAGAAGCCTCACCATCTGATGGCAAAATTCAGAGTATTTAGATAACAAGCTTCCTACCTCTCCCCCAGCATCAAGCGGTGCAGATCCTGCATACGGCCAATGGCGAATTCATGTTCGGGGTGGCTTTTATCCAGCCATTTCTTGCTGAACTCGCCATCCCCCTGAAGCCTTGCGATTTCCGCACGCGCCTGGCTGCCCGATACATTACCCTGCCCGCGCCCGCTGCCACCCGCCATGCTGTCTTCACCCAAATGTTTGCCAATGCGGTGAAACATCCGCAGCATTTGCGGGCCGCCAATGGCTTGCTCCAAACTTTGCAGCATGTCGGGATTATCGGCAAACAACCGCGCCGCCCGGCGGGCGGTGGTCAAATTGGCATCATAAGATGGCCCCCATTCCTGCTCTAGATGATGCTCCAACTGCTGGCGTTTGGCATCAAGCTGCTGGTTTTGCATTTTCTCACCCTGCTGCATATATTGCACGAAAGTGTCATGCAAAGCCGCCGCCTGGCGCCCCGTTAAACCGGCTTGATGCGCCGCTTGCCTATACCAACCCGCCAACTCCTCATTATAGGTGCCAGCCTCACTGGGTTTTTTGAACTCATAACCATCGGGTTTTTGCGGCCGACCCAATTTATTCCACAGTTGCGCCCAATCCTCAGCCTTGGCTTCCTTGCCCGGAATGGCCACTTTCTCCGATCCAATCGCCCGTTCGGCATGCATATAGGCTTTGGCCAAATCATTGGGGCTGCGATAACCTTTGACCTGTACCAATTGGCGGGCATCTTGGTCTAAATTCTGCACCCAATCTGTTGCTTGCACAGCCGTGGTGGTTGAAGGGGAAGCGGCGGTTGGGTTGGCCGCAACTGGCGCGGCATTGGCTGTCATATCGTTCATACTTCATAATTCCTTTGTAGTTGAATGAAATCATCGGCAGTTAAGCCCAGCATTTCCATAATATGTAAAAAAACATCCCGCGCCCCTTCATTAAAGGCGGTTTGATAGGGGTCGTTGGCGGTAAAACTTGTATGGCGCACCTGGCAATACACCGCCAAATCAGCCAGGACCATTTTACTTCTCGCCTGATTGGGATCCAGGCAATGCTGGTAAGCCTCAGCCACCGCCATCGATTGCTGCGGACCAAATAGGCGTTGTAGCCAAGCAGCCCCTGATTTTCTGGGTTGAACCATTATCGTATCCTTTCCTGAAAATGGATGATCATCATGAAACCGGCATCGGCATTTCCTGATCCGGTGGTTCGGCCATGACCATATCCAGCTGATCAGCTACCTCTTTCACCGGTAATCCTGCCTGCGATAAGTCACGCATAGCCCCGGCCATTGGCTTAGCCGCCGCCAACATCGATTGCATGTTTTGTTGTTGCCCGCGGCTGGCACGCAACTCCTCCACAGCTTGCGGGTCACGCAGGATACGGGTGGGTGCCCCAAACGCATCCAAAATGGCGCGGGCATAAGCATCGGCATCAATATTATCCATGATGGTGGGATCAAGTTGCGCCAAGGGCGATAAAGCCTCAACCGCCCGTAAAATCGCCGTACCTTCACTGGATTTTTGTGCCCGGGCCAAGGGCGAGACATATTCCACCCGTAATTTCAGCAAATCCTGCATCACCGGCGGTGACGGGGGGAATGCCCCGGCCCGCACCATCATGTTAAATTGGCGGTTGATTAACGGATCCAGGAATTCGCATTGCAACCGCCCGAGATGCGGGCCCATCAGGCGCAATTTTTCTTCCTGCCGCACCAACACCTCGGTTGCGGTTTGGTTGGGTTGCTGCACCAGGAGCATGAGGGAGTGGAAAAAGGCTTC
>JBGAWJ010000061.1:0-9839 GCA_044227605.1 Alphaproteobacteria bacterium
CCCCCCGATACCACAATTTTAGCGCCGTTTAATTCCGGTCGCACCGATTTGCTGATTTCCTGTTTAATTAATTTGGTTTGCGGGGCCAGGGGAGTAAAGGGCATAGCCTTGATGGCGGCTTGGTCGCTACTGCTACTGGCTGCGGGTTGGAAAGCGGAGGGGCGAATGGTCAAGATCTTTAAACTATCTAGGGATTGGACGGTGGCGGTGGCATTGCCCGCATAAATATGGCGCACAAAAATGTCTGGGCTGACCACCGCTACCACATCGGATATTTGGGCGACATCCAACAAGGCTGCCACCCGTGGCATCAAGGATTTACCAAAACTGGTGGCGGCCATCACCAAATGGGAATAACCTTTGCCCACTGGCGCGATTGTTTTCGCATAACAATCGGCAAGCGGATGCGCTAAATGGGGGTGATCAGCCACCAACACCTGACGGATGCCAGGGATGCCAGCAAAAAAATTGGCAACCGCTTGGCAATTTGACCCAAGTACCGCTAGGTCAATTTCCCCGCCGATTTTTTGGGCGGCTTGCACGGCGCATAAGGTACTGGGAGAAATTTTTTGCTGTACATATTCGGCAATAATTAAAATTGACATTATAGCACCTTTGCTTCATGACGCAGGCGATCGACCAAATCGGCGGCATCCTTGACCTTAACGCCTGCCTGCCTTTTTGGGGGTTCGCTAATCTTTAAAGTCCGCAAATGCGGGGTGATATCGACCGCCAATTGCCCAACCGTCACGCTTTCAATGGTTTTTTTCTTGGCTTTCATAATGTTGGGGAGTGAGGCATAGCGCGGCTGGTTTAAACGCAAATCGGCAGTAACCAAGGCTGGCAATGGCATTTCAACCGTTTCCAAACCGCCGTCAATTTCTGAAACCACCTCAATTTTACTGGCAGACACGGTCAGTTTAAAGGCACAGGTGGCTTGCGGCCAATCAAGTAGGGCCGCTAACATTTGGCCGGTTTGGTTGCAATCATCATCAATGGCTTGTTTGCCTAAAAAAACCAGTTGGGGCTTTTCAATTCTAACCACGGCTTGCAATAGCTTGGCCGCCGCTAGCGGCTGTAATTCCTGGTCAATCGGCACATGGATGGCGCGGTCTGCACCCAAGGCCAGTGCGGTGCGTAATGTTTCAAGACAGCCCGCCCCACCCATCGATACGGCTACGATTTCCGTGGCCACAGATTTTTCGCGCAGGCGCACGGCCTCCTCCAAAGCGATCTCATCAAAAGGGTTCATCGACATTTTCACATTCGTTGTTTCAACGCCGCTGCCATCGGCTTTCACGCGAATTTTTACGTTATAATCAATTACCCGTTTGACGGCAACCAGTACTTTCATTTGTTTCCTATCCTTATTCATTCGACGGTCAAGGCAATTTTGATAAAATAGCATGTGTAAGCACGCGTAAAACTTTTTGCATTGCAACACGCCGATGTTTTTTTGTCAAATATTTCCCGTGCTAGGAGATTTTTCGGCGGATAGGAAAAGGCTTTCTTACTAAAATATGATAAAAAGCCTAAGAGAGAACAAAAAAACCAGGAACAGTGAAAGTTCCTGGTTTTGAAATATAAAACATTTTTTTATACGACCGTCTTCGTATGCGGTGTTATTTTGTTCAGGGTACTAAAACCTAGAGCCCGGCGGTTTTGGTAGGGGACCATGTGGAACTGTCGGTGTGAATATCCCCTTGTTGTTGGTCACGTTGGTCCCGGGCGAAGCCTTTATCGCTTTGAATGGCACCTTCCCTAGTCACCGCACCCAAATAACTGGCTTTAGCATCTTCTTTGCGCAGTTTAGATACAATTATATCTTCAACTGGGTTCGTTGCGACAAGCGGTGCTAATGGTACGCCCGTCGGACTCCCTATAGGAGAAGTTGACACGGGGATTGTAGCGGGCACTGTCGTGGAGGTGGTGGTTGTGCCCGTGGTTGATCCTGTGGTAGTGGCCACTGGCGTAGATATGGTGGTTGTGCTTGTTGTTGACCCTGTGGTAGGGGTTACTGGCGTGGATATGGTCGTTGTACTTGTGGTTGACCCTGTGGTAGTGGTCACTGGCGTGGATATCGTCGTTGTGCTCGTTGTTGATCCTGTGATAGCGGGTGTTGTACTTGACCCACCTATCGCTGTGCCAGGTTTTAGCATGTCAATTGGCGCCCTTCCTGGGGATAAACCTATACGAGAATCGTTGGACCCATCGGGTGCGGCCAGGCCACTATCAGAGGGCAAACCCTTGCACTCCACAGCATCCAAATTTTGGTAAGATAAGACTCTGCAGTCAGCGCTTTGCCCGAAAGCGGTGGGTGTTGCGAGTAAACTTGCGCCAACAAAAAGAAATTTGCGAAAATTATTCATAAAATCTCCGTTGTGTTGATATATTGTTTTCTATAATACACTTTCCGTAGGTACCATATTTCCAGCAAAAAGTAAACAAATAGTTAATTTTTCTTATATCTTTCTATAATTAATTTCTACTATTTATCCCCATTTTCCCTATTATAAAACTATTGATATCATTGGATATTATAAGTATTTTAAAGGAATTTCCTACTGTTTTACTAATAGGCAAGATCAACACAAAAATAAAAATTTATAATAAAAAGGGTTTATTGTATCTTAGTGATGATGGCAAGCTATTGTGGGATGCGGATAGAAAACCAGCCTATCCCTAGGTTAGCGGTTTTTGCCAGGCTGCCATACAATATCGCGTTTGCCTTGGTCATTAAAGTAACGGGCCATGACGAATAGCAAATCAGATAACCGGTTCAAATAAATCAGGGCCAATGGATTAATCGGTTGTTCACTAGCCAGTTTGCTGGTCTGGCGCTCGGCACGCCGCGCCACCGTCCTGGCAATATGGCAGTAAGTGGATGCTGCCGTCCCGCCCGGCAAAACAAAAGAAGTCAGGGGGGATAAGGCGGCGTTTAACCGGTCAATGGTTTTTTCCAAATAATCGATTTGCGCTTGTTGGATCCGCAAGGCGGGATCAGCGATAGATGCCGCTGGCAAGGGGGTTGACAAATCAGCGCCCAAATCAAATAAATCTTGCTGCAGATGATGGGTAATTTCGATGGTTTCCGGGGCGTGCAGGGCAATCAGGCTTAAATGGGCGTTCACCTCATCAACCGTGCCGTAAGCCTCTACTTGTGGGTCATGCTTATCTACGCGCTTGCCGCCGGTTAAGGAGGTTTTGCCTTGATCGCCGCCGCGGGTGTAAATTTTGGTTAAACGCACCATCCGTCTGATTCCTATAATGACCAATTGATGATAACCTTGCCCTCAAGATGGTTCTTGGCAAGAGAGTAGTGGTTCAGGAACGCGGCACAGATATATAAAGGATCAGCAACAAAATGGTTAAGACTTGCATCCCCACGCGCCATTGCATCAACCGGTTGCCATATTTTTTAGAAAAGGCGCCGCCACGCCCTAAACTGGCCAAACCAACCCCTAGCACCGTTAAGGTCGCGAATAGGGAAACGAGTAATAAGTAAAATAAAACTGTATGCATCCGCCTAATCTTTCTAAAAAACAACCCCTTATGTGTCATATAACCTTTTTCAAAAAAATCGGCAAGGGGTACGGGAGATGCGTTGCGGATTCTGTAATCATTGTGCAATCGCATCCCCTATGGCTAGGTGGGTGGACTGATGATCATCCAACCTACCCATTTTTCAGTGGGACATAAGGGGTTGAAAATCATGCTTGACGATCCCGGCCATTTTGTGGAACGATAAGCCGCGAATAATAGTAAAAATATACTCGTAAAAATAGGCTGGGTAGGTCGTTTCTATCTTGGGTAAACGCTTGGTGCTTAAGCTTAAAATACAGTATTGATAAGGAAATAAATGCTGGGCAATGAAGGGTAATCAATGAAAAAACCAACCAATTTTTTGGAAGATGCCACCAAAATGGTGGCTGGGGCAATTGAAACAGCCTTGGCTGTGCGCCAACAAATTGTCCATGAATGCCAGCTTTTATCAAAGCGTTTCGTGCAGCGTTTGGATGTTGTTCCGCGGGCGGAATTGGAAATAGTGAGAAATATGGCAACCCTTGCCCGGATGGAGCAAGAACGCCTACAAGAGCGTTTAAATATGCTGGAGGGGCAGTGGCAAGCCCAACAACAGATGCACTCCCCCGCTATATCTGTGCCCGGGGATAGGGCAGCGGCACTTGGCCAGGATCAAAGTGGCGGGAAGCAACAACCCAACAAAAGCAAGGAACAAGACAATAGGAATTAAAAAACAGCCGCCAAATAGGGGTATAGAAGCCCGGCGCCGTTTTTTTGGTATTATCTGAGGTTGAGTAAACCTCAGATAGCAGACGTTATCAGGGAGGAGTAATGGCCCGGTTCCTAATTGGCCAGTAAATGCGTTGACGGGCCAAAATTAGGAAGGATGAGGAAAATAACAAACAACGATCATATCACAACCCATAGCAGTGAAGGAATCCCTAAATGTCCCGTCTAGGCCGCAATAACCGCCGACCCGATCCCCATGATAGCCCTTTGGATGTCATTGAGGATTATGCCAGGCGTGAAGGTTTGGGTTTTCAAAAGAGAGAACCGCAGGAAGCATTTACCAAAATTAAAGGGAAGTGGGCAGAATATCGGATAGGGGTTTTATGGCGTTCGGTGGATAGTTTTTTGCATATTTCTTGCCCGCTTAATATTAAGGTTCCGCCCATCCACCGCCAAGATGTGATGGAGTTGATCATGTTGGCCAACGAACAGATATGCTTTGGTCATTTTATCCTGTGTTCTGAATCAAATATTCCGATTTTCCGCTGTTCCCAAGCCCTGCGGGGGGTGCCGAACATTGTCATGGAACAAGTGGAAGATATTGTGAAAAATATTTTTCGGGAGTGCGAACGTTTTTATCCGGTTTTCCAATTTGTCATCTGGGCCAATCATGATCCGAAAAAAGCTATGCAAATGGCTATTCTAGAGACGGTTGGCCAAGCGTAATATCCATGCCGGAAAAGTTTAGGGAAAATACCGGTCAAACGTCTGATATCTGGGCGCCTGATATCTGGGTAATTGGCGGTGGGAAAATGGGACAGGCCTTAATCCGGGGGTGGTTAGGGGCGGGGGTTGACCCGGGCAAGCTTGGGATTATTGACCCTAAGGCTGCTGACCGCCGTCATTTTGAGGGGTTGCCTGCCGCTGTCAAGCGCCGAACCCCCCAGGATTTGCCGCATTTTCGCGATGAGCTGCTGGTGTTGGCCGTAAAACCGCAATCATTAGCGCAATTGTTACCGCTTTATCAACCGGCCGCCTTACAAGGTTGCTGGTTTTTATCAGTGGTTGCTGGTCAACCCTTAAGCTTGATCCAAGAGCAATTAGCAAGTGTGGCAGTCATGCGGGCCATGCCCAATTTACCGGCTGCCTATCAGCAGGGTTTCACGGGTTGTTATGCCTTGCCCTCCTTGCCTTCCGTGATCTACCAAACCTGGGTGGGGTTACTTGGAAAACTGGGGATGGTGATGCCGGTTGAAAGTGAACAACAGTTGGATTTGGTCACCGCCCTA
This sequence comes from Alphaproteobacteria bacterium, assembly GCA_044227605.1. GTDB lineage: Bacteria > Pseudomonadota > Alphaproteobacteria > JAEUKQ01 > JAEUKQ01 > JAEUKQ01. The sequence goes on from JBGAWJ010000061.1 coordinate 5,541, forward strand.
AGCGGCAGCGGCCCGGCCTATATTTTCCTGTTTTTGGAAATTTTGGCTACCATCGCCCAAGAACAGGGGTTGCCGCCCAAGCTTGCCGGAAAACTGGCCGCACAAACCTTGCTGGGCAGTGCGGTGATGGCCAGTCAGTCAGGGGTGCAACCCTCCTTACTGCGCCAGCAAGTCACCAGCCCTAACGGTACCACGGCTGCTGCCTTGCATATATTAATGGCTGACCCGGGTTTGGCCGCATTGCTGCGGCGGGCGGTTGCCGCCGCTTTTGAACGTGCCCGGGAGTTACGTAAGAATTGAATGAAGGTAAATGGGGCCGCGGGTGGAAGGTAGGCATCATCTCTCGCAAGCATCCTGTTTTCTGTTGCTGATTACACTGGAAAACAAGACAAAACATCCCTATAATCTTCTGCCATCAACCCGCTTTCTGATGAAAGGGCTTTTAATTTGCAGTCCTCCCGCCATTTATTTTCTCTGTTGTCTTGCTGTAACCGCCGGGAAACGGGCGGGGGTAGACAGCTTGATCCTGCAGTTTATCAAGCGATGATGGCGGCGATTGCGGAAAAGGGCTGGTCGCAGGCAACGATGCCTGAAATTGCTGCTAGGTCTTTGACCGCCCTTGAAGAAATCCAGCGTTTTTATCCAACCTTGCATGATTTACTGGCCGCTTACCTGGATGAACAAACGCGGCAATTATTGGCCCAACCGGCGGCGCAATTATTACCGGATGCGCCGCTTTCCCGCCACCGTGAATATTTGTTTGCCCTGATGATGAATTATATGGATATGCTGCAACCGCATAGGCTGGCATACCGGCAAATGCAGCGAGCTTGGCCAACATCGCCCCGCTTAAGCCGGGTGTTATTGACCCATGCCCAACAATTTCTGCAGCAAGCGCTTCAAAAAAGCCAGTTGTTATCTTGGTTGCCTGCAACCACCGCCAGCCTTATGATCCTGCCCGCATGGTTGGGGGTCTTGCGCGCCTGGCATCAAGACGAGGGGCCTGATTTATCCGCCACCATGAAAAAGCTGGATGGTCAATTACGGCAAGCCCAGGAATATTGGCATTATCTGCCCGCGCTGGTTCGCCGGATCCTTGCGACCTAACGCCAATTGGTTATTATTTTGTGCGATGCACAAAAAGGCTTGACACCATAGATAATCAAGCGTATAACTATCACATTGCTGCGATGCAACATGAAGGATAAGCGGATTGCGGCATCCTGAATTTGCTACATCATTTTTTATTTTTTTGATAGGAACGGAGTTTTAAAATGGCCACAACCACACAACAATCCCAAAATAAAGCTAATAGCCAAGGCAAGAACGATCAAGCTGGCAGCCAGAAAACTGCTTCGTTTGCTTGGAAAGATGCCAAGAGCATGTTTGATATGGGTGGTTTTTATGAAGAAGCCAAAAAGCATTTTAGCGATATGGGCAAAATGTTTTCTATGGGTACAATGCCAGCCCTGAAATTTGATCAAATGATGGGCATGCACAAGCGTGGGGTTGAGGTTTTGAATGCTGCTCAGCAAGTCGCTTATGAAAATTTGTTGGCGGTTGGCCGCCACCAAGTGGAAATAACCCAGAAAGTGGCGCAGGATTTCACCAATATGGGCCAACTGGTCTGTAGTGGCCAGTCCTTGGAAGTTTGTGTTGCCAAACAAATTGATAGTGCCAAACAGACGTTTGAGGCAGCTTCTACCGGCCTGCGTGAGTTGGGGATGATTGCTCAAAAATCTGGCCAGCAAACCATGGATGCTTTTGGCCAATATATGAGCCAAAATTTGGATGACGCGAAGCAAATGTTTGCCAGCAGCAAATAAACGATCAGCGGTTATAATAAACTATCCAGAATATCCTGAAACCCATCCGGCCCTAGGCCGGGTGGGTTTTTTGTTATGGAACAGGATGCTTCAAGGGGGTAAGTTGCGAACTTTTTCTAGGGATGGCTGAAAACAAGCCTGTAACCTATTATCAGGGTGCAGAGTTTCTACAGTTTTATTCTTAGCTAACCCAGCCACCCTGGTTGCCAGTCGGGGGAACTATCTCAATCAACAACAAAGGGCAGCCAAGCTGCCCTTAAAGTTAAAAACTCATTGCCTCAGAAATATCATGAACCCTTAGGCAGGTTTTTTCCACCCCCGCCGCTCAGCTTCGGCAATTAAGGGGGGAAGCACTTCTTCCAATAACCATTTTTTGGCATCATCCCTGCCATCAAGGCCGGTATAAGCGGCATCACCAATGGTTTCCCAAGAATCCAGCTCTTTTTCAGCCATCGTTTGCAGATCGGTAATACTTTGCCAGTAATCTTCTGGTCCATTTTCACGTATGGCTTTTCCATCAGCATAATATTTGGCAACATCAGTATAGGTTTTGTAAGGATTATCTTTATCGCCGATGGCGGTCATCATCCGCAACAAAATCTGATATAAAAATTGCATGCCCCATTTATATTCTTTATCTAGCTGTTTTTCTGTTTTTAGCATTTTTCTCTCCTTATTCATCAAATTCTATTCAAAACTTGGATAATATCTGTCAATTACATAACCCTTCTTCGTACGTATAAGGTCAACCCTCATCTTATAAGTTGGTTGAAAGGTTGTACCATCTCTTAGAATTCCGTATCCGGTTGGTTGATTGTGGCCCGTCATATAGACTAATCTCAACCGTTCATTTTTCATCGAAGTCTTGAACCAAAAATCAATTTCATTGCTATTTTGGCGTAATGTTTCCTTAACCAAGTAGTCAGCGTCATCCGGGCTAAAGGTATGAGTTGAAGCGGTTGGAATGCGTGCGCCCGGCTGAGGGTTTAATATCCGGTCTGCCGTCGCCTTTGGCCCGTCATACACGTGTTTGGTGCCGTGGCCACCAACCAAATCCATCACTTCCACAGGCCAATCATCCCTTGTATGCCAATCACTGGTGTGGTTTCGGTAAATCTCCAATTGTTCGGGTGTATAGTTGGGTAAAGGCCGGCGTACAATCGGCGTATTGTCATGAATAGATGGAATATCATGAATAGAGTATACCGTTCTTCTAGTGTTCTGTAAAGGGGTTTTTGAGGTGGAAGGTGTAGTGGCCTGTTGGCCAGGGGCAAGAGGTGGTTGATTGGCAAGATTGGCTTGGCCAGGGGTTAAGGAGTTATTCGGGTTGGCTAGTTGATTGGCCTGGGTTAAGGTTGGGATTGGGGTTGCCTGGTGATCACAGCGGGCAATAAGGGCAGCCAAGCTGCCCTTATGTTAAACGCATTGCCTCAGAAATATCATGAAACCTTAAGCAGGCTTTTTCCAGCCCCGCCGTTCGGCTTCGGCAACTAGAACGGGTATGACGTCGTTTTCCAGCCATTTCTTGGTGGCTGCCGCATCCGGCATCCAAGTGTTAGACTCTTGCTTAATTCTTTCCCAAGAATCCATTTCTTTCTCCGCCATAATTTTTAATTCAGTAATGGTTTGCCAATAATGCTCAATCCCACCTTCATAGGTTGATTTGGGTTCGGCATAAACTTGGGCTAATTCCGTATAATTTTTACACTCGGCATCCTCATTGTCAAAACTTTCCATAAACCCGTGAATATACCATAAAAATTGTATTGCTCGTGGATATTGTTCAATTATTTCTTGATTTGTTTTTTTCATTGTTGACTCCCTTATTAAGGTCTGGGTTGAATGTCAGGGAAATAACTGTCTAAATGATAACCCTGTTGGGTTTTGATAAAGCGGATAGTCACACCCGGCATCGGTTCAAAATATGTTTTACCCCGTAAAATACCAAATCCCGTTATTTCTCCTGTTGTTGGTTGATAGTAAAAATTCATTTTGTCTCCTATACCTGCTGTTTTGACCCAATTTTTAATATTCATTCGGTTATAGGCCATGTTTTCCCGCACCAACCGATTAACCACCCCGTCCTGGAACATGGAAGAGATATCAGGAACCCATGCCCCTGGTTTTGGGTTAAGGCTGCGGTCGGCAACTTCCTTCCAGGTTTTATACACATGATCATCACCATGTCCCCGTAAAGCAGTATGATGACTTAAATCCCAATCATTGTCTCCCAACCTGTCCTCCCAATTAGATAATTTACGCTGCCGGTTGACCTCTACCCAAGAAGGAGCAGGTGGTCTAGGTGGTGGCGGAGTGGTATCATGGATAGAAGGCGGGTTAGCAGCAGTATATACCGTTCTTCTAGTGTTCTGTAAAGGGGTTTTTGAGGGGGTGGGTGTAGTGGCCTGTTGACCAGGGGTTACCGTACTTGGGGGGTTGGCAAGATTGGCTTGGCCAGGGGTTAAGGAGTTAT
>JBGAWJ010000062.1:0-9704 GCA_044227605.1 Alphaproteobacteria bacterium
AAATGGGCCTGTGCCAATGGGATCATTATCCAATTTCTCTGGCGTACCGGCCTTCAACAATTTATCCCCATATTCAGCCGATAAGATGGAAAAAGAATTTAACGTTAAAATATTAATAAAGGTGGCATTGGCTTTCTTTAAAACAATCCGCACCGTATAATCATCAATTTTATCAACCGATTGAATTAAATTGGGGCCATCAATTTGGTTGAAATACGTATAAATACCGCCCGATACTTTGTTGTAAGGATGGTTGGCGTCCATCATCCGTTGGAAGCTGAATACCACATCATCGGCACTAAAAGGGCGGGTGGGGGTAAAGTTTTTATTGCTTTGCCATTGCACCCCATGCCGCAAGTAAAGGATATAAGTTAAGCCATCATCCGAAATTTTCCAAGATTCCGCCAAGCCCGGTATGGCTTCTGTGGAGCCACCGCGTATTTCTAATAAGCGGTTATAAATGGCAACTGCTGAGGCATCAAAAGCGGTTCCTGAGGTGGCCAGTTGCGGATTAAACGTTTCTGGGCTGCCTTCTGAACAGTAAATAAGTGTTTTATTCTGGGCTTGTCCCAGCGGGATTGCGGACAGTGTCAGCCCAACAACCGCAATGGTTTGCCATAAATATTTTTTCATCGATGTCTCTCCCTTGAATTTGGTGTGATAGCAACCCGCTGATAGAGATAATTTCAATGGGTAATATAGGTTGATAAAAGACAAACGTCTATCAATATAAATATGCAGATAAGACAAAAAATATAATTTCTTTGCCCCTGTTTCTAAGGTTTTAAGAACCTAACTGCTAGGTAGGGCAATACTAACCACTGCTTGGGCCGCAATACCTTCTTCCCGACCCGTAAAACCTAAACTTTCTGTGGTTGTCGCTTTAATATTCACGCGGTCAGGGGTAATTCCCAGCAATCCTGAAATCTTTCCGACCATGGCCTCCCGGTGCGGCCCGATTTTTGGGTTTTCGCAAATAAACGTAATATCCGCATTCACAATCCTGCCTGCTTTTTTAGCCACCAAAGTCATGATATGGTGGATAAAGATGCTGGAATCAGCCCCACGCCAGCGCATGTCTTTGGGTGAAAAATGCTGGCCGATATCACCTGCACCAATCGCGCCCAACATAGCATCTGCTAAAGCATGTAACCCAACGTCTGCATCGGAATGCCCCTCTAAGGAATGATGGTTGGCAATTTTGATTCCCCCTAAGGTTACGAAATTGCCTTCCTTATAGGCATGCACATCAAAACCTGACCCCGTCCTGTATTCATAAGAAGAGGGAAGTATTTTTTCAGCCCGCTTTAAATCTTGTTCAACGGTTATTTTCATATTGTCCTCATCGCCTATAATAATTAACGGCGGGATGCCTTGCGCCTCAAATAAACTGGCATCGTCGGTAAAAGTCTTCTCTTCATATTGTTCATGGGCGGCCAATATGAGGGGGTAATGGAAAGCCTGGGGGGTCTGCGCGCGCCATAACCCTTGGCGATCAACGGTATGTTGGATACGGTGATCCTTATCAGCATATTTTAACGTATCAACCACTGCCGTGGCGGGGATGACTGCCGGTGCGGTTTGAAGACCTATCAATAAACGATCAATCAAGGAGGCAGTAATAAACGGCCGGGCGGCGTCATGGATAAGGACGTAATCAGGTTTTAAGGATTGGATAGCTTCCAGGCCTTTTTTTACCGATTGTTGCCTGCTGGCGCCCCCTGTAATGAAAGGCAGTAACTTTAAACCCTGAACGGCTTCTTGATACAAATTCAAATGGTCGGGTTGCCCCACAACTGCCACCGCATTAATCTTGGGATGGCTGGTTAATATGTCCAAACTATACCTAATAATAGGCTTGCCACCCAATTGGCAATATTGTTTGGGGGTCTGATGGCCAAATCGTTCACCCCGACCGGCCGCCACTATTAAAGCAATTGTTTTCATGCCTTGATCAATCAGTTACATAATTTAATCATCATCGGGGTCATTTACCCCCTTTATATCAAGCCACAGGTAAAGGGTTTGGTTAATTAAGTCAAGTAAAGGACAGGGGGCTAGCAAGGTAAAATAATCCAGTCAAGCATAGGTTTTAGCAGCAATAAGAATTTAGATAGGTGTTATTCAATTCCCTGAGTTTCTTGATTGTTAAATTGGGCAATAATCGGGACATGATCGGAAGGCTTTTCTTCAGCCCTTGTATGTTTGTCAATTGCCACTTGCTGTAAACGGTCGGCGGCTTGGGGCGAGAGCAAAAAATGGTCGATCCGTAATCCTTCCCCTCGCGGCCAACGCCCGGCTTGATAGTCCCAGAAAGTGTAAAGCTTTTTCTCATTTGTCTGCAGTCGCAAGGCATCCGAATATCCACTATTAAGGATCGAGCGGAAAAACTGCCTTGATTCGGGACGACATAGGGCATCATCTTGCCAAGCCACCGGATCATAGACATCATCATCTGTGGGGACGATGTTAAAATCGCCGCCGATCACCACATTTTCTTCAAAAGCTAAAATCTTTTGGGCATATTGCCGCAATGCTTCTAGCCATTGCAGTTTATATGAAAATTTGTCGCCAGGATATGGATTGCCATTGGGCACATACACGTTAATGACGCGCCAAACACAAGGGTTTGTTTCAATGATAGCTTCTACATAACGGGCTTGGGGGTCATGATCCATTCCGGGTAAAAATTTATTTTCCAGCTGGATGGGATATTTACTTAATATGGCTACGCCATTATAGGTTTTCTGGCCGGATATAAGCAAATTATAGCCCATTTCCTCAATTTCTTTGGCAGGGAAGGTGTCTGCCATCGTTTTGATTTCTTGTAACAAAAGCACGTCGGGGTTGCGCCGGAATAACCAATTCAATAAATGGGGCAGATGGGCGCGGACGGAATTAATGTTCCAACTGGCGATTGATAATTTTTTCATCAAACCAACACAATTATTAGGTTAATTGGCAGGTAAACCAAATGTTTCATAAATCTCCTTCAATTGAAAAGATCGTTTTCAAAGCAGGCTTGATAGCTAAGCCATTACATTTTAGGGGCAAAAGAATTGCCGCACCCACAAGATGATTGGGCATTAGGGTTGCGAATTTGAAAGCCAGCGCCGGATAAATCTTCTACAAAATCGATTTCACAGTTCTCCAGAAAGGGCAGGGAAATATTATCCACCAGCAATCCGGTGCCCGCCTTTTCAACCAATATATCGTCTGGGTTCACTGCGGTTTCCAAAGAGAATTGGTATTGGAAACCGGAACAGCCGCCCCCCAACACGGAAAGGCGTAAATATCCTTTCTTTAATTTTTCCTGATGCAAGACATGCAGGATTTGTTTCGCCGCCCGGTCTGTCAAGCGGACATGGGCAGGGGAAGGGTAGGGGGGTTGAGAGGTGTTCGGCGCAAGTTCCATCAGCATTACTCACTTGTATAAAACTTCAATTTATAGGGCTGTTCTTTCCTAATATAGGATCTCTGCCACCATTATTCCAGATAAAACTTATCCGGTATAAGAAATAAAAAATCATCAAATGTGGTATTTCATTGGCCAGCTTGTTAATTTAAAACGATCAGGTATATGATATATATAATTAGAACATATGACAAATAAGCTAGAGGATTGTGGCTTGCCTTACGCATCATTAGTGCCCTTAAAACCTTACGCAACGCAGGCCAGTTCAGGCGGGAAAAGGTTGTATCCTGAGGTGGAAAGCCATTTGCGTTCCCCCTTCCAACGTGACCGGGACCGGGTTATCCACAGCACGGCCTTTCGGCGGTTAAAGCATAAAACCCAGGTATTTATTGCCCATGAAGGCGACCATTACCGCACACGCTTGACCCACAGCATTGAGGTTGCACAAATTGCCCGTACCATTAGCCGTATTTTGGGTATTGATGAAGATCTGGCGGAGGCTTTGTCCTTAGCGCATGATTTAGGGCATACCCCGTTTGGGCATGCGGGTGAGGAGGCGTTGTCTTTGGCCATGCAACCTTATGGCGGGTTTAGCCATAATGAACAAACCTTTCGTATTTTAGTGGAACTCGAGAAAAAATATCCGGCTTTTGATGGCTTAAATTTGACTTGGGAATGTTTGGAAGGGGTTGTCAAGCATAATGGCCCTTTAATAGGGAAAATTGACACGAATCATCCCGCAAAACCGGCGGGGAATCCCCTTACATCCTTTATTCTAGAATATTCCCAGCAGAAACAAGACCTGTTGCTTACCACTTGGCCGGGGATGGAGGCGCAAGTGGCTGCCATTTCTGATGATATTGCCTATAATAACCATGATATTGATGACGGTTTGCGGGCCAACCTTTTCACCCTGGAAAATCTGAAAGAAATTAGCCTAATTCAGGAAACCATTGAAGAAATTAACCAAGAATATCCCAATTTACAACCCCAGCGGTTACGCCCGGAATTAGTGCGGCGGCTTGTCAACAAAATGGTCTTGGATGTGATTGAATATAGTGCTGCCCAAATAAAGAAACACCGCCCCAAGCATGTGACCGATATCCGCCTATTGCCGGAGGCAATTGTGTCATTTTCCCCCGACATGGCCAAGCAAGAAAAAATGTTAAAGCAATTCCTGTTTCGTCATATGTATCGGCATTATCAGCTGAACCGTATGGCCAAGGGTGCCAAAAAAATGGTTCAGGAACTTTTTGAATATTACATTCAATCCCCGAATTGTTTGCCAGAAGAATGGCAAAAACCTGACCAGCAACCGGAATCACCTGGTACGGCAAGGTTAATTGCGGATTATATTGCCGGAATGACCGACCGCTTTGCCATCCTTGAACATCGGCGCTTATATGATTCGTTTCAGGCAGCCAGGTAAATCCTGCATCGCAAAATTCCAATAGGTTATGATGAATGAACGGTACAAATTTTCAAAAGTCTTTTAAAGTTGGTGATTATGGATATCTATAAAAATTTCCAAGAACATATTTTCGCAACAATCAGCGCCATCTGGCCGAATGAACCCAAATTAATGGAACTTACCCATATCCAAGTGGAACAACCGCGGGAGGCGAAATTTGGGGATATAAGTACCAATGCGGCGATGGTTGTGGGTAAAAAATTAGGCATGTCCCCAATGGTGGCGGCTAACCTTTTGCTATCCCATATTGCGCAATACCCGGAAGTGGCTGAAGTGCATGTGGCAGCACCAGGTTTCATCAATTGCCGATTGCATGAAAAAATATGGCAACAGACTTTGAACGGCATTTTGCAGTTGGGAATAGACTATGGGAATAGCAAGATCGGCAATGGTCAACGGGTCAATGTTGAATATGTATCCGCCAACCCCACTGGCCCCCTGCATTTAGCCCATGCCCGCGGGGCCGTGGTGGGGGACGCCTTGGCCGCTTTACTTACCAAGGCTGGCTATCAGGTGACCAAAGAATATTATATTAACGATGCGGGTGCCCAAGTTGATGTATTGGCTAATTCAACTTATTTGCGGTATCAGGAAGCTTTAGGGATTGATATCGGCCAAATCCCTGAGGGATATTATCCCGGCGAATATTTAAAAGAAGTGGCTGTGGCGATCATCCAAAAGGATGGTGATAAATGGTTGAAATCCCCACCAAAAGATTGGCTGCCTTTTTTCAGAAAATTTGCCGTCGGTTTTTTAATGGAAAATATTAAAGCTGATTTGGCGGCTTTAGATATTCATCATGATCTTTTTTCATCAGAAAAAGCTTTAATCGATCAAGGCGGTGTTACCCGTATGGTTGAGGAATTGAATAAAAGGGGGTATATTTATACAGGCATTTTGGAAGCCCCTAAGGGCAGCAAAGCAGCTGAAGATTGGGAGCCAAGGCCGCAAATGCTTTTCCGGGCAACGGCATTTGGGGATGATGTGGATCGGCCGTTACGCAAATCTGATGGCAGTTGGACTTATTTTGCAACTGACATCGCCTATCAATATAGTAAATTCACGCGCGGGGATACCGTCTTAATTAATGTGTGGGGGGCTGACCACGCCGGTTATATCAAAAGGCTACAAGCGGCGGTGACCGCCGTTACAGATAAGCAAGGACAGTTGGTGGCCAGAATTTGCCAGATGGTAAGGCTGCTGCGGAATGGCCAGCCTGTTAAAATGTCAAAAAGGGCTGGAACCTTTATTACCTTAAAAGAGGTGATGGATGAGGTGGGCCGGGATGTTGTACGCTTTATCATGCTAACCCGTAAGAATGATGCGCCTTTAGATTTCGATTTAGCGAAAGTGATTGAACAGTCCCGCGATAATCCGGTCTTCTATGTGCAATATGCCCATGCCCGCGCTTGTTCCATCATGCGCCGGGTGCAGGATGAGCAACCCCACTGGAAAATAAGTCATAAATCCCTTTTAAAAGCAGATAAGACCTTGTTGGCAGATGAGGCGGAAATCGCTTTGATCAAATGGATGGGAAGTTGGCCCAAGGTGGTTGAGGCGGCTGCTTTGGCACAAGAGCCGCACCGGATTGCTTATTACTTATATGACCTGGCTAATTTATTCCATATATTATACACAAAAGGTAAAGCGAAGGATGAAAGTTCCTTGCGGTTTATTATAGCTGATCAACCTGCGGTAAGTTCGGCAAGATTAGCTCTGGTGCAATCCTTGGCAAATGTGATAAACTGTGGGCTTAAAATTATGGGTGTTGAACCAGCAAGGGAGATGATAGGATGACCCCCGCACAATCAGCTTACAAACAGCCTTTTATGGATAATATGGCAGGTGGCAATCACCCGGATAATGCACAAACCACAGATCATGTAGCGAATCAGCACCTGCGTCACCCAACAGGTAATACGTGGATTAATCGGCCGATTGATATGGAAGATTGGCGGGAAGATCAGCCTGTTGCAAGACAAGAATGGTCATTGCAGATAGATGATTTTAGTTTAGGGGGTGTCCCCACCCAAGACAAATCCGGTAGTGGGTTGCCCTTGTCTTCCGAGCAGCCGGAAACATGGGGGGATGGTCAATCCTATGACCAAACTCCCGAAAATAATTCTTTTTACGCGCAAGCACCCATGCAGCCGAAATACCAGCCCCATGCTAATTTTCCTCAAAATTCCGGCAACAGCTTAGAATCTAGCCAACGTTCCAGCCATGCAGGTAGTTCTGTGTCACCGACGATGACTAGTCAGCATTTGTCAGCACCCGCCTCTCTCAAAACATCAACGCCTTATGGCCAACCGGCGTCATTTACAGGGAATGCCAATCCGCATTTTTCTGCAGCAACGGCGCCAGAAGAATCATGGGATGAACAGGGTGTCCCGCAAGACACGTACGCAGATCCACAAGATGAATATGCCGCAGAAGATACCTATGAATCTAACGTTCCGCAATTTCTGCAAGGTCAAGCGGCTTCATCCCCCCAACCCGAAAAAGCTTATGATTCCAACCATGCTGGGCCTAAATGGCGGAAATTTACGTATATAGCTGGCGGATCTTTGGTGGTTATGGTTATTGCTGCCTTGGCGATGTGGCCAAGCAGTAAAAAACCTGCAGCTGGTGGGGTTGAAACATTACCATTGATTGCGGCAGAAGCAACCCCGGTAAAAATTAAGGCTGACCCTAGCGCTTCAGGTAATCCGGCGACTGGCGACCTGCAAATCTATCAAGGGATGAATGGGGCCAATTTTGATCCCCAGGCGGTGGAACAATTATTGCCTAGGGGGGAAAACCCCCAGGATCCATCCCGCCCTGTCGGCCCAATGGATAATCCGAACGGCAATAATGGTTTAGGCGATCCTAATAACGCCAATAATGGCGTTCCCGTTAATAATGCGTTAGCAACTATCTCCTTAGATATGCCACCGGTAAAGCCACTCGTAACCGGGGCAGTACTAACACCTGCCAATGCGGGGGTGCCTGCTAATAATGGGTCATCCACCCTCACGCAGCCGACCGCTATCACAACACCGGCCGGTGGTATTTATTATGCCCAGCTGGCTTCCGTACGCACGGTTGATGGGGCGCAAGCGGCCGCATCAAAATTCCAGCGGGATTTAGGGGGTGTTTTAGGGAATGTTAAAACCTCCGTGAAACAAGTGGATTTAGGGGCGGGTAAAGGCATCACCTACCGTGTTGTGGCCGGGCCTGTGCTTGACCGTAATACGGCCAATAGTTTGTGCCAAAGTATCAAGGGTAAAGGGCAAGATTGTTTTGTGGCCGTCATGCCATGATCAGCCCGGTTATTTTTGGGCTTTCGGGAAAGCATTTAACGGCAGCTGAAAAGAAATTATTAAAGCAAGTTCAACCTGCGGGATTTATTTTTTTCAGCCGCAACATTGAAGACCCCAAGCAATTAAAAGAATTGATCGATTCCATTTGTCAATTGCAGGGGACTAAGAAACGGTTGCTGTTGATTGATCAGGAAGGGGGGCGGGTATCCCGCTTAAAGCCACCCCATTGGCGATTGCCGCCGCCTGCAAAGTATTTTGGCGACATGGCCAAGGCTAATCCAGCCCAAGCAAAAAAAGAATTGGAACATAATGTCCATTTAATAGCCAAGGATTTACATGATCTAGGTTTAAATACCGTATGTGCCCCTGTCCTTGACCTGATTATTGCGGGACAAGATCCTATTATTGGGGATCGCGCTTTTGGGGATGATCCCCAGTTGGTCGCAAAAATGGGGCGGTGGCTTGCCGAATCTTATATAACACAAGGCATATTGCCGATTATTAAGCATATCCCCGGGCATGGTCGGGCTTTGGTTGACAGCCATCATCTGCTACCTAAAATTACGACCGATCTTAAAACCCTGGGGCAAAGCGATTTTATTCCTTTCCAATCTTTGGCAGATATGCCAATGGCGATGACGGCCCATGTGCAACTCATGGCCGTGGATCCACGGGAAACAGTCACCACTTCCAAGAAAGTTATTCAAGAAATCATTCGGGATATGATCGGCTTTAAGGGAATATTATTATCCGATGATATTGCCATGAAGGCTTTATCCGGTTCGGTTGCGGAGCGGACGATAAAATCCCTTCAAGCAGGTTGCCAGCTTATCCTTCATTGTAATGGCAATATGGATGAAATTCAGGAAATGATTGCAGCTGCTGGGAAGGCTGATCTTGCCACCCAGCAGGCTTTTGAACAATTATGGCAAAATTATTTGCGCTAAATATTGCTGGCATCCTATCTTTGCGGATGAATGTCCTATCTATTTAAAAAATAGTCCCTAGCCGTCGACATTCCCCATCATCATTCCTATATCATCCAGTGTGTTGCATGTTCCCTAAAACTTTATGAGGTAATAATAGCCAAGATGGAAAATATTTTACAAAACCTGTCGATTATCGCCTTGCCTATTTTATTAGCCATTACCTTGCATGAGGCTGCACATGCGATTACGGCAAAATGGCGCGGGGATGATACCGCTTATAAATTGGGCCGGGTTAGCTTAAACCCCTTGAAACATGTTGATTTGTTTGGAACCATAGTCATGCCCGTGTTACTCTACTTGGCAAGTTCCGGCAGTTTCTTATTTGGTTATGCCAAACCTGTTCCTGTCAATGTCCCGAAACTGTTTGCCCCCAGAAGGGATATGATCTTGGTTGCTTTGGCAGGGCCCTTAATAAATTTGCTAATGGCAGTGCTATCGGCCTTATTGCTCAACCTTACGCATATTTTACCGGGATATGCCCAAAATTGGGCAGAACCAATGTTACTTTTTTCCATATTTTTTAATGT
>JBGAWJ010000063.1:0-9616 GCA_044227605.1 Alphaproteobacteria bacterium
GGGCCTCGTCTGGCGTAATAGTGGCACATTTAACCCCGACATTATATTTTTTGATAGCCATGGCGGCGTCGATAGTTACCTGATCAGCGGTTTTATCACGGTTTTCCATGCCCAAATCAAAATATTTAAGGTCAATGTCTAAATAGGGTAAAATTAGTTTTTCCCGAATAAATTTCCAGATGATGCGGGTCATCTCATCACCGTCTAATTCAACCATTGGCTGCAGGACTTTTATCTTTTTCATTCTAACTCCTTGGGTTTCTAACATAAGTTGTATGGCTTGTTTTTAACAGGATTATTACATTTTCAATATCCGGAATGTCTGAATTAGATCATTTCTTCGGGGTTTTCTATGATGGTAAAAAGTTGGCGATTGATAGAATTAACAAAACCTTGATGAATGAAATGGTCAATTGTTTTGATGAGTGGCTGCCAGAACTTAGCAATATTAAATAAAAAAATCCGTTTTTGATGTAATCCCAGTTGTTTCCACGTTAATACTTCAAATAATTCATCTAAGGTGCCAAAACCACCAGGTAAAACCACAATGCTGTCAGACAAATTGAACATCATTTCTTTGCGTTGATGCATATTGGGCACTATTCTTAATTCCGTTAAATGGGCGTGGGCAACTTCGATGCCAGATAAATGTTTAGGCATAACCCCAATCACTTTCCCCCCATATTGTAAGGCGGAATCCGCAACAATACCCATTAACCCAACTTTTGCGCCCCCATAAACTAGTTGAATATTCCTGTCTGCCAGTAACTTGCCAAAAGAATAAGCAAACTTAGCATATATAGGATCGGTGCCACTGGAGGCCCCGCAGAATAAACATATAGACTGGGGGATAAAATCTTGTGAAAAAAATTGTTGCATGGAAAAGCCTGGTAAAAATTTACAGTTGGTTTAGGTCAGGGAATTCCATAGCATTAATATAGCTATTGTAAAACCATATTATTAATATAATTTTTTACGCATCCATCAGCAAATACCTTATTCTATGATAGAAAACAAATGACCATTGCCTAAATCAAGGAAATAAGATTGAACCCATTTTCGTTCAGCCAGAAAATTGTAGATTTTATACGGCTGTCCCTATTCACGCTGGCCATCGTAATCATATCAGGGGGTAAAACTTCGCCTTATTCGCATTTGGTAGCAGATGTGGAGAAGGGAAAATATGTTTTCACCGCAGCTGGGTGCCAGTCTTGTCATACCGCCGGGCCAGCTTCTCCTATAGGGGCGGGTGGGGTTGAGATTAAAACGCCATTTGGGATATTTTATACACCCAATATCACCCCACACCCAAAGCAGGGAATTGGAAATTGGTCCCGGGATCAATTTGCCGATGCAATCAGATACGGTAAAAATAGTATTATAGGTTCTTTTTTTCCTAGTTTTCCTTATACTTCTTACACACAAATGAGCGATGAAGATATTATCGCTTTATATGGGTATATCCTGACACTGCCGATATCAGATAGCGGGAACCAGCCGCATAATATAGATTTTCCTTTTAATTGGCGCTTTTCGAGTAATTTTTGGCGATTCATGTTTTTTCAACCAGGACCCTATAAATATGATCCCTTGAAAACCGAAGAATGGAATCGGGGTGCATATGTCGTTCAGGCAATTGGACATTGTGCCGAATGCCACTCACCTAGAAAATTGTTCGGCAATATAGCAAAAGGCCAAGAATTAAGCGGCAATCCTAAAGATTATGATGGATCGTTAGTCCCAAATATTACCCCCGATGATAAAACCGGATTGGGAAAGTGGCAAGAAAGCGATATTATTGCCTTGCTTAAATTCGGCAATTTACCCGATGGTGATGTGGTAGGGGGTAAGATGATGGAATTTGTCATCAATTCCAGCAGTAAATTATCCAATTATGACCTTCAAGCTATTGCTCGTTACCTGAAATCTTTACCACCTATTTATAACCCTGCAGCGCCTGCAAAGGCACCTGGTTTCTAAAAAATGTACCGTCATTTTTTCATTAAGTTGTGTATTGCGTTAAATATTTGTATAATAGTCTTCTAATAGGTCATGATTTACAAAACTACCCATGGCTAAAATAGGTTAAGCAATCCTGCCAATCGGTTCTTTTAAGAAATTAACTACCATAAGAGGTTCAGTTGATAGGTCATATATTACCACCAATCCATCCAAGTGGCTGGGTTTTCATTGTTTTGTTTTTTACATTAACCGTCTTATCTTTTTTTCTCTGGATACCTTTAGGGCTTGTTTTTTTATCACTATCTGTTTGGTGCGTATATTTTTTTCGAGATCCCCGCCGAATTATTGATGATAATAACCGAGAAATAGTTGCCCCGGCTGACGGGTTGGTCATAGGGGTTTCTAAAATCATATTTCCGCCAAAGCTTTTAAACCAAAAACCTTTTGAAGAATGCATCAAAATCAGCATTTTTATGAGCGTATTTAATGTCCATGTAAACAGGATTCCTACGACTGGCGAAGTCATTGACTTAAAATATCATTCCGGGCAATTTTTAAATGCCTCATTCGATAAAGCAAGTGATGCCAATGAACGTCAAGCTGTTTGGGTTAAAAGAAATGATGGTCAAGATATCGTATTTGTACAAGTAGCAGGATTGGTGGCACGACGTATTCTATGCCGCTTGAAGCCAGGACAAAAAGTGGTTAAAGGAGCCAAATTTGGGATCATTAAATTTGGCAGCCGCTTAGATATTTATGTACCATTAGAGTTTAAAACCAAAATATTAAAAGGCCAAACAGCGGTTGGTGGTGAAACGGTTCTTGCCGTTGTTAATGAATCAAATAATTGACGGATAAAAATGTCTAAGAAAAAGAACAATCGCCTAGGAACCCAGCCGCTTCACAGATTAATCCCTAATATGATTACTATCATGGCGCTTTGTGCGGGCTTAACGAGCATCCGTTTTACTTTGCAGGGTCGTTGGGAGGCTGCTGTGGCAGCCATTTTTGTGGCAGCAATCCTTGATGGGTTGGACGGCAGGATAGCCCGCTTGCTAAAGGCTACCAGCAGGTTTGGGGCAGAGCTTGATTCGCTTTCTGATTTTGTGTCTTTCGGTGTTGCCCCGGCAGTTCTTATTTATCAAGCGAGCCTATTCCAATTACAGGCGATTGGGTGGGCTATTGTGTTAATTTATACTATTTGTTGTGCGTTAAGGTTGGCTCGCTTTAATATCAACAGCCAGTTGGGGCATCAACCAAATTCATATGACCCCAGATTTTTCACAGGGTTGCCCTCGCCTGCCGCAGCCGTGTTAGGACTTATCCCAATTATTATCAATTTTGAAATTAAAAAAGAATTTATTGTTTTCCCTTGGGGATGGGGGATATGGCTAATGGTTATTGCTATTTTGATGATTAGTCGCTTTCCGACCTTATCTCTGAAAAATTTTCGAATTAAACAAGAATTAATTTCGACATACCTTTTGATTGGTGGTATAGTAGCTGCATTAGTGGCAACTTTCCCCTGGATCGTTATTATTACCTTGGCGCTAACTTATTTAGCATTTCTTCCTGTGGGTTATAATACGTATCGCCGTGGCCCGAAAGCTAAAGAAAGCCCTGTTATTAAAAGGGATATACCGGAAAATTATCCCTCACCGGAAGGAGAGCAAAAATAAAGTCGATTTTTGCTTAAGTAAGATGTTCGGTGCTGTTGACGCAATTTATTCACTGTACCGTTTGGTTTTTTCAAGCCGTTCGTGGCGTTCTTGGGCTTCTACGGTTAAGGTGGCAATTGGTCTTGCTTCTAACCTTTTAATCCCTATTGGTTCGTTTGTTTCCTCACAATAACCATATGTCCCATCTTCAATGCGCAGTAAAGCCGCATCAATTTTGGCGATTAGTTTTCTTTCCCGATCGCGTGTCCTTAATTCTTTTGCCACATCAGCTTCATGAACGGCACGGTCAACTAGATCACTATCGTCTAAAGTTTCTGCTTGCAAATTGTTTAAAGTTTCGGCTGTTTCTTTTACCAGGCTGACGCGCCAATCTAAAAGTTTTTTCCGAAAATACTCTAATTGTCTGGGATTCATAAACTGTTCGTCTTCAGATGGTTTGTAATCTGGCGGTAATTTCTTAGCCATTAGAGATCCCCGATACTAAAAAAACTCTAGGTTGAAGCATTAAAATAACCATCAATAAAAATTGAGCAAATTCAGAAAATAACTAAAATATGAAGATGAGCAAGCAAATTTTTATATTAAATTCCATCAATAATTCGGATTGCTTTATATTTGTCAAAAATATGTAACAAATTCCTTAAATTTTTTCCATCTCCCTCTTTTAAAAATGGGTCTTTTTGTATAGCCAATTTTGCCTGCTGATGAGCGGGTTGAAATAAAATATGGTGGGAATGGATATCGACCAGCCTAAAAACATTGAAACCACTTTGCTGGGTTCCTAATATATCACCACTACCACGAAGTTTTAAATCTTGCTCAGCAATTTCAAAACCATCTTGGGTTTTGACCAAAATTGCTAAACGGGACTTAGCCACAGGGGAAAGTGGTTCACTATAGAGCAAGACACAATAGCTCTGGCGCCTATTTCTGCCAACCCTGCCTCTTAATTGATGCAGCTGCGAAAGGCCAAATTTATCTGCATCATCAATAACCATAATATCAGCTTCGGCGACATCAACCCCAACTTCAATAATTGTAGTAGTCGCTAATATTTGTAGGGTGCCATTCGTAAAATTGTCTAGTACCCGCTTTTTTTCTATGTTTTTTAACTGACCATGAAGTAATCCAATGAGGGGTCCAAAAATCTTTTGTAATTGTTCGAAACGCTTCTTAACCGCAACTAGCTGGCTATCGGTTTCATCAATCGAAGGGCAGACCCAAAATATTTTTGATCCTTGTTTCACCATATGTTTCAGCCGGTCCACTAATTCGGGCAACCGTTCATTTTTA
Organism: Alphaproteobacteria bacterium; assembly: GCA_044227605.1. Lineage (GTDB taxonomy): Bacteria > Pseudomonadota > Alphaproteobacteria > JAEUKQ01 > JAEUKQ01 > JAEUKQ01. Next base: position 4,935 of record JBGAWJ010000063.1, read on the forward strand.
ACGGCCTTTGTATCAATGGGTAAACGTCCCGCAGGCTTTTCATGCAAGATGCTTACATCAATGCTGCCATAAATCGCCAATGCCAAAGTACGAGGGATAGGGGTGGCGGTCATAACCAAGATATTGGGTTGGTTGCCTTTGCTTCCTAAAATAAGGCGTTGATGAACCCCAAAGCGGTGCTGTTCGTCAATGACAATAAGTTCAAGGTTTTTAAACTGCACCTCATTTTCTAATAATGAATGGGTGCCAATCAGTATATCAATTTTTCCTTCCTTCAACTCTTTTAATATAATTTGCCTTTGCTTGGCTACAGTACTGCTGGTTATTAAAGCTACCCGACATGTTTCGTCGGGGATGATAGCGGCGATTTTTTGATAATGTTGTTGGGCCAATATTTCTGTGGGGGCTAACAGGGCTGCTTGGTAACCAGCCTCCACAACCATTATCATAGCCATTAACCCAACAATGGTTTTTCCGCTGCCAACATCCCCCTGTAGTAATCTTAAAAGACGTTTCCCAGATAACAAATCTGCTTCAATTTCTTGCACGACTTTCTGTTGGGAACCGGTCATTTGGAAACCCCATTTTTTAAGAATTAAGGGGCGTAAAGAAGTTTTAGCGAGTAAGGGCTGTTTATAACCAGTCCTATAATGTTGGCGAATCAATTGCATCGCCAGTTGATTCGCTAATATTTCGTCGTAAGCTAAACGTTGCCGCACCGAAGAACTGGGATCAATAATTTCTGGATAAGGGGGGAAATGTATTTGTAACAAGGCTTGTTTCCAACTTGGCCACTGTTTTTTAAGAAGAAATTGTGAGTCAATCCATTCAGGAATTTCTGGAATATGCGCCAAAACCGATTGAATAAATTTTTGTAAATTTCTTTGTGATATGCCTGCCGTTAATGGGTAAACAGGCTCAAATTGGGGTAATTTCTGATAATAATCCCAAGAATTTATTAAACTTGGGTTAACTATTTGATAATGATGTTTGGGGCTTTTCTTAACGCTGCCTACAACGACATATTCTTGGCCTATTTTAAGCCTTTGTTCGACGTAGTCAGCAGGAACATTAAAAAAAACCAGCTCAACAATACCCGTATGATCATGGCCGAATACTTTCTGGGGCCATTTAAGGTAAGAACGATTTAGTGTATGGCGATCAATTTTAATAAAAGTTGCGGCAATCGCATGCTTTTCAGTATCAACCAAATTCCTGATGGAAAGTTTTTCTTTCGTGCCGGTGGGCAAATGGTAAAGCAAAGAGATAATTTGATTATTGCCGCATAATTTTTCAATCAGACTGGCATAGTGGGCGCCAATACCGATGATGGAAGTGTAGGGGGCATAAAGTAAGTTTAAAAAATCCTCAATAGCATTTTTTTCTGTAAAATGAGTTCCCATTGTGGCAGATTATTTTTTCTTTTTTATCAATTGTGATCATCTGTTATTAATGCTTTAATGATTGTATCCTTCCTTATTCAGATAGAAAAGTGATATTTTGACAATAGAGGCCATAGAATCAGCCAATCTATCTTTATATAGAAAAAAACTTTATTTCCGCAGTGTTCATCGCGGCACCAAAGAAATGGATAAGTTGCTGGGTGAATTTGCAACAAAATATTTATTAAAATTTACCTTTAATCAATTAGCCGTTTATGAACAATTTCTGGAGTTGAGTGATGATGTTTTATATAGGGGTTTCTTGGATCAAGAAAAATTCCCCACTCTGGTTACGGAAGAAATCGGCGAATTCCTTCAAGAATTTAGATATGGCTTTAAGTTGTCTTAGAACTTTCTTGCAGCTTGACATCCCGGGATATTTAAGAAGTTGAATTTTAAAAAATTATCAATAGTCTTCTTAAGAATTTATTGAAGCGCGTTTTAATACAAGATATTACTATTAATAATTATTTTATAAAAACAGGTAAGGAGTTGATCGGTATAATGGCTTTACCTCAGGAATGGATGAATATTGCTAAACAACATCGACATGCAGGTCGTCTGGAAGCAGCCGAGGTAGCTTGTAGGCAGGGGCTGGAGGAAAACAGGGATAATACCCAGCTTTTACATTTGTTAAGCGTTATTTTATACGAAACCCGAAAACTGCCAGAATCCTTGCAAGCCATTGATAAGGCAATCTCAATCAACGGTGGTATCACTTCTTATCACAACAATCGGGCGGTGATTCTTTATGAAATGGGGCAGATCGGGGAAGCCGAAGCTTCCTTGCGCCGGGCCATTACACTGGATTCCAAGAATGCTAGCGCTTACAATAATTTAGGGAATGCCCAGCGTTTTTTAGGAAAATTAGAAGAAGCAGTGGCAAGTTTCACGCAAGCTTTGCAGATTCACCCTAACCATGTGGATGCACTTAACAATTTAGCGATCAGCTTGCGGGAACTTGGAAAATTGGATGAAGCAGAAGATGCCTGGCAAAAGGCCCTTCTTCTTTCCCCCCAATCTGTTGACATTATTTATAATTTGGGTGTGTTACAATATTTAAGGCAAAAAGTCAGTGATGCTGAAAACCTTTTCAGGCAGGCCATTGATAACTTACCTACATATCCGCCTCTTTATCGGGGCTTAATCAATTTATTGTTACTAGAAAAACGCTGGAATGAGGCTTTAATTGTTTTAAAGCAAGCAAATTCTGTGTTACCTCCCAGCCGTGAACTTTCCTATATGAATAGGCAAGTTTATGGTGAAAATGTGGTAAAGGAATTTCTTCATGCGACTTTAGATGACCCTTTATTTGATGCTTATGAAAGTGCTATCCGTAAGGCCGTTACCCCTCGCTCTACTTTAATTGAAATTGGTGACGGGTTAGGATTATTTAGCTTGATGGCAGCCCGTGCCGGTATCCAACAAGCCTATATTATTGAAGGCAATGAATTGCTGGCAAACCTTAATCAACAAGTGGTGCGTGCCAATGGCCTAAGCCAGCGTGTAACGGTCATTGCCGAAAAATCAGTTAACGTCACTGTGGGCAATCAACTTTCGGAAGCTGCGGATGTGTTGGTTTATAGTAAGTTCGGCCCAGGATTGTTGCAGCAGGGAACAATTATCACGTTGCAGCACGCTAAAACCCATTTGATGAAACCCGGGGCAAGGATCATACCGGCTGCTGCGGCCGTTTATGCTATGTTAGTTGAAACGCCCTCTCTAGCAAAAATCAGCCCTGTGAATAATTTACGTGGTTTTGATTATAGCCCATTTGACTTGACTCGCCCCACCAGTTTTATGAATTTTGATTATTTACAAGACCAGTATCAAACCTTAACGGACGCTACCTTAGCTTTAGACTTTAATTTTGCTAAGTTTATCCCTTTGCAGGGTAAAAAAGAAACCGCTTTATCGGTTATAAATAATGGCTTGTGTCATGGGGTAGTCTTTTGGTACGACCTTTATTTAGATGATCAAACCACTTTTTCCCCCGCAAATTTTGCTCAGCAAAGATATTGGAAACAAATGATCCAGTTTTTTGATCAGCCCCTTCATGTGACAAAAGGCGATCACGTCCCACTACAAGCTTGTTGGGATGAAAATAGGATATATTTTGAATTATTAAGAAAATGAAACGGTTCATTTTCTTAAAGATATCTCAAATATTTGAAAAGAATATTTTGTTGAAATAGGTTGATAGCGTTATATGCAGATTTATGGTGGGGATAGAACGGTTGTTTACCGGCAACTGACGCCGTCCACAAAAGAAGTAAAAACTTTTTTTGCAGTTGTGCCTGAGGGCATGCGTTCCTTAGTGCTCGCTGAAATTGCCGATTGTGTTTATGCCCAATCCCAATCTGTCTTATTGTATATTGCGAAAAGCCAACTTGAAGCCGGTAACATCAAAGAACAATTATCGTTCTACGGCGGCCCCCAACATCAAGTAATATCAATCCCGGAGTGGGATTGCCTTCCATATGACCGGATATCACCCAGTCGGGAGGTTATGGCGCAAAGAATAGAAGGTTTGTCCCAATTATCCCATTTATTATATAAGGGAACTCAAACCAGCACGATTATTATCACCACAGTCAATAACTTATTACAACGTCTTCCTGTGAAGGAGTCCATTGGTCACTTAACATGTACGTTGCAGCAAAAACAACAAATCAATATTCAATCATTTCTTAGTCAATTGCATGATTGGGGGTTCATGAGGTTGGAAACGGTTACCCAACCGGGCGAGTACGCCATCCGCGGCAGTATCATTGATTTTTTCCCACCGGGACAGCTTAATCCTATTAGGTTGGATCTAGACGACATCATCATCGATCATATTCGTACTTTTGATCCCTTAACGCAGCGTACCATTGCTGAAATTAAGGATATTACGCTTAAACCGGCGGGGGAAATTTTTCTCAATTCAGGATCAATAGAAAATTTTCGCACGGCCTATCGCCAAATTTTTCAAGTAACTGGAAATAATGACCCTCTTTACGACGCTATCAGTAATAAAAGGCCATATGCTGGGATGGAACATTGGCTGCCATTATTTTATTCAACAATGGTCACAATTTTTGATTATCTGCCACAAAATTGTTTAATGATTTTTGATTCTTGACCTACACGGTTTCTATGAAATCCGTCGATCACTTCTACTTTATCATCATGCGGCCATGTAACAATTGGTTGCGTATAACCGTCATTCATGATTGATATTTCAAGAAGCTCCATTTC
>JBGAWJ010000064.1:0-9371 GCA_044227605.1 Alphaproteobacteria bacterium
GTAGGGCAATAAAGGTATAGCGATTTTAATAGGCTTTTTTACCTTTGATTGAAGGGGGATAGATAAACTATCCTCCGGCGGTAATAAATGTAGATCAGGAAAATGGGGGATGATCCCCCAAACGGGCCAGCCGGTTTTTTGTTCAATCGCTTCTTGGCCATCCACAAATAGCGAGATATCACCCCGGAATTTATTGATGATAACCCCTTTGACCCGCTTCTGTTCAGCCTTTGAAAGCAAATGATGCGTTCCAAGCACACTGGCAATAACGCCACCCCGTTCAATGTCCGCAACCAATACTACGGGCACATCGGCAGCTTCGGCAAACCCCATATTCGCTAAATCATGTAAACGTAAATTAATTTCGGCTGGACTGCCCGCCCCTTCGATCATCATCACTTGATACGCATCAGCCAGTATTTGATAACTTTCCAAAATCTTTGGCATCAATTGTTGCTTGATTTGATGGAACTCTCGGGCATTAACAGTTTGCCACCATTTACCTTGGACAATAATTTGGGCCATTTGCTGTGGTTGGGGCTTCAGGAGCACAGGATTCATATGGAAGCTTGGTAGAATGCCGCAAGCATAGGCCTGTAAAGCTTGGGCACGGCCTATTTCGCCGCCATCACCTGCGACCGCTGCATTATTGGACATATTTTGTGGTTTGAAAGGGGCAACCCGTACGCTGTTTTGTTTGAGCAGTCGGCATAACCCAGCCACGATTAATGATTTACCAACATGGGAACCTGTCCCTTGAATCATCAAAGCTTTATTTGCCATTATTTTTCCTAAGATCGATGATACAATTCAATCAAAATTCTATCCCGGCCTGTGCTTTGACCCCTTGCTGCCGGAATGGGTGCTTGATGATCTTCATTTCGGTAACCAAATCAGCCGCTTCCATTAATTCTGGCCTGGCGTGCCGCCCAGTGATCACTATATGCAGATTTGGCCGCCTGGCCTGTAAGGTCGTTAATACCTCAGATAAAGAAAGCAGTTCATACCGCAAGGCAATATTTAGTTCATCCAACAAAATAAGATGAAACTGAGGATCCTTCATCATATCTTTAGCTACCTGCCAAGCTTCTTGAGCTTTTTGCCTGTCTTGCTCAACGTTTTTTGTTTCCCAAGTGAAGCCCTTCCCTAAACAGCGGATCATGACTTGATCGCCAAATTTTTCCAAGGCGGTACGTTCCCCACTGTGCCAGCCACCTTTAATAAATTGTACAATCCCAACCTTATAGCCATGCCCAAGCGACCGTAAAACCATACCAAAAGCAGCCGTTGACTTGCCCTTGCCATTGCCGGTGTGGACAATCAGCAACCCCTTCTCAACCACTTTTGTTGCTAAAATACGCTGCCGTACTTCCTGTCGGCGCCGTGATTTTTCATTAGCCATTTCAATTTCTTCAACAGTTTCAGGCTTTTTCTTCATCACACACAACCTTTCGCAAACTTGAGTAAATGGTCCCGGGCTTGGTTAGAACGAGGGTGCCATAATTCCCGATTTTGAGCTTCTAAAAACTTTTCAGCAATTTCTTTTAATGCAGACGGATTATTTTTTGATAAAAAATCAATCACTTCCTGATCTTCCAGATAGGCTTTATATAAACGATCAAAATGGTGATCCTGGACACAGTTAGTGGTAATGGCGAAAGCCACTAAATAATCCACCGTTGCCGCAATTTCAAAAGCCCCCTTATAACCATGTTTCATAATGCTTTTAAGCCATTTTGGGTTGGCTGCGCGGGATTGGATAACCCGCCCAATTTCTTGTTGCAAACTCAGGATTTGGGGGTTTGCAGGATTGGAGTGATCATTATGCCATATGGGAACAGATTGCCCTTGCACCTCTTCGACTGCTAACGACCAGCCGCCTTCAAACTGATAGTAATCATCGCTATCCAATATATCATGTTCCCGGTTGTCCTGATTGTGGATAATGGCTTGGGTTTTATGCAACCTTTGACGGAACATTTGGGGGGAATATTCCGTTTGATGGTGGCCCAAATATATATGGCTGCCCCAATCAATAAAAGCAGCGGCCAGCTGTTGCTGGTTTTTCCACACGCCATCATCGATGAAAGCCTGTAATCCAGTCCCATAAGATCCGGGGGCAGCACCAAAAATTCTTGCCCCTGCCATCAAACCCGCCTGTTGGTCACCAACCCCTTCCGATTTTAAGCGGATTTTATCCTGTTTGATTTGCGCCGCCAATGGATTGTCGTCAGCTGGTTCATCCAGCTTGGATACCGCCTGTACCGCTTGGTTTAACAAGTCTATTTGGGCAGGAAAGGCATCCCTAAAAAATCCCGATATGCGTAAACAAACATCAATTCTTGGCCGGTCCAACACGGATAAAGGGATAATTTCAATTCCAGTGACGCGTCCAGAAACCATTTCCCAAACTGGTTTGACCCCCATCATTGCCAACATTTGGGCAATATCTTCACCAGCTGTTCGCATATTAGCGGTGCCCCAGGCACTTAAGGCCACAGTTCTTGGCCAATCGCCGTAATCCTGACGGTGGCGCTCCAGTAATAAAGTTGCTGATTTCCACCCCAGTTGCCAAGCCGCTGCTGTTGGCACTTGCCTGGTGTCAACTGAATAAAAATTTCTTCCCGTAGGCAATACATCCCATCGGCCGCGTGTTGGCGCACCGGAGGGGCCAGGAGCTACAAATTCTCCATTTAATCCCTTCAGCAAATTGGTTATTTCCAAGTGCGGGGAAGCTTGTAATTTTGGTAATAAAATTTCCTCTAGCTGCTTGATGACTGCTTGTGTTTGAACCCATTTTGTAGGCAGCATTTCCAGTTTTGATAAAAGTCTAGCCGCAAGTATTTCCAACCGCTCGACCGTATCACCTGTATTGCGCCAGGGACTATCCAGCATAGATTGCAGTATGGCGGGGCGTTTGCCATTCCACACTTCCTCAAATTTGGCTTGCAAAGGATCAAAATGATGGTCTAAAAGCCCAAGATCAGCGGCCAGTGCGTGCAGTAAAGAGGCATTCCCACCTTGGCCATTATCGCGCGGCAACCGACCCATTGCTAACAAAAAATCTGCAATTTTTTCTTGGGTCAATGAAATCCCCATGATATGCAGCCCCTGCCGGATTTGTCTTTCTTTCACATCGCATACATACCGGTCAAGGGAAGATAAAATTTTCATGGTATGATCCCCTCCCCCTATTTTTTCATCCGCCATAATCCCTAAAAGGGAAGCATGGGAAAGAATTTGCTCATGCAGGATTTTGGCACGGCGCTGGTCAAAACTTGCTGCCTGGTAATATTCATCCAAAAGCCTTTCAATTTCCAAAAGGTCACCGTGGTTTTCCGCCCTGGCTAAAGGCGGCGTTAAATGATCGATGATCACTGCTGATGTTCGTCGTTTTGCCTGGCTACCCTCACCTGGATTATTAACAATAAAAGGATAAAGATGAGGGATGGGCCCCATAATCACCTCCGGAAAACAATCCGTTGATAGGCCGATTACCTTGCCTGGTAACCATTCTAAATTGCCGTGTTTACCTATATGGATAAAGGCATGAACCTTAACAACCTGTCTTAACCATCCATAAAATGCCAGATAGTGATGGGGGGGAGGCAGGAAGGGATCATGATAATTCGCTTGATCGTCCTGCTTAATGGATGACAATGGATTAATTAAGCGACGCATGGGTTGAATCCCAACGGTGACATTCCCAAATTGATGGATAGCCAAACGGAAATGTCCGGCCTGGAAAAAAGGATCTTGTTGGTAAGATCCCCAACTTTTGGTTACCGCATCTTGCAGGGATTTGGGTAATGCTTCAAAAAAAGCCCGGTATCCTTCTTCTGCCCACCTAACACCACCGGGACGATGCGGATTCGCGTTGGTGGGGCCGCTTTGCAAGCAATTGATCAAATCTTCACCGTTTTTAGGGTGGTTTGGCAGATCATAGCCTGCCTGCCTTAAAGCTGCCATTAGTTGTACGGCCGATGCCGGTGTATCTAACCCAACCCCATTGGCTAAGCGGCCATCCCGATTTGGGTAATTGGATAAAATAAGGGATACATGTCGCTTTAAAGGAAGAGTTTTTTGTAATAAAGCCCAGTTATAAGCCTGCTTACAGACAAAATCAATTCGATCATCCACGGGCTGGTGGCGAAGCAGCATATGCTCGGTCAAGGGATCAATATTGTCCTTTCCTTTAAAAGAAATAAGGCGTGATAAAATCCGGCCGTCCATTTCCGGCAATATCACCTGCATCACCATGTCACGCGCTAACAAGCCATTTGTTTGTTGCTGCCAGAATGTTTGATCCGAACTTGATAAAACAAGCTGGAGGATTGGGCAATTGGCTACACGCAAAGGATCAGCCGCTTCCTTTTCATTGTGGCCGATAGCAAAACCAGTGGCATTCAAGATAACTGATGGTTTCGCTTGCGCTAAAATTGCACCCACCATTTGACCAACCGTTTTCTCTTTCAAACTGCTGACAAAAATTGGCAAGGGATTTAAGGAATGCCTTTGTAAATGCTGGATAATCCTATCAATTACCTCTAAGTCCCCGCTTTGCAGAAGGGCGCGGTAAAAAATTATTGCGGTTGCCCCAATAGCCAAATTCGACCATTCATTTTGTATATCATGTAAGCCGATGATTTTTTTCTGGGGCCAATATATCCCCGCCCGTAATAATGATTTGGGCGGAGTTGGTGTCACAGGTTTGCCTATTAATCCACCCAATGACTGAAACATATGAACAATATTTTCAATGCCCCCATGCACAAAATATTGCCATATTTGCTCAGTGAATGAAGGTGTTTCTGTTGATAATTGCTGCAATTCATCGTCCCAGCGGTCATCCCCCGCTACCCATATTAACTTCATGTGATTTTCTTTGGCAATCTGGCAGATTTGATCAATGCCATACGGCCAATACCGACGACCACCCAACAACCGCACGACGACAATTTTAGCATGGCGAATGACGGTATCCGTGTATAAATCAATCGAATAAGGATGAGACAACTGCATCACGTTGGCCAATCTTACCTTGAAAAAAGGCTGGGGTATTTGCAGCAAAGCTTTGGCCGCCACCATCAAGTCTGTATCCGCTGCAGATAAAAAAACAATATCGCCCGGAGTTTGTTGTAAATCGATGGGCAACGGCGTATCTTGCAGGTTGACTTGTTGGCTGGATAAAATATGCATGGGTTTTAAGAAATACGCATATTGGGAAACAAAACCTGTTGACGCGTTCGTTGTTCATCCAAACGATGGTCGCCAATTACAACCAATATGCCTTGTTCTTTTTCATGGCTTTTCCAAGGACGGTCGTAATGATAGTTCACGCGAGCACCCACACCCTGAATAACCAATCGCATGGGTTTATGGGCAACTTTGGCAAATCCCTTGATCCTTAAAACCCCTGGATTATCCAATAATTGTTCGAAAATTTTTATGTAGGAAGAAACTTCTTGAATAACCGGCAAGGGGATTGAGAAACTGGTAAATTCTGCATGGCCATGATCCTCCTCTGGATGTTGATCATGATGGGACAAGCGGCTGTCCAAACTTTCTTCTGCCCCCGCCCCAATTCCCAATAATATTTCTGTAGGTATCTGCCCAAAGCGGCTGTTGATAATTTTTGCAGATGGGCGTTTATGTTTTTGCAAAAGATTGGTTACTTGCTGTATTTGCACCCCGGTCAGTAAATCCGTTTTATTCAAAACAATCATATCCGCACACGCCAATTGATCACGAAATAATTCATGCACTGCATTTTCATGCTGCGCGGGCGGGTTTGCCGAAGATTTAAGTAAAGGTTGCAGCCCAGGCAGTTGCGGATCTAAAGCCGCCAAACCGTCCACGACAGTGATCACGCCATCAACCGTTAGGCGGGCTTTCACTTCCGGCCAATTAAAAGCTGCAACTAAGGGTTTAGGTAAGGCCAGACCGGAAGTTTCAATGATGATATGATCGGGTAAAGATGAGCGGTTTAACAATGTATCGATGGTCGGGATAAAATCATCCGCTACCGTACAGCACAAACAACCATTGGCCAATTCAACAATATCTTCTTCGCGGCATAAGTCTGATCCACAAGCCTGGAGTAATGCGCCGTCAATACCTGTTTTTCCAAATTCATTGATGATTAAAGCTAAACGGCGTTGCGCATTATGTTGCAGCATATGCTGAAGAAGAGTGGTTTTACCAGCACCCAAAAACCCGGTAATAATGGTGGCAGGAATCTTTTTCATTGAAATATTTTCTTTCTATGAAAGATTTTTATTTTTTAATGTTATGGGCAGGCCCGCAATTAAACAATATACTTGCTCCGCACGCTGCGCGATTGTTTGGTTAAGGCTGCCCAAAAAATCAGCAAATAACCGCGATAATTGATTATCTGGAACAATACTTAAGCCCACCTCACTACTAACACAAACAATACGGGCAGGATGAGTTGCCATGATCTGGTCCAGCTTGTCGATTTCTTTCAAAACATCTTGATTGTTTAGCAATAAGTTACTAACCCACATACTTAGACAATCAATTAATATGATGGTGTTTGATTGACGATACCCCTTTAAAACGCCTGCCAAGTCATAACTTTCTTCTATCGTTTGCCAGTTTTTTGCCCGACGCTGTTGATGTAATTTAATCCTTGCGATCATTTCTTGATCCCCTGGATTTTGAGCCGCGGTGGCAATATATAGACAATTTGGCTGGGCCCGCAGCAAATTTTCAGCAAAAGCACTTTTTCCTGAGCGCCGCCCACCAAGCACGAGCGTCAATTTTGATGAGAGGGGTTCGCTTTTAACAGGATAATCTTGCAAATTCAGAATTTTCCCTTTATTGGACAGATAAATAGGGTTCGATGTCCCTCGTGAACTTGAACATGCTGTTATCCTTTCGTCAATTATAACTTTTCTCTTTTATTGGCAATTATTGTTTAATGAATTATCTGACGCCCTCTTCTTTATCATTGATTCCTGAACATGGGGGAGATTTGGTGTGGGCCAGTCAACACTTCCAGGTGCCTTTGGAAAATTGGCTAGATCTTTCGACGGGTATTAACCCTGATTCCTATCCTATCCCTATTATTGCACCTGCGGATTGGCATTTCCTGCCAACCAAGAAATCTTTGGAAAACACCTTGGATGTGGCACGCCAATATTATAACATTCCCCCCTCAGCATCCCTTGCTATCGGCACAGGTTCACAAAGCTTAATCCAATCTTTGGCCTATTTGATATCACCGCAACCTATTGCAATTATTTCCCCCACTTACAGCGGTCATGTATCCGCTTTTACCCATGCTGGTTTCCCTATTACCTTTTGCTCTAGTATCGATGATATGAAAAAAACGGGTTGCCGATATGGAATCGTGGTTAATCCTAATAACCCTGACGGGCGCATCTTTGACAAAGAAGCCCTGTTACGCCTTCATCAACAATTATCTTACCTAGGAGGCGGATTGATCCTCGATGAGGCTTTTGTCGATACCATCCCAACCATTAGCTTATCCTCCCATACCAACCAACCGGGATTGATTATCTTAAGGTCTTTAGGAAAATTTTTTGGGCTCGCCGGAGTAAGAATTGGCTTTGCGATAGGGAGTGATCCCTTGATCCACAAACTCCAAAAGATGATGGGTCCCTGGCCTATTGCCGGGGGGATATTAAAAATTGTGCAAGCCGCTTTGGTTGATGTATCTTGGGTACAAAAAATGCAACAACAGTTAAATGTCCAAGCAAGCGCGATGGATCAGTTTTTATGGGAAATGGGCATTCCTACTACCCGCAGCAGTCCCCTTTTCTGTCTGGTTGATCGCCCAGACAGCCCCTCCATATATCAACATCTAGCCGCCCAAGGAATATTATTACGCGCATTCAAAGAGCGTCCAAACTGGCTACGCCTGGGGTTATTAAAAACCCAAGATTTTGACCGCTTTACAAAAGCATATAAAAGTTAAATTGAGGTTAGACCCTAGTACAGCCGCCAAATATTTGCTATCTGTCCTTATCAACCAGGATAAAAGGAACAGCAAGCAATTTTAAAATACACGTTCTTAGTATAATTAAAGTTGTTCTTGCAATTTCAACACACTTCTCCTATTTTGCTTTGATGAATTGGCGGGGTGTAGCTCAGCCTGGTAGAGTACCTGCTTTGGGAGCAGGGTGTCGCTGGTTCGATTCCAGTCACCCCGACCACTTTAAAAAAACTTGATTGCCAATTTTAACCCCTATCTTCGCCAAGCACATTTAATGAAAGCTAGAATATTTCAACCTTCAAAAACCCCCATGCAGTCTGGATTGGCCAACACACAGGACTGGATCCTTGAAATTGCCCCTGAAACACCACCAACTGCTGACCCTTTAACAGGTTGGACAAGCTCTTCTGATACGACAGCATGGCAAAGGATGTTTTTTGCAAGTTTAGATCAGGCAATTGGATACGCAAAAAAGATGGAATTGGATTTTATTGTTGAAGAAAGATCCAAGAAGATTTTTAAACCCAAAAGTTATGCGGATAATTTTCGGATTGATCGCCGGTTGCCCTGGACACATTAAAAAATGGATCAAGTGCCCGTAGCTCAGATGGATAGAGCAGCAGCCTTCTAAGCTGCTGGCCGGGGGTTCGAATCCCTCCGGGCACACCAAATCTACTCTCCTTTTTTTGTTATATGTCGGAAACTGTTGCTATATTTAGTATCCTTAACCAAACATATCGGTGGCCTTGGAACGCCAAAAATGTTATCCGTATGATGCCGATGACACAACTTCATCCTTACTTGTTACAGGTTTTCGGATGCCAAAGAAAACCAGCATTTTCCTTCGGTTTGAAAAAAAGAAAATCTCCCTGGACTACTGTTTATAACCACTACCGCCTAGATTAGCAGTATATCATCGTGCCGTTTTCTAACATCATTTGAGATATTAGTAATTGAACTTGTTGCCCCTCAATTAAGGACCAATCAGCTATTTTGTAACGAGGGATCATTGTCTGTAAAACCGACGGGTTTTTAACTAACATTGCTGGGTTAATATTTATATCCACCCTGCATACAAGGGAATCAGGAATTATTTTAGTTATTTGGCCTTTAATGGGGTGACTAGCAGATAGTGGCCCTAAAGTATTAGAGTCGAATAAAGGGTTTTGTAGATGGATTAAACTGCCATCAATATAAATATGGGTAGGTTGGTTTAACAAAAACTCTTGATTCAAAGGGATTATCAGCTGGCTGGTCCCTATTTGTATAAGGGTTTTCCGATTTTGAATATCATGTGATAAAGCCTGAACCGTTAATGAATTTAGGGGATTCTTTAACCCTAAAGGACGATAGTGCTTTTGAAGCATTTCGGCCTTCTGATCGACTGCTA
>JBGAWJ010000065.1:0-9170 GCA_044227605.1 Alphaproteobacteria bacterium
GCCCCACAACTAACCCTGGATGGACATGGTTAATTTTTGCAAAAGCTTTTACATCTTCATTTGAAAAAAAAGGTTTTTTACGCTCATAAAATGAACGCATTTTCATTTTTGGAACGCAAAACTCGCGTGCATCTTCATTAGCTATGCGTTCTTCTTCTGGCTCAGAACCATTTTCACTGCCTAAATCTGCATCAATAATTTCTGAAGATTTTCCGTGCCCATGAAGTATGTGAGAACATTCATGCATTAAAACAAACCAAAAATTATCAATGCGATCGTAACGCATCGACATTCCAATTACAGGAGCTATATTATCAAGCCAGAAACAAACTCCATCAATTCGCCCGCCCGGCAGGCCTTCGACAATCACAAATTTTATTCCTGCTTCAGATAGCAATCTTGGGATATGTCTGATTTCTTCAGGAGCTTCTTTCATCAATAACATCTTGGATATAGCTTCACGCAATTTTTCTGTTGAATAACGTGGAGTAAGAATTTCTTTGGAAATCTGCCTAACTCGGAACAACCAAGCCAGCTGATTTCCAGGGATTTGTTCATAATAAGTTTTACGAGCAGCATGCTTCATATGAGGAGCATTATCTAAAGAATTTACTTCGAAAAATCGGCAAAGTTGCGACTCCAAATCAAAGCCATTTTTAGAATCTCCTATCCATCCCCTTTTAATCATTTCCCTTACGGGATAATTATTTTGCATTTTTGCACGCAATTCAACTTCTGGATCAGGATCTTGAGCTTGAGAAAGATCATAAGCTTTTTGGAGATTGGCAAAAAATTCTGGCGCAACATCAAAAGCTTTTCCAAGAGCCTTTGCCATTTCAGGACTAATTCCACGTTTTCCACTAATTATAATATTTATAGCTTGCTCTGGGCAGCCCAGAATAAAAGCTAAATCACGTTGAGACCAGCCACGTGCTTCTATTTCTTCTCTAAGATGTTCTCCAGGGTGCGTTTTAAATATTTTATTCATAATAATTTTTCTTCCGCCAAAATTAATGGTAATCTGCGATTTCCAATATATTTATCTTCGGTGGATTGCAATTTAGGTCTATAAGAAAAATAAGTCTCCATTGATCATTCAATCGAATTGATCTTTCGTTTTTCCTTTTTCCTTCTAATTTTTTATAATGTAGGCTTTTCCAATTTCTCAAAGTTTGCTCATCAGGAGCTGCTCTAATTATTTCTAATTTTCTTTGACAAGAATTTATAATCGACAAAGCGAATTTTAATTCCGTCGCTCGATCAGTTTCTATTAAAGCAAGACGCTTGTCCTGAAATTCTATTTCCATGCAAATCCATCACATTTGATTTAAATATATTATCTATATTATAATGTGTCAATAACTAATTAACGCCATGCGTTAAATTGAATTATATGCTTGACTAATTAAGCAGTTAAATTATTGTGCATACATGAACAAGCTGGTCTTATTTAAACGTATCCAGATTATTAATTTCTTAGTTGAAGGGAATAGCTTGCGTTCCACCAGCAGATTAGTTGATGTTTCCATAAATACAGTTACCAAGCTGTTAATTGATATTGGCAAGGCTTGCGCTGAATATCAGGATAAAATCTTCCAAAACCTAAATTGCCAACGTATCCAAGTAGATGAAATCTGGTCTTTTTGCTACGCCAAAGCCAAAAATTTAGAAGCAGCCCAAAACGCCCCTCAAGGCGCAGGTGACGTGTATACTTGGACATCTCTATGTCCTGATACCAAGCTTGTTCCAACATGGCTGGTAGGCAAGCGTGATGCCGAACACGCAAAGACATTTATTGCCGATCTGGCGGAACGCATCCCTGGCAGGTTTCAGCTAACATCAGATGGTTTTAAACCTTATCTAGAAGCCGTTGAAGGATTGTATCGCGACAATATTGATTATGCCATGTTGGTAAAGATCTATGGGAATGCACAGGGTGAAGCCTCAGTCTCCGGCAACCATGTTCTTGGAACCAATCAACGCAAGGTCCTTGGTAAACCGGATTTTCGTCACATCAACACAAGCCTTGTTGAGCGCCAGAATTTAACTATGCGTATGTCGATGCGGCGGTTTACACGTAAAACCAACGGGTTTTCTAAGAAAATTGAAAACCATGCTTATGCGGTTGCCTTGCATTTCATGTATTATAACTTTGCAAGAATTCATAAAACGCTTAGAATAACCCCAGCCATGGCGGCTGGAATATCAAAACATGTTTGGTCACTAGAAGAAATCATTCAATTAACAGAATTTAATTCAAACTGAGACACTACCCGAAAAGCAGCTTTGTAATTTTATCATTTTTCCTGTATAAGGATAGTAATTGATAAAATTTTTCTTTAAAAATTCTTATTGAAACGAATTATACAGCATAGATGGATTATCAAATGACAATTTCTGTAAATAGCACTAGCAATAATCAAACCGTGACTAAATCTGTTGATACGGTAAGTCAAAAAATTCAGCAGGCCAAGCTGGCTGTATCCAAGGTTATTTTTGGGCAATCGCGGGTCATTGAAGAATCAATGATCAGTATTCTTTCTGGCGGGCATTTATTATTGATCGGGTTGCCGGGTTTGGCCAAAACAAAATTGGTTGAAACGTTGGGGAAAGTTTTAGGTCTGCAAGAAAAACGTATCCAATGTACCCCGGATTTGATGCCAGCAGATATTTTAGGTTCAGAAATTTTAGATCAATCAACCACGGGCGAAAAAAGTTTTCGTTTTGTGCCGGGCCCAGTTTTTGCCCAATTACTTATGGCAGACGAAATTAACCGGGCCAGTCCCAGGACACAATCAGCATTATTGCAAGCGATGCAGGAAAAAAGGATTTCCGTAGCGGGATTATATCATGATTTGCCGAAACCGTTTCATGTCATGGCAACCCAGAACCCCATTGAGCAAGAGGGGACTTACCCGTTACCTGAGGCCCAATTGGACAGGTTTCTATTGCAGGTTGATATTAATTACCCAGACCGCGCAGCAGAAAAATTAATGTTATTAGCCACCACAGGTGCCAGTGAAGCCCCAGCCCAACAGGTTTTAAGTACGGATGATTTATTAGAGGCCCAACGCCTGGTAAGACAAATACCCGTCGGAGACCAGTTGGTGGAAACAATCTTGAATATTGTTCGTAACGGGCGTCCCGATAGTAGCAATATTGAGGAAATTAAGAAATATGTTGCTTGGGGGCCAGGACCACGTGCCACCCAGGCTTTAATGTTGGCTTGCCGTGCCCGCGCGTTGCTGGAGGGCAGATATGCCCCCAATTTTGAAGATATTGTAGCTTTGGCAAAACCCATCCTCCGTCATCGGATGGCCTTGAATTTTACGGCTCGTTCTGATGGAATGGGTCTTGATCAGATTATTAATATCTTATGTCAGCGGATTGAGAATTAATGGCTAATCCTGTCCAATCGCTGGAAATAAAAGAACAAGCCCAAGATATAGCGGCTACATTGCCATCGCTTGTTTTATCAGCGCAACGGGTGGCGGATGTGGTGGCCCAGGGCATCCATGGTCGGCACCGCGCGGGTCCTGGCGAAGAATTTTGGCAATACCGCCAATATCAGCAAGGGGATGCGGCCCGTTCAATCGATTGGCGCCGTTCAGCTAAAAGCGATCAAGTTTATATTAAACAACGGGAATGGGAAATTCCCCAGACTGTCTGGTTATGGTGTGACCATTCTTTATCCATGCAGTTTTCTTCGAATTCTGCTTGGCCAGAAAAAATGTACCGGGCAGAAATTTTGCTGTTGGCCCTGGTTATTTTATTGACAAAAGCGGGCGAAAGGGTTGGATTGATAGGGAGTGAAATGACGCCCTCATCCGCCCGTTCCACGGTTAATCTCATGGCGGCCCATCTAATTACCCAGCGGACGGCACTATCTGATTCGCTTCCTAATATCGACGCTTTATCCAGTAATAGCCGCCTGGTCATGATCAGTGATTTTTTTCTTCCCACGGCAATTTTCGAACAAAATATCCTTAATTTTGCCAAACGAAGCGGGCAAGGATGTTTGTTACAAATCTTGGATCCAACCGAAGAAGAATTTGATTGGCAAGGCCGGATCCTTTTCCAGGGGCTTGAGGATAATCAAAAAATCTTGATTGAAAAAACCCAGTCTATACGTACCCTTTACCGGCATCGCTTGCTTGCCCACCGCTTGGAATTAGAAAATACCTGTCGTTCTTTAGGGTGGAGTTTTTTACATAGCCATACCAATAAACCGGCAGTTGCCACTTTAATCGCCTTATATGGGTTGTTGAATAAACAAGGGAAAAGCTAGAACAGATGTTTGGCCTAGAAAATATTAGTTTTTTATACCCCTGGGTGTTGGTCGGGCTGATTTCTTTGCCTGTTTTGTGGTGGCTTATGCGTTTTCTGCCACCTAGGCCTCGTTACCTTCGTTTTCCCGCCCTTATTTTTCTGTTGGGTTTAGATAAACAGGAAAAAACTTCAGCACAAACTCCTTGGTGGTTATTACTGCTTAGGTTACTGATAGCAGGATTTTTTATTATT
The DNA here is from genome assembly GCA_044227605.1 of Alphaproteobacteria bacterium. Classification (GTDB taxonomy): domain Bacteria; phylum Pseudomonadota; class Alphaproteobacteria; order JAEUKQ01; family JAEUKQ01; genus JAEUKQ01. Next base: position 4,522 of record JBGAWJ010000065.1, read on the forward strand.
GGCCTGTCCCAGCCGATTTGGAAAAATCGGCAACTATTTAAACAAACCGGGCCAGTGATTGTTATTGTGGATAATGACTGGTCCATAGCGCCTTCCTGGAATGACTATCGCCAGAAAATTTCTGATCTTTTAGTAAAGGCGGAACAGGAGCAAAAAGAAGTATTATTAATCCCTACCGCGTCGATTGACCAAGGGTTTAGCCCCTCTTTTTTTTCGGCCGTTCAGGCCAAAACTTTTTTAAATACGCTACAGCCCCAATCTTGGTTTATCGAGCGACAAAAAGTTAAAACCACTCTAGAGCAGATTGCGTATGAAGGAACACCTAATATTTTTTGGTATAGCAATGGCCTTTTAAATGTTCATCAGGAAGATAGTGTTGATCAGGCATTTGCTGATTATTTGATCAAACTGGGGGAGGTGCATTTCTTTATACCCAACGAGGAAAATTTACCGCTATTAATCCAAAAAGCGGAATTTTCAGCGGATAGTATGAATGTGGTGGTTATCCGCCCTTCTGTTGAAGCGAATGCCAATGTCAAAATCGTTGGTTATGATAACCAGGCTTCGGTGCTTTTTAGCGAAACAGGACAATTTGCTGACAATAATCAAGCGCTGATCAAAGTGGGTTTACCGAGTGAGCTTAGAAACCGTTTGCAACGAATTGTTGTGGTAGGACAATCTCAGGCCGGGGCAACCTTATTAATTGATGACCAATCAAAAATTAAGCCCGTAGGGATTTTATCGACCGGAGCCCTTTCAGCAAGCCAACCCTTGTTATCCGATACCTATTATGTCCAAAAAGCTTTAAGCCCCTATAGTGAGGTAAGGGTTGCTGAAGAAATCAGTAAACTTCTAGAGCGGCCTTTATCATTACTGATTTTGGTGGATGTGGGGAAACTTAACCCCTCCGACGAACAAAACATGTCTGAATGGATTAAAAATGGCGGTACTTTATTGCGTTTTGCAGGCCCTAGATTGGCACAGAACGCCGATAGTCTTTTGCCAGTCAGATTAAGGGTGCGGGATCGTAGTTTAGGGGGAGCGTTATCATGGTCATCGCCAGCCAGATTATCACCCTTTCCAAACAATAGTCCCTTCCAAGGTTTAGCCGTTCCTCAAGACATAGTTGTTCTACGCCAAATATTGGCAGAGCCGGATACGCAGCTAACCTCTAAAACTTGGGCCAGATTAGAAGATGGAACCCCCTTAGTTACCCAGGAAATCATGGGGAAGGGACGGATTATTTTGGTCCACACAACCGCTAATCCCGACTGGTCAAATTTTGCTTTATCAGGGCTTTTTGTCCAAATGTTACAAAAAATTCTGGATATTTCAACCGGTACGGGTGGAGTGGTAATAACCATGGAAACCTTGCCACCCCGCCAGGTTTTAGATGGGTGGGGTAATTTAACCCTGCCGTCTGCTCAGGTGCTATCGGCTAGTCCTGAGGTTTTTAATGAAGCAAAAATTGATTGGCAGCATCCGCCAGGTTTTTACGGACGGCAAAATGTTCAACGGGCGTTAAATTTGGGTTCTGCCGTGCATCAATATAAAATTTTACCAACAATTGAAGGAATGAGTGCAGGGGAAATATCGGCCCCGCAAGAAAGCATAGATTTTAAACCCTATTTACTGACGCTTGTTTGTTTGCTGTTCTTACTAGATTTATTGGTTTCTTTAGCAGTTCTAAGACCGGGAATAAATCGAAGGATGCCAGCACAATTAGCATTATTCGCCTTGATAATGGTTGGATTTGCACTGATTTCCACCCCAGGATATACGCAAACTGTTCCACGCATGCCGGGTTTAAACGATAAAACAATTATTGATTTAACCAAAATCACGCGTCTCGCCTACATCAAAAGCGGTATTACCGAAATTGACCGTACCAGTCAGCGTGGATTAGCAACCTTGTCGGCAATTGTTAACAGCAGAACGTCGGTTGTTTTGGGAGAGCCTGTCGCTCTTGATCCTGAAAAAGACGAATTGTCTTTTTATCCCTTTATATACTGGCCGGTTGTGGCTGAACATGCTATTCCCAGTGAAAATGCCCGTCGCCGTTTAAACCAGTATTTACGTACCGGCGGGATGATTGTTTTTGACACGCGGGACCAAGGGGTTGCATCTATTGGGGAAACGCCAGCGCAACAGCGGTTGCAGCAAATTGCGACAGGTTTAGATATCCCTCCCTTAAAAATTATTCCGAAAGATCATGTTTTAGGCAAAACTTTCTATTTATTAAGCGAATTTCCGGGAAGATGGCGTAGCCAATCTATGTGGGTTGAGCGTGATGAAAATATAGCGAATGATGGTGTTTCTTCGGTTATTATCGGGGGGGCTGATTGGGCAGCGGCGTGGGCTTATGATGAAAATGGCCGGCCCATGTTCCGGGTAGTTCCGGGTGGCGATAAACAACGGGAAATGTCGTTCCGATTTGGGGTGAATTTGATCTTATACACCCTCACCGGACAATATAAATCCGATCAAATCCATGTTCCAGCGATTTTGGAAAGATTGGGGGAAAAATGACACCGGCTGTTCAAGAATCTTTTCATCTAGCATTTTGGCCGCTTATTCCTGATTTTTATATATATATCCTTGCGGGATGCTGGCTGGTTTTTCTTGGTTTTGCCTTATACAAACGGCAAAAAGGCGTTTGGTGGCGTGGGTTGGCAGCCTTATTTTTCTTGCTGGCCTTGGCTAATCCGCAATCTATTGAAGAAAAAAGACTAGCCCAAGCAAGCACGGCCATTGTTTTGGTGGATGATTCCGGCAGTCAAGGATTGGCAGATCGTGCCATTCAAACAGAACAGGCAATTAAAAGGATTTTAGAGCAAAACCAAGGGTTGATAGAACTGAAAGTGGTTCACCTGCGGGAATTGGGAAACCAATATCTTTCCAGCACTTTAATTGGCGGGGCTTTACAGCAAGTATTGCAGGATATATCAGTGTCTAAATTAGCTGGCGTTGTTGTCATCAGTGATGGCCAGGTTCATGACATCAAAAAATTACAAGAATTAAATTTACCAGTGCCGCTTCATCTGTTATTAAGTGGTAAACCCGGGGAAAAAGACCGGCGTTTAAAAATTATTGATGCTCCCGCTTTCAGTATTGTAGATCAGCAAGTTACCTTGATTGTTCGGGTAGATGATTTTCCCAGCAACTCACCAGGTCCCCTTAAACTGCATTTACGCCAAAACAATTTAGCTGCTAATGATATCCTTATCCAAAGCGGTATCGATCAACCAATCACGATCAAAATTGATCAAATTGGCCAGAATGTCATCGAATTATCTGTTGACCCGATTGACCAGGAATTAACCACCATTAACAACAAAACTGCGTTAACAATCAACGGTATTCGCGATAGATTAAGAGTATTATTAGTGTCGGGCGAACCATATCCCGGAGAACGGGTATGGCGGAATTTATTAAAATCTGACCCGGCAGTGGATTTAATCCATTTCACCATTTTACGTCCCCCCGAGGTTCAAGATAATACCCCCTCCAACGAATTGTCGCTTATTCCTTTCCCTACCCAGGAATTGTTCGATAAGAGTTTAAAGGATTTTGATCTCATTATTTTTGATCGTTATTATCGCCAGGGGTTATTGCCGCGCAGTTATTTTGATAACATCGTGAAATACGTGCAAGAAGGCGGGGCGCTGTTTGAGACATCGGGGGCTCAATATGCCACGCAAATAGGGTTATCAACCTCGCCGCTTGGTAAAATATTACCAGGGGTACCCACCGGCAAATTGTTTGAAAAAGGGTTCATGCCAACTATTACAGAACTTGGGCGGCGCCACCCTATTACCGCGAGCCTCGGTGAAACGAATGGACAGAAAACAATTTGGGGCCGTTGGTTCCGGCAAGTGGAGGTAAATGTCCCTTCCGGCGACGTGTTAATGTCGGGAGAACAAAATAAGCCATTGTTAGTTGTTAGAAGGGTGGGGAAAGGGCGGGTGGCCCAATTAATGAGCGACCATATTTGGCTTTGGTCCCGTGGTTTCGAGGGTGGGGGGCCGCAAGCGGAATTATTGCGTCGCCTGGCCCATTGGTTAATGAAAGAACCAGAGTTAGAGGAAGAATCCCTGACGGGTAAAATTGTGGATGGAAATTTAGAAATTGTCCGGCGTTCCCTAAAAAATAACCCCTTGAACATTGACGTAACGGGGCCGGATGAAAATAAAACCACTCACCTTATAACTCCTGGCGCTGATGGCAAAGCGTTTCTACGTCTTCCTGCTTCATTACCGGGATTATACCGGATAACCGATCAGAAATTTTCTGCATTAGTGGCAAATGGTCTGTCGGAATCACAAGAATTTAGCGATATTATTTCAACACCCCAGTTGTTAAGACCCATCGTTGATCAAACTACAGGGGTGATCATCCGTTTAAGTGAATATCCTGATTTTAATTGGCAAATTGTCCAAAAAAATAGGGATAGCGGCGGCAAGAATTGGTTTGGCTTTCGGGCGCGCGATAATTATCAAGTAGTGGGTGTCGATCAGACGAATATTTTGTCGCCCTATTTATTAATTTTGCTGGGTATTAGTGCAAGCTTCATGGCCTGGTACCGGGAAGGCAGATAATCATAAAAAGGCTTGGTAAAACCTGCCTATTTAATAACCGTGTCATTCAAA
>JBGAWJ010000066.1:0-9088 GCA_044227605.1 Alphaproteobacteria bacterium
TTTAGCTGATTTTCTAAATATATTCAAATTAGCTCGGATGAATATTGCTTCATGAGGGGGTAAGAAGTGCTTTCAGCATAATAATGGTATTATAAGAACGAAAATCTTATTTGCACTCTTGACGAGAGGGCAATTCTCGGGGAAAACAAAAGCCATGAGGTTTCGTTTGATAGGGTTTAATTTACCAGGTTGATTGCTTTAGCAAGTAACGATCAAGATTTGGCAAGAAAGAAAGAACATAAATAATGACAACAGCTTATAGTATTATCGTAGGTTGCGGCTTAATTGCCTTGGCCTATGGTATTTATGCGACAATCATAATTATGAAAGCCGATACCGGCAATGAACGGATGAGAGAAATTGCGGCAGCCATTCAAGAAGGTGCCCGGGCTTATCTGAACCGCCAATATTTAACCATTGCTTTGGTTGGTATTGTCATTGAAGCTGGCCTTTATTGGGCTTTAGGGCAATATGTAGCCATTGGGTTTGCTGTCGGCGCAATTTTATCCGGGGTTGCTGGATATATCGGCATGAACATTTCTGTCCAGGCGAATGTTAGGACAGCAGAAGCCGCACGCCATGGATTGGCACCTGCTTTAAAGGTGGCTGTTCAAGCGGGTACGATCACCGGTATGTTGGTTGTTGGTTTGGGCCTTTTGGGGGTTGTTGGTTATTATATGCTATTGAAACAACAGGATTTAACCGGTCGTCAGGTTATTGAAGCGTTGGTTGCCCTTAGTTTTGGGGCTTCTCTCATTTCTATTTTTGCGCGGTTAGGTGGTGGAATATTTACCAAAGGTGCGGATGTGGGCGCCGATTTGGTGGGTAAAATTGAAGCTGGCATTCCCGAGGATGATCCGCGTAATCCTGCCGTTATTGCTGACAATGTGGGCGATAATGTGGGGGATTGCGCTGGGATGGCTGCGGATCTTTTTGAAACCTATGCCGTAACAATGGTGGCAACGATGTTATTGGCATCTATTTTCTTTATAGATCCTGTGTTGCAAGAACAAATGATGTTATTGCCACTTTTAATTGGTGGCGCTTGTATTTTGGCGTCTGTTGTCGGGGTGTTTTTTATCCGTTTGGGACGCAAGCAAAAAATCATGCAAGCCTTGTATAAGGGGTTGATCGCCACAGGAATTATATCGGGAATTCTTATAGCGGGATTATTATGGTGGCAATTCGGGTTTGATACACCATATCAAATCGGTTCAATCACCATCACAGGTCTAAAATTATTTGGTTGTAGTTTGATCGGCTTGCTTGTCACAGGTTTATTGGTTTGGGTAACAGAATATTATACCGCAACCAATTACCGGCCTGTCCGTTCCATTGCCAAAGCCTCAACAACTGGCCATGCCACCAATATGATCCAGGGATTGGCAATCTCGATGGAAGCCTGTGCGTTACCAGTTCTGATCATTTCTGCAGCTATCATTGGGTCTTATATTTTGGCCGGATTGTTTGGTATTGCTATTGCTGCCACGACCATGTTGGCATTGGCCGGAATGATTGTGACCTTGGACGCATATGGCCCTGTCACGGATAATGCGGGCGGTATTGCCGAAATGTCCAATCTGCCAGAAGATGTTCGGCACACGACCGATGCCTTGGACGCTGTCGGAAACACCACCAAAGCGGTGACCAAGGGATATGCAATCGGTTCAGCCGGTTTGGCGGCATTGGTTCTATTTGGTGCTTATACGGAAGACTTACATCATTATTTCCCCAATCTTTCGATACAATTTCTCCTTCAAGATCCCTATGTGGTCATTGGCTTATTTATCGGCGGCATTTTGCCTTTCTTATTCGGGGCAATGGGCATGATGGCGGTGGGAAGATCAGCCGGATCGGTAGTCGTTGAAGTGCGCAGGCAATTTAAGGAAATACCGGGCATTATGGAAGGTACGGCAAAGCCAGATTATAAGCGTGCCGTTGATTTGTTAACCCGTTCTGCCATTAAGGAAATGATCATTCCCTCCTTATTGCCGGTGTTGGCGCCTATAGTTTTATATTTTGTTATTTATGGCACCATTGGGCAAGCGGAAGCTTTAACCTCCTTAGGGGCCATGTTGCTGGGCGCTATCGTGACGGGGTTATTTGTAGCCATTCAAATGACATCGGGTGGTGGTGCTTGGGATAATGCCAAAAAATACATTGAATCCGGCCAATATGGTGGCAAAGGTTCCGCTGCTCATAAAGCAGCTATAACGGGTGATACTGTTGGCGACCCGTATAAGGATACAGCCGGACCAGCAATTAACCCGATGATTAAAATTATTAATATTGTTGCTTTGTTGTTGTTGGCGGTCTTGGCTCGCTAATCAGCTGCTAGTGAATGTAGGAAAACCCCCCTTTGAAAAAAAAGGGGGGTTTTTATGTAACTACTTGGTTCTTAAATTTAAAAAAAACATTACCTGATGATTGCTTATTCTGACCCTGAAAAAACCAATCGAAATTTTTAAGGTTTTGTAAATTTTCCCAAATTACCTAAGAGTTGTTGCAAGAATGTTAATTCTTGGCCTTCGGTTGGGGTAGTCCTCTTGACCGGGTCAATAATTTTTCCGTCTTCTAAACGATACACATTAATTTTGCTAACTAAACCGTTCTTATCAAAGGCAACGGCAACGACTTGCTGATCAATTAATTTGGGGCGGAAAAAGGCCAAACTTGCAGTCTTGCCACCCACATAATACCAACGTTCTGAAGAAAAAGTGGCAATGTTGGTAGGCGATCCAAAACGTCTTAAGATATCATTCTTTGAAAGTTTTTCACTTTGAGCCGTTGCGATATCTTGGGGGTCGATAAGATTGCCTCGCACGTCAATCCTGGGATTGCAGGCGGATAACAAGCTTGTTAAAGTAAGGGTGCATATAGTTAACGGAAAAGAATATTTTTGTTTCATGTTACCTTAAGTGCAATTATGTTAAAGATGTTATCTTGCTTATACCTCTCAACCCATTATCCAGGCAAGAAGAAATAAATAAAACAATTAAGTCATCACATATTTTTTGTAAAACCATCATAGTCAGACAGTTAAAGAAAAATGATTAACTTTTGGCGGCGCATCCGCCTTCGTCAGCAACAAATCGGTTATTTATATAAAATGATCATAGCGCAAAGTCGTTCTGTAAAAATATATCAAGCTTTTTCTATTCCTGATACTATTGACGGGCGATACGAAGTATTAGTGCTGCATACTTGGTTAATCTTACAAAGATTGCGAAATAGCAGTAACCAACAAGCGAAGAAAATCAGCCAAGGGATTTTTGATTCCTTGGTTACGGATTTTGATCTAAGTCTGAAAGAAATAGGGGTAGGGGACAAGAAATTAGGCAAACAAGTACGATTTATGGTGAAGGGTGCATATGGCAGGTTTCATGCTTATGATCAATCTTGGGGTCAACCATCTTTATTTCTTGAATCATTAACACGTAATTTTTTTGGCGCTTCCTCACCTTCCCCCGAACAGATTGACAAAGCGTATCGTTATATCTTAGACGCAAACGAGATATTCAAAAATATGACGGATGACCAATTGGCAAGTGGCAATTTTATTTGGCCAATGGTATGAAAATATAAAATAAATGGAAGGAAAAGATGGTTATTAAAAACGAATTCAGCCGCTTGCTGGCGCTTGATCAATTACACCAAAAGCCTATGGAACGTACAATTAAAGCAAATTCCGACGAGATGAATTTGTTAGCAAAACGGTTTGATCTTTTTAAAATCAGTAAATTAGAGGCTAAACTATCTGTGGGATATACTGCCCAACGTGATTTGGAAATCAAAGGCCATCTTGTAGCGGATTTCCAACAAAAAAATGTTAAAACCCTTCAACCAATTGCTAAAGCAGTTAACAAAGAATTTGTTTTTACCTTCATAAAAGAAACGGATAATACCATTGACAATATTGCAGAAGACAGTCGGGAACTGCTAAAAAACTGGGTTATCGACGGTGAACTGGATATCGGAGAAATTGTGGTGCAGGAGTTTTCCGATGAGGTTGATTTGTATCCCGGTATCGAAGATTAATGGATAAATAAAGACAAATAAAAAAGCCGCTGATAATGCAAATGCGGCTTTCTTAGTAAGGCAAGACGGTAAACATATATACCATCTCGAGCATCTTTCAATTATTGGCTTGAAAATACTTTATATTGGCCATTATCGCGAGGGTTACTCGTACAAGCGGCTGTAAGCGAAGATACCGCAACAACCATTAAAAAACTGAGAAATATTTTTTTCATCATGGATACCTTTCATTGTTATTAGGCATTCAGGTCACTGCTTATTCCTGTCTCTACCTATAACATAAAATTAACGAAATGCCAAATCATGGATTGTCAACGGGCCAAAGGGAATTTTTCCCTGATATAAAAGGTTAACCAGCTATGACCAAAATAATAAATGTTGTTGTTTGTCTTCAGGAGGGTATGATAATCTGGCAGGATATGAAGAGGATCATGAGGCCAAAGGGTTGAAACGAAAAGATTTTTTACAAACTACCTGTTTAAGCTTGTATAAAAAAAATCTTTTCGCTAAAAATGGCAAACAATTTCTTCAATCTTGAGTAATTATTATATCTTAGAAAGTTTTATATTATGGCAGTTCCTAAAAAGAAAACATCCAAATCACGGCGAAATATGCGGCGTGCCCATGATGCATTATCACTTGTGATGGCAGTGGAGTGCTCGAATTGTGGGGAGATGAAAAAACCCCATCACATTTGTGCCTCTTGCGGTCATTATGATGGCAAATCTGTGGTGAGTGTGAAAACGACTGCACCCGCAGCGGAATAGATGTTTGATTATTAAGAATAAATGAATAAGGCAAAATTCCCTTGAGTGATGCTATTACTATAGCGCTTGATGCAATGGGCGGGGATTATGCTCCTGAGATGGTTATCAAGGGGGCATCGATCGCTCGGGGGCGTTTTCCCAATTTACGTTATTTGATTTTTGGTGACGAACGTCTCATTCAGCCATTGCTTAACAAATACAGCGGTCTGGTTGATATATCTACCATTGTTCACACAACCCAGGTGGTCCGTGGCGAGGATAAGCCGTCTGTGGCCCTGCGCAACAGTCGCGAAAGCAGTATGCGGCTGGCTATCGAGGCGGTGTCTACAGGTAAGGCTTCGGCTATGGTGTCGGCTGGTAATACCGGCGCCTTGATGGCTATGTCAAAAATAGTATTAAGAACATTGCCGGGCATCGATCGTCCTGCCATGGCCTCGTATTTCACTACTATGAAAGGGGAAAGTGTTATGTTAGATTTAGGGGCAAATGTGCAGTATGATACGGCTAACCTTTTACAATTTGCATTAATGGGCAGTGTTTTTGCAACCGCTGTTCTAGGGATTCGTAAACCGATTGTGGGTTTATTGAATGTGGGATCCGAGGAAGTCAAAGGGAACGAAGTTGTCCGGGAAACGCATGCAATATTAAAAAACATCAAACTGCCAGGCCATTATCACGGGTTTATTGAAGGTGATGATATTGCCAAAGGAACAGTTGACGTTATTGTCACCGATGGATTTACTGGCAACATTGTCTTAAAATCAATCGAGGGGACGGCAAAGCTGATCTCGGAATTTTTAAAACAAACCTTTCGTAGTTCCTTTCTTGCCCAAATTGGTTATTTATTTGCTCGGCCCGCATTAAACACCTTAAAAGTGCGGGTTGATCCCCGTCGCTATAATGGCGCTATATTCTTAGGGCTTAACGGGGTTGCTGTTAAAAGCCATGGCAGCACGGATGCTATTGGGTTCGCCAATGCTATAGGGGTTGCAGCGAATATGGTCATCCATCATGCAATAGATAAAATTAAGCATGATTATGAATTAATTAAAGATTCAATGAAACCAGCGCCCGTTCATCCAGCGGTTCAATCATGACCATCCGTTCCGTTATTATGGGCTGTGGAGGATATTTGCCTGAAAAAATCTTAAGCAATCAAGAGTTATCAGGAAAACTTGAAACCACAGATGAATGGATCCAACAAAGAACCGGTATCAAACAACGGCATTTGGCTGCAAAAGGCGAAAAAACCTCTGATATGGCGGTTAAAGCGGCCCAGATTGCAATGAAAAAAGCCAATATAACAGCAGCGGACATCGATTTAATTATTTTGGCAACGACTACCCCTGACCGGACTTTTCCGGCAACAGCCGTTACCGTTCAGGCCAAATTGGGAGTTGAACGAGGTTTTGCGTTTGATATTCAGGCGGTATGTTCAGGTTTTGTCTACGCCTTGGCAGTGGCCGATAATTTTATCCGGTTACAGCAAGTGAGGCACGCGCTGGTTATTGGCGCCGAAGTATTTTCATCCTTATTAGATTGGCAAGATCGTTCTACCTGTGTTTTATTTGGAGATGGGGCCGGGGCCGTTGTTTTAAAAGGTCAGAAAAGCGATGACCGGGGAATATTATCCACGCATTTATTTGCCGACGGTCGTTATGAGGAAATGCTGTTTGTTGATGGCGGACCCGGATCCACGGGGTTGGTTGGCAAAGTTAAGATGGTAGGGAAAGAAGTCTTTAAGCACGCCGTCCAGAAAATGGAACAGGCTGTGCGGGTAGGTTTGGAACACCATAAACTGTCTATTGCCGATTTGGATTGGCTGGTCCCGCATCAGGCTAACAAACGAATTATTGAGGCAGTGGGTGATAGATTGAAATTACCGATTGAAAAAGTGGTTGTGACCGTTGACTTTCACGCCAATACTTCTGCAGCCTCTATTCCCCTGGCTTTGGCGGAAGCTACGGCCGATGGGCGAATTAAGAAAGGGGATTTGGTCATGCTAGAAGCCTTAGGCGGCGGATTCACCTGGGGGTCTGCGTTGATACGTTGGTAAAATATAATGATATTAATAAAAATAATCCTTGTTTCTCATAAAAACGATTGATATGAAGATATAAGAATATGTAATTGATTTTGCTTATGAATATTTATAGACCTATGGATCAAGACCAACCAACTCAACAGACATTGACACGGGCAGATTTAAGCCAGGAGATTTATTATCAAATGGGCTTTTCCAGGGTGGAATCAATCCGCTTGGTTGAGGATATTTTCGAAATTATTGCGAATAATCTTGAACAGGGCAAAGATGTAAAAATTAGCGGTTTTGGAACATTTGCAATCAAATCAAAAAATATGCGGATTGGCCGCAATCCAAAAACGGGCGAGAAAGTTTATATAACACCTAGGAAAGTACTGAGTTTTAGGTCATCTCCCTTATTAAAAAATAAAATTAACTTAACGTAGAAAAAATATAATGCGTCAAAAGCTTGCAAGATCGCTCCAATCACCCAGGGTTGCCGATTCTTTGGCTCAGATAAACCGAGAAAGTCAGTCCTTACCGGTTCAAAGGGCTAAGTTTGATAAAGCTGAAACTGCTTACCGAACGATTAGCGAGGTTTCGGAGGAACTGTCCATCCCCCAACATGTTTTACGTTTCTGGGAATCGAAATTTACCGTTATAAAACCAATTAAACGCGGCGGTGGACGGCGTTATTATAAACCGGATGATATCCAATCATTGAAGATTATTCAACGCTTGTTGTATGAGCAGGGATATACCATTAAGGGTGTGCAGCGGATGATAAGTGAGCGGGGATTGAAGCCCATTGATCAGCCTGTGTCTCGTGCAAATAGCCCTGTTGGGCAACCTGCATTGCCAGCCCATTCATTTATGCAAAATGCAGCACAAGGAAATGAAGAGAAAAATCTGTCTGCAGTTGATTCCCTAAAAGAAGTACTTACAGGATTAAAAGAGTTGAAAAACAGGCTGAATAAATTGTTTGAATCGTCATGATGCAATTCTTGGCTTGACAAATTTTGATAAAAAACTCTTATGGAATTACGATGATAAAAATAACGGAGCGTAGCGCAGCCTGGTAGCGCATCACACTGGGGGTGTGGGGGTCGTGGGTTCAAATCCCGCCGCTCCGACCATTTTTATCGCCAGACTTTTATTTCTTTGGTTTATTATTTTAATGAAACCCCACCTTATTTTTACCTTGGTAGGAACGAAAACCCCATTTGGGTGGAGGGATTTTATTTTTTCCCCTGTGATTGGTGAGATGGTCATCAAAAATTAATAGGATCGCGGCAAAGGTTTTTTATCCAATTCAACAGCCTACCCTTAATCATCAGAACAGGTTATCAGAATGCGTGATGTATTAGAACAACTTGAAAAAAAACGTGCTGCGGCTAGGTTGGGTGGTGGCGAGCAACGCATCCGCGCACAACATGCCAAAGGGAAATTGACAGCACGCGAACGGCTAGAGGTGCTATTAGATCCGAATTCCTTTGAAGAATGGGATATGTTCAAGGAACATCGTTGCCATGATTTCGGGCTTAATCAACAACAAATTCCTGGCGACGGGGTGGTGATTGGTCACGGAACTATTTACGGACGCAAGGTTTTTGTTTTTAGTCAAGATTTTACTGTATTTGGTGGATCATTAAGCGAAACCCAGGCAGAAAAAATATGCAAGGTGATGGATCAAGCCATAAAGCTTGGGATACCGCTGATTGGCATCAATGATTCAGGTGGTGCGCGTATCCAAGAAGGGGTTGCGTCCCTTGCCGGTTACGCAGAGGTTTTTCAGCGAAATATTCTAGCCTCTGGCGTCATTCCCCAAATATCATTGGTGATGGGGCCTTGTGCTGGGGGTGCTGTCTATTCCCCTGCCATGACGGATTTTGTTTTTATGGTGCGTGAATCGTCCTAGATGTATGTGACGGGCCCTGATGTTGTCAAAACAGTAACCCATGAAACCGTTAGCCATGAGGAATTGGGTGGGGCAACAACCCATACCACCAAATCAGGGGTGGCGGATTTAGCTTTTGATCATGACATCCAGGCTTTATTGCAAGTTCGCCGGTTATATGATTTTCTGCCTTTATCCAACCGTCATCCCCTTCCCATCAAAAAATCGGCGAAGGTTACGGATAGGCCTGATTTTTCTTTGGATACTCTTATCCCTAAAAACCCTAATAAACCTTATGATATGAAAGAATTGATTCTGAAGATAGTGGATGGGGAAGATTTTTTTGAAATACAGCCGGATTTT
>JBGAWJ010000067.1:0-8861 GCA_044227605.1 Alphaproteobacteria bacterium
GTTCCGGCACTTAAAAATTGCGTTGGCGACCTTCAATCAGGTTTTCCCGGCTCGCTTTTGCTTAAAACCCTTTTTCGTCCAACCCTTGCTAAGGGTTGTATAAAAGGGCCAGATAGATTATACTTAACAGAGGGTTTATAAAAACTAAAGATGGTAGGGACCTTATGTTAGTATGGCGTTTATTAAAATATGGTGTTCCGGTACTCGGGATTATATCGGGAGCAGCAATTTTCTGGTTATCCCAGGAACAGCTACAAACGTCCCATTTGCGTTTGTCAGAAAGCCGCATTAGTAGAGAAGAAAGCGGCCTTTTGTCGATGCAGGATGTCGTCTTCCGTGGAACTGACCAACATCACCGCGCCTTTACTTTACGCGGCGATGTCATGGGGTCGGCTGAGGGTAACGTCTCCAACAATCTTTTCCAATTGCAGCGGTTAAGCGGTGATATTTTGCTAGAGGATGATCAGGGATTGTCTTTTTCATCCGACCAAGGTTTCTTCCGTCGCAGCGAAAAAATGCTGAGCTTGACCAACAATGTCCAGATAAATTTAGGCAAAGATATCCAATTTATGTCTTCAGCTTTACAAATCGATTTGGCAAATAATCAGATTACCACGCAATCTAGGGTAACCGGGGCAGGCGAATTTGGGAATTTATCGGCCGACGGCCTATGGATGGACCGCGGGCAAAATATCATTTTTTTGAATGGGAAAACCCTCATTCAAATCAACAATTAAATATGATAAGGGTTTTCTAGTGTGATCAGACGGTATTCTCTTTATGGCTGCTTGCTGCTTGCCCTTTTTCCCTATCATTCAGCACGGGCAGATCTTTTTGATTTTAGCTTAGAAAACCAACCGCTTTCGATTGAGGCGGATAACGGCGTTGAAATTCGTCAACAAGAAAAAATTTATGTTGCTCGTGGCAATGTCAAAATTATGCGAGGCACCCTTCAGTTAAAGGCAGATATGGTCACCGCTTATTACCGGGATAAGAAACAAGGGAAAGGGGTTGAAATCTGGAAACTATACGCCCAGGGAAATGTAGAACTTGTGTCCGAAGCAGATCAGGTAAATTCTTCGGAAGCCACCATTGATTTTGATCGATCTTCCTTCATCCTCCAAAGCCAGAACAGTCAAATTATTTCAATTAAGCTGGGCGATCATATTTTAACGGCAGTCGGGAAAATTGAATATGTTGATGAAATTCACCAAATAACAGCGTTGGGAAAACCAACTTTGTCTAATAAACCAATGAACCTATCACTTGCAGCGGATGAAATAAAAATTTTCCTGCTGCCGTTTAAAAACCCATCCTTGGGTGGGCGGCCACGGATTCAAAAGTTGACAGCTGACCACCAGGTCCGCCTGCAGCAAAAAGATACCGTTGCCTTAGCTGACCAACTTGTTTATACCGTCCAGGAAAAAACTATTTTGATGTCAGGCCATGCCCAAATCACCCAAGGTAATAATCAAATTCAAGGCGAAAACATGTTGATCAATTTAGCCAACGAATCAATATCAATCACCGCCACCCCCGGATCATCACAAAGGGTCAATACGCTTTTATTACTTGATCAAATAAATAAATGAAAGAAACGAATTTGCCGGTTGAACCAAGCCTTTTACCAACCCCCACTTTGGTAAAAAATTCGCTCAGTTGCGTGAATTTGTGCAAGCAATTCCGTCAGCGCCCGGTTGTTCACGGGGTATCGATTGCCATCGAGTCAGGCGAAATAGTCGGATTGTTAGGCCCCAACGGCGCAGGGAAGACGACTAGTTTCTATATGCTCAGCGGTTTAATCAAACCAGATTCTGGCAGTGTTTTGCTCAATGGCAAAGAAATAACCCTGTTGCCAATGTACCGGCGGGCCCAGTTGGGGTTAGGATATTTGCCGCAAGAATCTTCTATTTTTCGCGGATTAACCGTTGAGCAAAATATTTTGGTGCCTTTAGAGATTATTTATTCCAATCGGCAACAACGGCAACAGCGGTTGGATCAGCTTTTAGCAGAACTTGCCATTGAGCATTTGCGTAAAACACCGGCTGTTGCTTTATCCGGGGGGGAACGGCGGCGTACCGAGATTGCCCGCGCTCTTGCGGGCAATCCTAAATTCCTTTTATTGGATGAACCCTTTGCAGGTATTGATCCCATCGCTATTGCCGAGATTCGTTCCCTGATCCTGTTGCTGCGGCAGCAAGGGATAGGAATCTTAATCACTGACCATAACGTTCGGGAAACCTTGGAAATCGTTAATCGGGCCTATATTATCCACAGCGGTCAAGTGCTTCGTCAAGGATTGCCTGCAGAAATCATTCAAGATCCATTGGTGAGACAAGTCTATTTGGGGACTGCCTTTAACAATACGTAATAAGCCTATGCGCTTCGCTTCCCCTGTTTTAATTATGCTATAGCTTATGGATATTCAAATGACTGTCGCTTAGGGCCACGGACGAATTCCTGTTGACTGGCGCATAATTTACTTTACCATGAGGGACATTAAGCAATTGTATAAGCCGGTTAACGGCATCCATTATCTTGTTATCAACCCTTAAATTGTGTTTTGATCAAAATGACTGTTGTTGTTAAAGGAAAACATCTGGAAATAACCGACGCCTTACGCCAGCATGTGAACGAACGTTTAAAACATGTATATGAGAAATTTTTTGGTGAAGCAATTGACACCACGGTCACCTTGTCCCAAGAAGGACACAAATTTCGCGCCCACCTTTCCTCGCATGTCAGCAAATCCATTCTTGTCCAGGCAGAAGCGGATGCAGAAACAGCTTATATCAGCGTTGATTTGGCGGCTGAGAACTTGGCAAAACAGTTGCGACGTTATAAGCAGCGGTTACAAAACCATCGCCGTCGCACCGTAACCGACGAAAATGCCTGGTATTCTGTTTTATCGCCTGCCACAGAAACAGACAAACAGGCCAGTACAGACATACAACCTGCTATTGTCGCAGAGATGGAGGCGAAAATTGATACGCTGTCCGTCAGCGAAGCCGTCATGCGGTTGGATTTGGCCAACCTTGCTGCCCTTATGTTTCGCAACCATAGCCATGGCCAGCTTAATATGGTTTACCGGCGGGCCGATGGAAACATTGGTTGGGTCGATCCGGACGGAAATAAGGTTGTCAGCCCAACCTCTTCTTCCCGTCCCCCCAAACGAGGATAGTACGGCTACGCCCGCTTAGGCACAAAATCCTTGAGTGGCGCGCGTCTTTTTCCAATAAATCCGCAAAGGATTTCATTGTACAAGGCGTTTGTCCCGTCAGCAGGCATTAAAATTTCCACATTTTACGCCTATTGCAATAAGACAGCGTGCAGATTGCCTTGTTCCAAACCTATCATCGCCACTTCCATAGTGGGGACAACCCCTAGCCTGCTGCCATCAGCGGCATGCACTGAAAATACCGTTTCGTTATCAACAATGATTGGGCGGATGTAAGCTAAACCGTTTAACCCCAGTTTTTCTAAATCATTTTTGCTGATTTTGCGAAGCTTGTCAGAGGAGGATTGCATGGTACACCTTCATGGTTTATTTTATTAGTCGCCGATCTTATGGATGGGCACATTTTGTTTCCTTAAATCAGGCTGCCGACGTTTTAATTCAATTTCTAGCAACCCCTTTTCTAAATAAGCCCCGACAATTTCAAGGCCGGTTGCTAAAATAAAGTTGCGCTGAAATTGTCGCGCCGCAATACCGCGATGTAAGTATATTTTATCCTTATCTTCTTGTTTGCCTTTGATGGCTAATTGATTGTCTTGCAAATTTATTTCTAAATCATTAACAGAAAACCCCGCTACCGCTAAAATAATTTTTAATGAATCTTTGGTTTGTTCAATATTATAGGGCGGATAAGCGGTTTCCCCAGCCTGTTTGGTCAGGCGGATCATCATCTCCTCAACTTGGTCAAATCCTAAAAGAAAAGGATTTTGAAAAAACGATACTTTTGTCATATCTTCCTGCTCCTTCCAAAAGCAAGCTTTTATCAGTTAAGGATACATCCATTCTAAGACAACCCGAACTTGCCATTACCATCAACCCCCTATCAGGAGATAATAGCCCTGATTAAGAAAATCAACCCGTCACGCCATCATTGATAATTATCCAATACTTTTCCGTTGGTCGCCAGCACTTTAACCGCTGACCAAAAGATAATCCGGTATTGCCCCCCCGGGGATACATATTCCGGCACGGCGGCCAGAAAAGGGTTGCCGTCATAATACATCAAAATCAATCCTTGCGGGTTACCTACAGCCCAGCCCAATGCTTCTTTCGTAGATAACAAGGCAGGAATTTGTTGTTGCAATCGCCCTAAAAAATCAAATTGCCGATTATGGTTTCCCATCATGGCAATTTTTTGTCCTTGTTTTTGGCGGGTAGCGATGGTATGGGCTGTTTCCTGGGTATCAAAAAATTTATTTAGAGAAAAAGAGAACTCCAAATTGATTGCCGCTACGCAAATAAGGGGCAGGAACGCCAACTGCGCCACCTGGGAGAACGATCTCCGAGGGGATATTTGGGCAACTAAATACCCGCCACCCAATAATATGGCTCCCGCTCCCCAGCTAGTTCCTTCCAGCCAGATTGGCAATCCGCCGGTTCCCGTCATTTCATACCACACCACATCCAGATGGGCCAAAGGAACCATGTTAAATAATAAAGCCACAATTCCCAATATTAACGGTACAACTGCCGGAATAATTGCGTGGAAATCGCGAACCCGGTCTTTCAGCAAACAACAACCCCTGGCAACGATCATCGCCATGAAAGGCAATAATGGCAGGAAGGCACTAAACTCCTGCTTCGGCAAAAAGTAAATTGCCAACACCCCGCCTCCCACACCCGTCAGACAATAAGTAACTTGCCGCTCACGCCATAAATTCGGCTCCGTTCTCATCACCCTCCATAATCTTGGCCACCATAACCAGGGGAAAAGCAATAAGGGCAATAAAAACAAATCCCGCTTTAACAAGGCAAGCAAATCTTGATGGCCGTAATATCCCCCCCAAGGGCGGTGATGACCCATGAATAATAAGATAACCCAAATTCCGACGGTGATGGTTAAAAGATAAAGACCCGCTATCTCCTTTGCATAATTTGGCCAATTAAGGGGGCTTTTATCTTTCTTTATCCGCCAAGCTCCCAAAATGGGCAGGCAAATCCCGATTAATCCATACCATCCTGAAATCAGGAAAAGGCCTAAGAGAGCTAGCAAGACCTGAAACTTTGGCAATCTGCCTTTTTGGTCTAAAAAATCAAATGCCGCGCGGGTCGCCCAAAGATTAAGGAAAATAGTCACAAAATCCTGGGTGATAACCCCCACATATGCCATATAGCCGCCGCTACCCATCCAGACAATGCAACAGATAGCACGCAATTTTGCTTCTTGCGGCCATAAATGTCGACATATGGCCATCAACGGAAATAAGGTGCCAACTGCGAAAATTGGTACAATCAGGCGTGTTACCCAATCCGAAACTCCTGTGATCAACCAAACTGCATAGATAAACTGGCCAAAAAAAGATAATGAACCATGATTGATGGGAGGGGGGTTTTGCCACGCCCACCAAACTTCTGATAAAAAGATTTGTTCAGTTGCAAGGATAATTGGGCGAAAAAATAACCCGGTCAAAATTGATCCGCTACCTAAGATCGCAGTAATAAGAAATATTTTTTTATGGAGGGAGAAAACAGAATTCATCGAAAATATGACCCTATATCAAAGGATTTTTCATCCAATTTTTTCAGTTTGCCAGAATTAAAAAAAAGGACATACAAAAATCTGATATAATAGCATATACTCGCACGCCACACTTCCAAGCCCAAAGGCGGGTACCTTGCCAGATGCAGACAGGCCCCTTAAGAAGTTGTTTGTTTTATGACCTAACTTATTATATGAAATAATTAGTAGTCATTTTTACGAGAGGGTGCTTAAGGTGTTAAAATATTTCCGTGGTTCTAAACAATCAGCCATTCCTATTTTGCCTTTATCCCCGCTTCATTTTGATTCCTGGTTATCAAGCCAAAATGAATTCACCCAAAATTGGGTCAGGCTGCAGAATTTCACGGGACAAAGCGGCAAACATGTATTGCTGCCCTCCCCTAATGGTAAAATCGGCTTGGTTTTATTAGGGATCGAGGGGATAGAAGATATATGGGCTTACAGCTCCCTACCCTTATCTTTACCGGAAGGTCATTATCAATTAACCCCGGGCCCTACTTCCATTTCCCCTTATCATGCGTGCTTAGGATGGGCATTGGGCAGCTATCAATATGACCGGTATAAAAAATCCGAAAAGCAGCCCGTTACTTTGGAATGGCCAGATCATGTTGACCAAAAAGAAATCGAATATGTAGCTGAGGCAATTTTCCTAGTACGTGACTTGGTCACAACCCCTGCAGAAGATATGGGGCCTGCAGAGCTTGCGAAGACGGCAGAAATGATCGCCAAAAAATATCAGGCACGCTACCAATGCTTGACGGGTGAGGATTTGTTAAAACAAAATTATCCGTCCATCCACATGGTGGGGCGGGCCAGCAGCCGCCCTCCCCGCCTGATTGATATGCGTTGGGGGGAAAGCGGCATGAAAATTACCTTGGTAGGTAAAGGGGTATGCTTTGATTCGGGTGGTCTTGATATCAAAAGTGCCAGTAATATGTTGCTGATGAAAAAGGATATGGGCGGTGCCGCCCATGTTTTAGGCCTGGCTTCCATGATTATGGCTGCAGGGTTGCCTGTTCGCTTGCGTGTCTTGGTACCAGCGGTTGATAACAGCATTTCGGGTAATGCTTACCGCCCACTCGATGTTATCCGCAGCCGCAGCGGTATAACAGTTGAAGTGGGTGATACCGATGCTGAAGGCCGATTGATCCTTAGCGATGCTTTAACAGAGGCTTGTAGCGAAAAACCCGATTTATTGATTGATTTTGCGACCCTTACCGGGGCTGCCCGCGTAGCCTTAGGCCCTGATTTGCCAGCTTTCTTTTGCAATAAAGATGCCTTAGCCCAAGATTTGATTAATTGTTCCCTGCAACAAAAAGATCCGCTTTGGCGTTTGCCTTTATATAGCCCCTACCGGAAATGGCTGGAAAGCAAGGTGGCAAACTTGCATAGTACAGGGGAATCAAGTTATGGCGGGGCCATTGTGGCCGCTTTATTTTTACAAGAATTTGTGACAGCTGATACCCCCTGGATCCATCTCGATTTGATGGCATGGAATCAGCGTCAACTGCCTGGCAAACCGGTTGGCGGGGAGGCGATGGCCTTGCGCGCTGTCTATGCCTTAATCAAAGAAAAGGCGGCAGCCAAAAACCTTCCCAAAACTAAGTAAGCCGTTCATCTGTTTCAAAGGCAAAAGCGGCCGCCAGTAATTTTTTGGTGTAGGGGTCTTGCGGGTTTGCAAAAATCTCTTTGGCCTTGCCCTGCTCCATAACTTTGCCGTTTTGCATGATGATTAATTGATCAGCCAAGGATTGGATCACTCGCAAATCATGGCTAATAAAAATATAAGTCAACTGATGCCGAATTTGCAATCCCGCCAATAAATCGATGATTTGCGCTTGGGTTGTCATATCTAAAGCCGATGTTGGTTCATCCAAAATCAGCAGTTGCGGATTAAGGACAAGGGCGCGGGCAATGGCAATCCGTTGCCGCTGGCCGCCTGAAAATTCGTGGGGGTAGCGGTTGCGGTAATCTTTGGATAACCCCACTTGCTCCAATGCTTCTTCTATCAGGTAATTTTTCTGCTCTGCGGATAACTGGGGTTGATGGATATCCAATCCTTCCCCAATAATTTCGTTCACTGTTAATCGGGGGGAGAGCGATCCGTAAGGATCTTGGAATATCACCTGCAAATCCTTGCGCATCGGCCGCAGCTGCCGCTCCGGCAATTGATCAAGCCTTATGCCTTGATAAATAACCCGCCCTTGCATGGGGGTTAACTGCAACAGCGCCATGGCCAAAGTGGTTTTACCCGATCCGCTTTCCCCAACAATCCCTAGCGTTTGCCCTTTATTCAGTATGAAAGAAACATCATCTACCGCCTTGACATATTGGGTTGCCTGACGAAAGAACCCCCGCCGAATCGGGAACCAAACACGTATATTCTCGCCTTGCAATAGCACCGCTTGGGATTTTTTTTCATCGATAATTTTAGGTTTCGGGTAGGATTTGATCAATTCTTGGGTATAAGGGTGGGTTGGCGATGATAAGACTTGTTGCACCCCCCCTTGTTCAACAATCTGCCCGTTTTTCATCACGCTAACCCGGTCTGCCATTTTCTGGACAATCCCCAGATCATGACTGATAAATAGCATAGCCATTTTTAATTGTTGCTGGAGATCTTTGAGCAATTTCAGCACTTGTGCCTGGATTGTAACGTCTAAGGCCGTGGTTGGTTCATCCGCAATCAATAAAGCCGGATTGTTGGCCAAAGCCATTGCAATCATCACGCGCTGGCGTTGCCCACCTGATAATTCATGGGGGAACGACTGGGCTTTCTGCTTAGCCGCTTTGATACCCACCATCTCCAGCAGTTCCACGCATCTTTTGGCCGCTTGCGCCCAACTGAAAGATTGATGGACCAACATCATTTCAACAATTTGTTTTTCAATGCGGTGTAAGGGGTTAAGTGAGGTCATAGGTTCTTGAAAAATAATCGTTATTTCCTTGCCCCGGATTTTCTGCATGATACGGGATGAAGCACCCACCAATTCCTGGCCTTTAAATTGGATGCTGCCGGTTGGATGATGGGCATGGGGGTAAGGCAACAATTGCAAAATGGAAAGGGCGCTTACGGATTTACCGGATCCTGATTCACCAACCAACGCCATCACCTCACCTGGTTGC
>JBGAWJ010000068.1:0-8842 GCA_044227605.1 Alphaproteobacteria bacterium
GGAAGCAGCGGCCAGTAGGACTAGCAAAATTGCTGGTGTCACCACCGGATTAGTTGATCTTGATCGTAAGTTAGGGGGGCTACATCCCTCCGATTTGGTTATCTTAGCAGGTCGGCCATCGATGGGTAAAACGGCATTAGCAATGAATATTGCGGTCAATGCGGTGGAGGCATATAAGCTAGAGGCGGGTGATAAAAAAGGTGTCGATCCCATGTCCGCCGGTGCCGTCACCTTGTTTTTCTCCCTGGAAATGTCATCCGAGCAGTTAGCGACCCGAATTTTAGCCGAAAGAAGCGAAATTTCTTCGGATCGTATTCGCCGTGGAGATATTAAAGGCGATGATTTTCTAAAAATCATTGAAGTTTCAAAACAATTAAACAAATTAAATTTGTACATAGACGACACACCTGCTTTAAGTGTGGCTTCTCTTCGTACCCGAGCGAGAAGAGTTAAAAGACAACACGGGCTTGGTTTAATCGTGATCGATTATTTACAATTAATGCAATCGTCAGGGCCCGTCAGATCCGATAACCGAGTTCAAGAGGTTTCGGAAATAACTAGGGGGTTGAAAGCGGTTGCTAAAGAATTAAACGTGCCTGTTCTTGCCCTTTCCCAGTTAAGTCGTGCCGTAGAAACAAGGGAAGACAAACGGCCGCAATTAGCTGATTTGCGCGAATCGGGTTCCATTGAACAAGATGCAGATGTGGTCATGTTTATTTACCGGGAGCAATATTATCACGAGCGGGAACAACCGAAACAACGCAATGAAGAAGATGAAGGCAAATTTAACATTCGCTATGAACGTTGGAAGGAAAGAGGCATTAAAATCCATAATGTGGCAGAACTCAATATTGCTAAACAACGCCACGGCCCAATCGGTACAGTAGAATTATTCTTTGACGGCTCATTAACCCGTTTTGGTAATATTGATCGTCAACATCAGCCTTTAAATGAACGCCGACAAATAAAATAAAATATAAAGTTAAATGAAAGCAAAACTTGTTATTAACCTTGCGGCCATTGGCCAAAATTATCAGCGCATCATACAAATGGCCCAACCTGCTATGGTCGCAGCAGTTGTCAAAGCGGATGCCTATGGATTAGGGATTCATCAAATTGCGCCTTATCTTTACCTTCAAGGATGCCGGCATTTTTTCGTGGCCACTGTTGATGAAGGGATCATCTTAAGGAACCTTGTTAAAAACGATGTGCAGATATATATTTTATATGGCCCATCCCCTAAAAATTTACCTTTTTTCCAATCGCACCAATTAATTCCCGTATTAAATACGGTAAGGCAAATTCACCTATGGAAAGACTGGCTACAAAACCAGCCAGTCAAACCAAAAGCGGTCATTCACATCGATAGTGGGATTAATCGGTTAGGTTTCGTTCAAGAACAACTAACAGAAATTAAGGCCCATTTAACCTTTCCTGTTGCTTTGTTCCTAAGCCATTTGGCTAGCGCGGATGAGCCTCATAATCCTTCAAATATCGACCAATTGAATATTTTTACAAATTGTCAGAAGCAATTGAAAGCTTATCCTGCCCAATTTTCCTTGGCGGCATCATCTGGGATATTTCTTGGAAAATCCTATCATTTTGACATGGTGCGCCCAGGCATTGCTTTATGGGGAGGCAATCCGACGCCAGCCAAACCAAATCCGATGTTGTCCGTTATCAGTTTAAAAATCCCGGTTATTCAAATAAGGACAATTAGGGCTGGCTGTAAAGTTGGTTATAATGGCACCTATCAATATCCCCATGCCGGTCGGTTTGCAACCGTCGCTGCTGGTTATGCTGATGGCATCCTGCGCAGCTTAAGCAATAAGGGGCAGGTGCGATTTAAGGATTTTAAATTACCGATTATCGGACGGATCTCTATGGATCTAATTACGATTGATATCACCTCATTGCCCGAACATTTAATGCAAGAAGGGGATGAGGTTGAATTGATCGGTTCTCATCAACCAATTGATGATGTTGCTTCTTTTGCTGGAACAATAAGTTATGAAATGCTAACTTCACTCGGTAACCGGTATCAACGTGAATATATAGGTTAAATCACAAGTGTTTATCCAAAAATTTCCAGCGTCAATAGGTAGAACAACAATCAATGGGTTAGAAGCATTGGGAAATTTAGTGGCCTTCTGCCTGAAAGCTGTCGGTCATTGTTTATATCCGCCTTTTTATCCGCGATTGATTGTCAAACAAATGATCGAAATTGGTTTTTATTCCTTACCGGTGGTGGGATTAACTGCTATTTTTACAGGCATGGTTCTAGCTTTACAAAGTTATACGGGTTTTTCAAGGATTGGGGGGGCGGAATCCGCCATCCCCAATGTGATCATCGTTTCTATTACCCGTGAATTGGGACCTGTTTTGGCGGGGCTAATGGTTGCGGGGCGGATTGGTGCGGCTATTGCTGCTGAATTGGGTACGATGCGCGTGACGGAACAAATTGATGCTTTGGCAACTCTTTCAACCAACTCCATGAAATATTTGGTTGTCCCCCGAATCATCGCAGGCCTGATTACGTTGCCCTTATTGGTTTTAATTGCGGATATCATTGGCGTGCTGGGCGGGTATGTGGTTAGCGTTTACAAATTGGGCTTTAATCCTGCTGCTTATTTAAACAATACGGTGGGTTTCTTGCAAGTGATGGATGTGGTTTCTGGATTAGTTAAGGCAGGGGTTTTTGGCCTCATTATCACATTGATGGGTTGTTATTACGGATATTATTCCAAGGGTGGGGCACAGGGGGTTGGGATGGCAACCACCAAAGCGGTTGTTGCCAGTTCTATTTTTATTTTAATATTCAACTATTTCTTAACAGAGGCTTTCTTTGCTATATGACCAATTTGACCTCTAAGATTTCCATCAGGAATTTATATAAAAGCTTTGGAAAGAAGGAAGTTCTTCGGGGCATAAACATAGATGTTATGCCCGGTGAATCGGTGGTGATTATTGGGGGGTCTGGGACAGGGAAATCAGTCTTATTAAAATGTATTTTGGGTCTTCTTCAACCCGATCAAGGCAGTATTAAAATCGATGGGGAAGAAATGGTCGGGAAATCTTGGAAGGCCCGGGAAAAGCATTTAAAAAAGATTGGGATGTTGTTTCAAGGGGGAGCTTTATTTGATAGTTTGAAAGTTTGGGAAAACGTAGCTTTCGGTTTGTTGCAAACAACCAAAATAACGCGGATGGAAGCAAAACGGGAAGCAATTAAGAATTTGCAAACAGTGGGTTTGGATACATTGGTGGCGGATTTGTCACCGGCAGAATTATCTGGTGGTATGCAGAAAAGGGTAGGACTAGCACGTGCGATCACGACAAAACCGGAAATCATGTTTTTTGATGAACCAACCACAGGGTTAGATCCCATTATGAGTGCTGTCATCAATAATTTAATCACCCAAACTGTACAAAAATTAGGAGCCACGGCGGTATCAATTACTCATGATTTGATGAGTGCGCGGAAGATTGCCCACCGGGTCATTATGCTTTATCAAGGCAAAGTTATTTGGCAGGGTTCTGTCAAGGAAATGGATCATTCCGATAATGAATATGTTGATCAATTCATTCATGGTCGTGCGGAAGGGCCAATCAAAATGCCTGGTCAAATCTTTTCGTAAATTGTTCTGGAAAAATTAAATGAATGCTATGGTTTATCAATGCCAAAATTGTGGCACCCGTTTTCGGAAATGGGGTGGTAAGTGTGATGAATGCGGTGCTTGGAATACCATTACAGAAGAAACATCCATTGCGGTGCAAGGAAAAATCAAAAAACATCTTTCTAAAACGAAAGCTGAGAATATTGAATTCCATGATTTAGTGGGTAGTGTTGGCAGCTTTATCGCAACATAACGAACAACAAAAACTGGTTTATTATTATATCTCCGGTGAGGAGGGGATTGAACAAATTCGGATGAGGGCGCGGCGTCTGGAAATCAGCAATAGAAATATCTTATTGGCCGCTAACAATGAATTGCAAACTATCCTGCAAGCCATGGATAAAATGCCTAAATCATCTGTCTTGGTGGTTGATTCAATCCAAACATTATATACGGACGCGCTCGAATCCGCCCCTGGTACCGTGGCACAGGTAAGGACTTGTGCTTCTGAGTTGATCCGTTTGGCCAAGCAAAAGGATATATGCTTAATTTTGGTAGGTCACGTCACGAAAGAGGGGGCTATCGCAGGACCACGGGTTTTAGAACATATGGTCGATTGCGTATTATATTTTGAAGGAGAACGCAATCACCAATTCCGCATATTGCGTACAGTTAAAAACCGCTTTGGTGCAACCGATGAAATTGGGGTTTTTGAAATGACCGAACTTGGCTTAAAGGAGGTCCTCAACCCCTCAGCCCTGTTTATCAAAGACCGTTTGCCAATTGCAGGCAGTTGCATTTTTGTTGGATCATTTGGGACCCCTCGCCGTTCTGTTGTAGGGTGGGATCCTTCGAGGTTATCGATGATATTGGCAGTTTTAGAAACCCGGTGCCAGTTGCCGCTTGGGGCATATGATATTTATCTGAATGTGGCGGGTGGATTACGTATCCAAGAACCTGCAGCTGATCTAGCTGTAGCTGCCGCCTTAATGTCTTCGGCCCTTAAAAAAGCTCTAAATGACAAGTTAGTTATTTTTGGCGAAGTTGGTTTAGGGGGAGAAATACGTAGCGTTGGGCATATAAATGCCCGACTAAAAGAAGCAATTAAATTAGGCTTTCACACATCCTATATTCCTCCCCAACCGAAGGGGTCAATGAAAGAAATAGAACACTTGATTAAAACAAAAGAAATTGCCACATTGGGAATGTTATTTAAACTGATGAATAATCCCGAAATAAATTTATAACGCAGGGTTAGCTTAAGGAGAGGGAAATGAATTGGGTTGATATCATCGTTATGGCTATTTTAATTATTTCTGGAATTTTGGCTTTTAGCGTCGGTTTTATTAAAGAAATTCTAGGTCTTGTGGCTTGGATAATAGCAGTAGTTGTTGCTATTTACGGTGCTCCGTTGGTTTTACCGATGGTTGGAAGTTTTATCACCAATGATTTGGCCGCCCAATTAATAGCATGGGGAGGGGTATTTTTTATTACCTTAATCATTGCCCTCATCATCTCATATGCTATAGGCAATTCTTTGGTTACGGGGTCACCAAGCATTATTGACCGTTGGTTTGGCCTGTTTTTTGGGTTAGTTAGGGGAGTGATCATTGTTTGTCTTCTGTACATGTTGACGTTATGGATTTTTCCAGCACAAGAAGATCGTGCATTCTTAGAACACAGCTTTACTAAGCCATATTTAGACCGTGGGGTTGATGTGATTAGATCCTTTATCCCCACTGATCAGTCAAATAGTTTGTAAAGTAAGAGTCTGAATCAAATGAATAGCAGTAATTCCCCTCAGCGCCTGCTAGGTAAGGTTGCTTTAATTACTGGCGCCTCTCGGGGAATTGGGCTAGCTATTGCCCAAGTTTTTGCAGAAGCGGGGGCAAAAATTATTTTACTCTCAAAAAATCAACGTTCTTTAGAAAAAATTGACGATATATTTAAAAACCAAGGACATAATCCCACTCTTTTACCTTTTGATTTAGAAAAAAGTGATCAAATTGATGCCTTGACCCAGACTATTTATGATCGTTTCGGACGATTAGATATTTTGGTGGGCAATGCGGCAGTTTTAGGAACCTTAACCCCCCTTGCCCAAATTGAACCAAGCGAATGGGAAAAAGTTTTAAAAATTAATTTAACTGCAAACTGGCGTATGATTCGTGCGCTTGACCCACTTTTACGGTTATCACCAGCAGGGCGGGCAATATTTTTGACATCTTCGGTGGCCACTCAAATTAGGCCCTATTGGGGTACTTACGCTATCAGCAAAGCAGCTCTGGAAATGATGGTAAAAATATATGCGGCTGAAACCAGCATGACCAAAATTCGGGTAAATTTAGTCAATCCGGGTGCTACCAGAACAGATATGAGAAAATCAGCTTTCCCGGGTGAAAATCCGGAGCGTTTGCAAACCCCTCAAGATATCGCGTCGGCTTTTTTGGGTTTAGCGGAGGACAGTTGTGAGATTCATGGGGAATTAATTAATTTGTCAGCCTATGGTTGGACTTGAAAAACTGCTGGGTATCAAAATAAGGAGAAGAAAAAATGGGGCTGGCTTTTATTTTTCCAGGGCAGGGATCCCAGTTTGTAGGAATGGGGATAGAGCTTGCAAAAAACTTTTCTGCGGCAAGGGAAGTTTTTCAAGAGGTGGATAATTCTTTAAACCAACCATTATATAAAATCATTGTTGAAGGTCCCGATTCAGCCTTACTGCTAACCGAAAATACCCAGCCAGCTTTAATGGCTGTTAGCATGGCATTTATGCGGGTGCTTGATCAGGAGGCGGGTTATCCAGTTATCCGTAAAGCAGATTTCTTAGCTGGACATTCCTTGGGTGAGTATACTGCCTTAACTGTGGCAGGAGTTTTTAGTTTGGCGGACAGCGCTAAATTATTGAAGATTCGAGGGCAAGCCATGCAATCAGCGGTACCCGTTGGCATAGGGGCAATGGCCGCTTTATTAGGAGCCGATTTAACAATAGCTCAAGCGATCTGCAATCAAGCGGTAAAAGAGGAAAAGGGTGGAATTTGTACCCCTGCGAATGATAATTGTCCAGGACAAGTGGTCATTAGTGGATTGAAAACCACCGTTGACAAAGCATTGGCATTAGCTCCCAAACATGGTATTAAAAAAGCTGTTTTACTTCCTGTCAGTGCGCCTTTCCACTGTGCTTTGATGCAACCTGCCGCTGATCGTATGGCGGAGGCATTAAGGATGGTTACTTTTAAAAAACCTTCCAAACCAATTATTGCAAATATCAATGCTAAACCCGTGAATGATCCTTCAAAAATTCAGTTGTTATTGGTAGAACAAGTGGTAGGAATGGTTAAATGGCGGGAGTCGGTGTTAACGATGAAGGAAAATAATATTCATCAATTTATTGAGGTTGGTGCGGGTAAAGTGTTATCAGGATTAATCAAAAGGATTGATAAAGATTTAATCACTATGAATTGTGCAGAGATCGCTGACATAGGCCAAATTACTCAATGGCTTTTGCAAAAATAATCACATAGCTAATATTTTTTATAGAAGGCGGAAAATTGGATGTTTAATTTAGAAGGAAAAACAGCCTTGGTAACAGGAGCTTCCGGCGGAATTGGCCAAGCTATTGTTGCCTCCTTACATCGACAGGGTGCAACGGTTATTATGTCAGGGACAAAAGTTGATACGTTGAAGAAAATTGCGGACAATTTGAAAGAGCGAATCCATTTTGTGGTAGCTGATCTTAGCCATGGTAGCGATGTTGAAAATTTGGTAAAAAATGCTGAAATTGCCCTGGGAAAAGAAGTTGATATCCTTGTTAATAATGCAGGAATTACTAAAGATAACTTATCTATTCGCATGAAAGATGAAGATTGGGCATCGGTTATTGATTTGAATTTAACGGTGTGTTTTAAACTGGTGCGACAAGTATTAAGAGGAATGATGAAACGCCGCTGGGGAAGAATCATTAATATCAGTTCTATTGTTGGGGTTACCGGAAATGCTGGGCAAGCAAATTATGCTGCAGCAAAAGCTGGATTAATAGGTATGACTAAGTCTTTGGCTTTAGAGGTTGCATCACGTAATATTACGATTAATACTATTGCGCCTGGATTTATTGTGACACCGATGACAGATAAACTAACCCAAGAGCAAAAAGATAAATTGATACAACAGATCCCAATGGGTAGATTAGGAATAGCCGAAGATATTGGCCCGTCTGTTGCTTTCTTGGCTAGCGAGCAAGCAAGCTATATCACTGGGCAGACCCTCCATATTAATGGTGGGATGGCAATGATTTAATTTTAAACTTGAACTTTTCGGTAACTTCAGTAAAACCAGCAATGATGCTTATTTCAGCCATTGATCTAATCAAGCAAATTGCATTAGGATAACAAGATTGTTTTAAGAAATATTAAAGGTTACAAATATCAATTAATATTTTAATATCATATGACGAATTTTAACCATAACATTATATAGGACATAAACATGACTGACATTGCCCAACGCGTAAAAAGGATTATTGTTGAACAATTGGGTGTTGAAGAATCAAAAGTTACGGACAATGCAAATTTTGCCGATGATTTGGGTGCAGATAGCTTAGATACAGTTGAGCTAGTAATGGCTTTTGAAGAAGAATTTGGTTGTGAAATTCCCGACGATGCGGCCGAACGTTTTTCTGTCGTTAAAGACGCGATTAGTTATATCCAGAAAAACTCAAAATAGCTACTCTAACCCTATATAGCAGGGATAATATTAAAAATGTTGAGGCGCGTGGTTGTTACTGGTCTTGGGTTATTAACACCATTAGGAAATGGGGTTAAAATTACTTGGGAAAGATTATTACAAGGACAATCAGGGATTAAGAAGATTGATTCTTTTGAGGTAGCCGATTTACCAAGCAAGATAGCAGCGCAGATCCCTATAGGCCATGCCCCTAATGAGTTTTTTGCAGATAACTATTTATCCCCCAAAGATCAAAAAAAAGTTGAGCCATTTATTCTGTATGCAATTGCGGCGGCTGCAGAAGCATTAAAAGATGCAAAATGGGATCCTCAAAGTGAGGAAGACCGTTGTAAAACTGGCGTCATGGTAGGTTCAGGGATCGGCGGACTTCAAGGTATTTATGAATCCTCTATCGTTCTGCATGAAAAAGGGCCTAGGCGTGTCAGCCCATTTTTTATTCCTTCATGCCTAATCAATTTAGCTTCTGGCAATATTTCAATCAAATTCGG
>JBGAWJ010000069.1:0-8705 GCA_044227605.1 Alphaproteobacteria bacterium
CGGCCATTTTTCTTCATTAAGTCCCGCCAGGACGACGACATCAGCCTGTTGTAATTGCGCCTCCAATACCCCCCATAAAAACAGCCTGGGATTGAAGCCGATTTTTGGATAGATCGTTTTTTCCTGTAAGAAATCGGTTAAAATATCCGCATATTGTTCGGGTGCAATAAGCAGGTCATTTTGATCAGCCTCTAAGATATCGGCAATCACTTGGGCGGCTGTTTCCCCTTCTTCATTGTTCCAAAGCAAAGAAGTGCCTGCTTGTTCAGGGGTACTAGCTAACCATTCCGCAAATGCACAATGAATTTTAACCAGTTTTTTGAAACTGACCAAAGGCTCTTTAAATAAATCGGCAAATGCCGCGGATTGCTGGTGCAGCAGTGTTAAAAGAGGCAATAAACGCCTGTATTCTTTTTTCTCCCGGCACCTTTCCAGAAGCATGGCCAGATTAGCAGGGAAATTCTGGCGCAAAAATTTTATTTCAATTTGCCGAATGATAGCCAGGAACATCTGGCGGTTGCGTCCGGCATGGCTAAAAGGGTGTTTCAAGGCGGCTAAAAATGAAGCGGTTTTTTGATTGGGATTAAACATTTGGGCAGTCAGCCGCAAATATTTGCCGATGACAGTTTGATGCAGGAACTGGCCAGCAGAATCATCAATATTGATATGCCAACGCTTTAATTCAATGGCGACTTGCAGGGCTAACCTACGATCAGGGGTAATGAGGGCAATTCGGTGGTGATCGGGGTTTTCTAAGGCTGCACGCAGGATTAAGGCAACCACCTGGCTTTCTTCCCGCAGTCCTGGACATTCAATCAGTTGGATGTTTTCCAAAGATGTGGCGGGAATATAATTAGTTTCATGATACCAATCCCCAATCAAGGCGGATGGACGCATGGCCAAATGCAGCAATTGATGACGGCCTTCTGCATGCGGTATAGGGGGGGCGGATGGCCAGGGCTGCATCAAAGCTATATCTTGCTTCAAATAAGCCATTATTTTAAGGATTTTATATTGGGGGTGGGTGGGGTCTTGGCGGATTTCTTGCTGTAAACCAGGGCTGGCCAAAAGATCAATTGCAGGGAATAAAATCACCCCCTTGGGTAAACGGGCAATCACGGACAATAGCTGCAAGATCAGGGGATCTGTGTGGGTGATGCCCACTGCAATTACCGGATCCGCTGGCGGCACGGCACGCCATAGATGACAAAGGCTTGCTAAAGCTTGTTGGTGCAATTCTTCTGGGTTGATAGCCCCTTCATCGGCTAGAATTTGGGGCCAAGCTTGCCGGATAATATTTAAGAAAACTAAGGTTTTTTGCCAATGTTCTGCATAATCGCTATCGACAATATTTTCAAGTTCGCTGAGATTTGTCTGAAAGTTGATGGTTTCTTCCAGAAACCCCACTAAAGAACGGGCCAAACGTAAAGAATGGCGTACATTATGACTGCCGACGGCGGTAAATCCCCCTTGCTGGATTAGGCGTGCCAATAAAAATTCACGGCGTGTCTTAGATAAAGCGGGTTTCCAGGGGTGCGTGGCTAAAAAATTTGGCAATAATCCTTGAATAGGCGTATCAATATTAAGATCAGGGATGGGCAAAATTCTTGGCAGAAGGATTGCGGCAGTACTATGGGTTTTTTCCAAAAGCGCTGCTTGCAAAAAGCGGCAAGAACGCCGGTTGGGCAGAAAAATAACCGCTTTGGCCATCGACAAGGGGGCATTCTTCGTCTCCTGGGCAATATAATCTGCCAGTAATTGGATCGAGGAATAACCGGGTGGGGTATAATATAAAGTCATGTCGTCAATGGGTTCAATTGCTTAACCGTTCCGATGCGTGGCTTTTAGGTAATTTTCAACTTCCCTAATATCTTGCGGCGTACTCACATGTAACCATTCACCGTCATGGCGGACTGCATATAAACGTCGGTTGGCAATCGCTTGATCATATAAGACATTCAAAGAGAATTTCCCTGTAGGGCTTCTGTCAAATAATCTTGGGTGGATAATTTGGATGCCGCTGAACACAAAAGGGGCGACCTCCCCGTCTTCCCGGCGTCTTACAGTGCCATCTGCAAATAAATGAAAATCCCCAGCCGCATGATAGCCAACCGCCTTGATTGCGGGTTGTAATAAAAGCAAAACATCCATTTTGTTATCATCCCACTGTTCGGCAAGATGCTGCAACGTGTTATGGCTGGTATTAAACCAAATAATTTTGCCATTAATGACATAAAAAGGCTGATTGCCCAGCAAGGGCAATGCTTGTTTGATCCCCCCCCCTGTTTCCAAAATTTCTTTTTCTTCGCTTAGGGTGATTTTAATACCGGTTTGACGGGCAAGATATTGGTGTAAATGGTCTGCCAAATGATGGCTGTTAATGACCAGTTCTTCCAGATTGATTTCTTTTAAGCGGTCAAGGATATAGCCGAGAATGGGTTTTCCCAAAATGGGCACCATGGCTTTAGGCATATGGGTTGATATGGGCCGTAACCGGGTGGCGTAGCCTGCGGCTAAAATCATAGCGGTACGTATGACAGGTGACTGGGTCGGCATAATATATGCTAGGCTTTCAAGCTTAAGGGGTTGTTTCTTATTTTTGCAGGGAAATGGCCTGTAAACCAATTTTTTAAAGGCCCTAAGGATGGGTGTTCCAAGGCTGATTCCAACTGTTTCCAAACCCTTGGGATAAATTGCAGGTAACCGGGTTTGGCGTCCCGTTTGAAAAGCCTGACAAAGGTGCCCAGAATACGCGTATGCCGCTGGGCTGCAAAAAGCGCATAATTGGCATCAAATTCTTCCCGGTGGTCTTGCGGGAAAGCTGATTGATATCTGTGAATAAGCTGCGTGCCTAAAGCCTGGGCCACATCGCGTCTGGCATCATCAATTAAAGACATCAAATCAAACATGGCAGGCCCTTGGACGGCATCTTGAAAATCAAGTAAGCCACAGGCTTTTATGCCGGGTTTATGGGGCAGAAGCATCAAATTATCCACATGAAAATCAAAATGGGTCAATACTTGATGAGGGGATGCAGTTGTTTGGAAAATATATTGCCAAATTTTAACATATTCTTGCAGGCCGGTTGCGGAAATAGGGGTTTTATGAATCATCGGCCAATACCATTCCGTAAAAACTTGAACCTCGCGCAACACTTTATTTAAATCAAAAGGTGATAACTGCGCTAGGATGGGGGGATCAGAATGATGACGGATATGAATCAAAAGATCGCAGGCCAGTTGATATAATTTTTTTTCTTCATAGCCTGTTTGCAGTAAACGGGTGTAGGTATTATCTCCGAAATCTTCCATGATGATAAAGCCTTGTTGCAGATCAACAGCCAAGATCTCGGGGACAGATATCTCCATTGCCTACAGTATTTTGGCAATTTTTAGAAAATGATCAATCCTTTCCTTGGGTGGCGGCGCATCCATCAATATGGCGGGTTGCCGATTCGCCAGGTGTAACCGTTCATATTGCCGGAAAGACGCATCCCCAGAAATTTTGATCCTTTGCGCCTGTTGCCAACCATGTTCCCGAAGAAAATGCTGAAGGCTTATTTCCCGTTCCTTGAGATTAGACATCGAATAATCCTGCTAAAGTTAGTCTTTTGTGCCAATGGGTAGATCCAGATACGCTAATATGCCGCTTTTCAGCTGTTTCAGCAAATTCAATCATGATATCCAGCCGTTCTTTTGGCAAAAAATGCTTCAAACGTTGCGGCCATTCTATTAAACTAATGCCCGTTGCCCAAGCTTCTTCCAGGGATAACTCTAAGGCTTCTTCCGGTTGTTGAAGCCTATAAAGATCAAAATGCCAAATAGTTTCCGTCCCCCCCGAATATTCCTGGACCAAGGGGAAAGTGGGGCTAGGGATTTCACCTATTTGGGGGTATAGGGTTTGAATAAAATAGCGGGCGAAAGTCGTTTTGCCAGCCCCTAAATTGCCCCATAAAGCAATAATATCGCTGGTCTTGCAAAGAATCGCCAATTGACTGGCAAAAATTTTTATATGCGCAAGATTTTGTCTGGATAACTTTCTAAGGATCGGCAAAGAAGGAAATTCAGGATACATGTTTATTGAAAAAACGGCCGTGAGTTGACTTAATCTCTAATCAATAAGAATAGGATGACATTATACATCAATTCAGTGAATAATATACCAAACAATTTCTATTAATGACAAAGAGAAATGCGGGTATCATGAAACAGCATAAGGCGGACGTTTTAATTGTGGGGGCGGGACCTGTTGGATTATTTAGTGTTTTTGCTTGCGGCATGCAAAAGCTGCGTTGCCAGGTGGTTGATTCGCTTGAAATGATCGGCGGGCAGTGCAATGCCTTGTATCCTGAAAAACCTATTTATGATATCCCCGCCTATCCCCGGATTACCGGGGCTGATTTAATCGAAAAACTGCAGGCGCAAATTGCCCCCTTCCATCCAGTTTTCCATTTGGGGCACCAGATTCAACAATTGCAATTTGATGAAGGCAAATGGCAGGCTAAAACCAATAAAAATTTGGTTATCAACGCATCGGCCGTGATTGTGGCGGCAGGGGTGGGGGCATTTGGCCCCAACCGCCCGCCTTTGGCTAATATTGAGGAATATGAGGGGAAAAGCGTTTTTTACCATGTGCGCCAACCCAGCCAGTTTGCGGGTAAAACCATTGTGATTGCGGGGGGGGGTGATTCTGCCCTAGATTGGGCCATTAACCTTAGCCCCTTAACCGCCAAAACCTACTTGATCCATCGCCGCCAGAAATTCCGGGCGGCCCCAGCCAGTTTAGAAAAATTGGAAGACCTTGTTAAAAAGGGTAAAATAGAGGTGGTGGTGCCCTATCAGTTACATGAATTAAAAGGTAAAAATGGTTTCTTGACAGAAATCCTGTTGCAAGATTTGGATGGCCATCAGAAAAGCTTGAAGGCCGATGCCTTGCTGGCTTTTTTTGGCCTATCAAATCAATTAGGGCCGATTGCCGATTGGGGGTTATCGCTGGATCACCACCATATAAAAATCAATCCTGAACATTGTGCAACCAACCAACAGGGTATTTATGCCGTTGGCGATATTGCGGCCTATCCCGGTAAATTGAAGTTGATATTAACCGGGTTTAGCGAAGCCGCAAGCGCGGCCCACGCCATCCGGGCCTATTTACGCCCCGATGAGGTGGTGCATTTTGAATATTCAACGACCTCAGGGGTTAGTCCACTTTCTTAAATCCCGGGATCCGCTGTCTTTTATCAACAACAAGGGCAATAGCGGGATGTTGAGGATAGGGGACTATTTTTCGGGCATTTGTGCGGGGAAAGCACAGGTGATGGTGGTTTCCGTTGCATTTGATTCAAGCGAGATACTGCCTTGATGCATCACAATTAATTGCTTGCTGAGGGCCATGCTTAGGTAATTGGCCCCGGATTTTTTACGGGCATGGTTATCTGCAAATTTCTCAAAAGTTGCTTTTTGCTCTAAGGGAGACAAAAATTTGCCTTGATCTTTGACCGTTAAAATAAACAAACCTTGCTCAAATTTTAAAGTGATAGTGACTGATTTGGCCACTGAAGAGCGGCTAATAGCATTGCTGATGATGGTCACTAATGCTTGCTTTAAACGTTTCTCATCCCCATAAATCCAAGCCTGAGTTATAGCGGGATGAAAATGGATGACAATCTGCTGTTGTTTGGCCTGTGGAAGCAGTGAATCGACCATTTGCTGTAATAATTCACGGAGGTTAACCGGATGCCTCGCGAGTTCCAAATAGCCTGCTTCAATGGCGGTCACATCTAAAACATCATCGATCAATTGGGTTAATTGGGCGGATGCTTCAATGATATTGCCCATGATGGGTTGCTGGGCTTTGGGCAATTGTCCCCAATAACCCGCCTGCAGCATTTCGGTAAAGCCCACAATGGCGTTCAAGGGGGTGCGGAATTCATAAGAAATATTGGCCAGGAAAGTGGTTTTCATTTTATCAGCGGCCTCCAATGCTTCATTGCGTTGCTGTAAGGCTTCCGCTGCCCGGAAACTATCGCTAATATCCAAATAACTAAATAAGCTGCTGCCGTCTGGTAAAGGTTCCACACTAAATTGGAAAACACGGCCGTCTTTCAATTCAACTTTACCCTGCCTTGACTGGCCATTGGTAATTAACCCAATAACTTCCGTTGCCTGCATGGTTGAGGTTTTTCCTGGCTGGGGTAACAAGACCGCTTCTATCTTGGGGGCAATTTCGGTGATATGGGGCGTCTGATTAAGGGAGGCATTTTCCGGCTGCCAATATTTGCGGTAAGCGGCGTTGGCAAGTTTTAAGCGTCCATCGCTTCCAAACACAGCCACGGCTTCATGGAGATGGTCAATCGTTGCCCGCTGAACGTCAATTAATGTGTTATAAGACCGTTCCAAACTAAGCCGATCCGTGACGTCATCAACCCGCATTAATACCCCGCCGAAAGGATGGGGGGAAACCCCCAGACGCAGGGTTGACCCATCACTTAAATGCCACAATTCTTGAAAAGATTCGGTAACCGACATATAAAGCCTGACCAAATCTTTCTTATATTGCACAAAATCAACTTGTTCTGGAATACGGCGATGGTTCCTTAACTGCTCCAAAACATCTGCCATGCTGGGATTTTTGCCCAAGAAATTTTCAGACAATCCTAAAATTTTACAGTAAGCCTGGTTGAAAAAGCGCAGACGGCTTTCAGGGCTGTAGATAGCAATGCCGGTATCAATCGTCTCTAGGATCTCTGCATGGGCGGAAATTTGCTGCGATAAGCGGTTTTGCAAATCTTCCAAACCGGTAACATCCAAAGCAATCCCTATCGTTGCAAAATCTTTCTTTAACCGTTCCTCAGAAACGGGCGTTTCTTGAAAATCCAATAAATGCCGTTTGCCACCGATGATAACATGGTGGCTTTCTGACTGGGTAAGGTTTAAATCCAGCGAACGTCCTGCTAATTTCTGCAGATTAATACCCTGCCCCGGCGCCAGCAGCTCGCTATGATCCAATATAATAGAGATTTGGTCTTTACCTAAAATATTGGCGTAGGCTTGATTGCAATAGAATAGCTGTAAATTTTTCTTTCTCCCCCAAACCGGAAAGGGAAGATCATTCAATATATATTCCCGCTGTAAAAAGGTTTGATAAAAATCTGACAAGGTTGGATTGTCAATCAGGAACAGGTAGAAATTATTATCCTGTTTGCTGAGGAAACAAAAAAGCCTTCGATTGTTGGAACTTGTAAACCAAAAGCCTGGGGCTTGGTCATTTGCGTG
Source organism: Alphaproteobacteria bacterium (assembly GCA_044227605.1). Taxonomy (GTDB): domain Bacteria; phylum Pseudomonadota; class Alphaproteobacteria; order JAEUKQ01; family JAEUKQ01; genus JAEUKQ01. Next base: position 7,275 of record JBGAWJ010000069.1, read on the forward strand.
ATTCCGTATTTCCTGCATGAGAAGGGGTTGGTCTGCTGGCGGTACAATTTGGTTCAGGGAAGGGGTTTTGAAGACCGGTTGCCAAAGATCGGCAGCCGCAGGATCGTCATGTGATTGAAATAGATAAACTTTTCCCTGTTCCGCAAGAATTGTTGCAAAAAACTGATGGTCTTCCTTGTAGTCTTTTAAAGAAAAATACCGAATGGCCAGAAGCACTAGGAAAAGCCAACTTAGTCCTAAGGCGCCAACCATAAGCCAGAAAATAACGGGTTCATTCATGGGGGATAACCTTATGGCCAAGTAATGAATAGAATTGGCAAAATGGTAGCAAAATGTAGGAGCAACAGCAATCTTTAAAAAGAATTTGCCTGATTGCCAATTTGTATTTCATAAAGATAAGGCAGGCGGGTAAAGCAGGGTATTGATAAGAAAGGGTTGATAAAAATGGAATATTATCAACCCTCGATTGTGCAGCAATAATTAGTAGCGATAGCTTTCGGGTTTAAACGGCCCTTTGACTGGGACATTAATGTAATCAGCCTGTTTTTTATTCAGGGTTGTCAATTTAACCCCGATTTTTGCCAAATGAAGGGCCGCCACTTTTTCATCCAGTTTTTTTGGTAAAGTGAAAACGTTTTTCGTATAGTTTTTGTAGTTCTGCCATAATTCGATTTGCGCCAACACCTGGTTGGTAAAGGATGTGCTCATCACAAAACTGGGGTGTCCGCTGGCACAGCCTAAATTAACCAAACGCCCTTTAGCTAAAACAATTAACCTTTTGCCATCGGGGAAAACCACTTCATCCACTTGGGGTTTTACCTCTTCCCACCGGTAATTTCTTAAGGCGTCAATTTGTATTTCTTGATCAAAATGCCCAATATTGCAAACAATGGCCCGGTCTTTCATTTTTCGCATATGATCGAGGGTGATGATATCGACATTTCCGGTCGCGGTCACAAAAATATCGGCGCTATCGGCCACTTCCTCAAGCGTTGTTACTTGGTATCCTTCCATGGCAGCTTGCAGGGCGCAAATAGGATCAATTTCCGTTACGATAACGCGGGCACCTTGCCCCCTTAAAGAACTGGCGCAGCCTTTGCCAACATCGCCAAAACCGCAAACTACTGCTACTTTTCCGGCCAACATCACACCTGTCGCTTGCTTGATACCGTCAATCAGGCTTTCGCGGCATCCATATAAATTATCAAATTTTGATTTGGTGACAGAGCTATTGACGTCCATGGCGGGTATGGCTAATTTTTTCTGGTTAGCCATTTCATATAAACGGCGCACCCCGGTCGTGGTTTTTTTTTTAAAACAAAAAATTATTTTTTTTTAATTTTTTTTTTTTTAAAAATAATAATTAATTACATTATTTGACTAATTTTATTAAATGGTATTCTTAATATTTTATTTAAATTTGTCCACCCC